>NZ_LJHU01000004.1 GCF_001295975.1 Brevundimonas sp. AAP58 | reverse complement strand
CGGCCAACACCGGCTCGGCCGCCTTCAAGGCTCCGGCCGGCGACGCCGTCCTGTCCCCGGCGGTCCAGCGCGTCGTGACCGAGAACAATCTCGACCCCGCCGCCATCACGCCGACGGGTCCGAAAGGCAACATCACCAAGGGCGATGCGCTCGCCGCCATCGGCGCGGCCGCTCCCGCTCCGGCGGCCGCCCCGGCCCCGCGCGCGGACCACCCCCGCGAGGAGCGCGTGAAGATGACGCGCCTGCGCCAGACCATCGCGCGCCGTCTGAAGGAGAGCCAGAACACCGCCGCCCAGCTGACCACCTTCAACGAGGTGGACATGACGGCGATCATGGCGCTGCGGAACCAGTACAAGGACGCCTTTGAAAAGGCCCACGGCGTCAAACTGGGCTTCATGTCCTTCTTCACCAAGGCGGTGGTCCACGCCCTGAAGGAAATCCCGGCCGTCAACGCCGAGATCGATGGCACCGACATCATCTACAAGAACCACTACGACATCGGCGTAGCCGTCGGCACCGACAAGGGCTTGGTCGTGCCGGTGCTGCGCGACGCCGACCAGCTGACGCTGGCGGGCATCGAGAAGGGGATCGGGGCGCTCGGCAAGGCGGCGCGTGATGGCGAGCTGACGCTGGACCAGCTCCAGGGTGGCACCTTCACCATCACCAACGGCGGCACCTACGGCTCGCTGATGTCGACGCCGATCCTGAACGCGCCCCAGTCGGGCATTCTGGGCATGCACAACATCGTCCAGCGGCCGATGGCGGTGAACGGTCAGGTCGAGATCCGGCCGATGATGTATGTGGCGCTGAGCTATGATCACCGCCTGGTCGACGGCAAGGAAGCCGTGACCTTCCTGGTGCGCATCAAGCAGTTGCTGGAAGACCCGGCGCGGGCGCTTCTGGATCTGTAAGGCTGCGTCCGGTGGCGCTGCGCGAGATCGCCCGTTTCACCGACGTATACGAAGCCGATCTGGCGGCGGCCTTCCTCGAGTCTCACGGGATTCAGGTCACCGTGACCGATCGCTTCCAGACGACGGTCGATCCGCTGATGCAACGCGCGCTCGGCATTCGACTGATGGCCCACGCTTCCGAGATTGAGACCGCGCGAGACCTCCTCGCGCGTGTCAGGGCAGGCGAATTCGCGGATGCGTCCTATGACGATCTGCCCAAGGCGTCACCGGCAGTGCGGACCACAGGCACCCTGATGGCCTTGGCGACGTTTGCCACCGGCGGCTTCTGGGGCACGAGCCTGCCTCGACGTTTCCGCCCCCTGGCGTGGCAGGGAATGGCGTTCAGCTTGACCGCTGTGGTTCTGGGTGTGGCTCTGCTTTGGATTGCGGCGAAACTGATCCTCGATCCGCCCTAGATCTCGCCCAGTATCTCGGTTGTGTTCGCACCCAACGTAGGAGGTGGCCCAGAATAGGTAACTGGCGTGGCCGACATTCGGATAGGGCTCGCGACGGTACGAAGGGGTGCGGCCAGATCGGCCCTTTTGAGCTCGACCTCAAGGACCCGGTGTTTCGCTTGGGCCTCAGCGAAGACCTGGTCGACCGTATTGATCGGCCCGCATGGGACGCCCGCCGCCTCGAGCGTGTCCATTAGCTGGTTCATGGTCCAGTTGCCCGTGATCTCCGAGATCGCGCCGATCAGATCGGACCGGTTCTCGATACGACCAGCATTGGTCGTATAGCGGGCATCAGCGATCAGCGTGTCTGCCTTGAGCGCCTGACAGAGCATCCGGAACTGTCTGTCGTTACCCACCGCGATGACCACACTGCCGTCGGCACAGGGAAAGGGTTGATAGGGCACCAGATTGGGATGGGCATTGCCCATGCGGGTCGGCGAGACGCCCGACACGAAATAGTTCGTCGCCTGATTGGCCAGCATCGCGGCCTGGACGTCGAACAAGGCGATATCGATCTGCTGACCCTGACCTGTGGCCCTCGCGTGCAGCAAGGCCGCCAGGATGGCATTGGAGGCGTAGAGGCCGGTGGCCAGGTCGACCACGGCCACCCCCACCTTCATCGGCTCGGCACCCGGGGCACCATCAGGCTGGCCGGTGATGGACATGAGCCCGCCCATGGCCTGGATCATGTAGTCGTAGCCCGCCTGCTCGGCGCGGGGGCCCGTCTGGCCGAAGCCGGTGATGGAGCAGTAGACCAGGCGGGGGTTGATCTCGGCCAGACTGGCGTAATCCAGGCCGTACTTCTTCAGGCCCCCGACCTTGAAATTCTCGACCAGCACGTCGGATGTCGCGGCCAGCTTTCGGATCGTGTCGGCGCCCTCTGGCGTGGCGATATCCAGTTCGACGGACTTCTTGCCCCGGTTGGCGCACAGGAAGTAGGCCGCGTCGCCCCTCGATCCGTCAGCCTTCGTCGTGAACGGAGGTCCCCACTGGCGGGTATCGTCGCCGACGCCGGGCCGCTCGATCTTGATGACCTCGGCCCCCAGATCGGCCAGCATCTGGGTCGCCCACGGACCCGCCAGGACGCGGGACAGATCGAGCACGCGCACGCCGGCCAAGGCCTGGGGCTGGGTCATGGCGGCGTCTCCTAGAGACCGGGGTCGAAGGCGCCGGCGTCCTTCATGCGGCACTCGCGCGCCACCTGGGCCCGGTAGCCGAGGTCGTCGGCCATCCGCTTGATCTCGTCCGACACCGTAGTCTTGTACACGCCGGGCACGACCGCATGGGTGAAGGCGCAGGCCGACAGGCGCGCCAGCTTGAGCCCGAACCGCGATGCGGCGGCCGCATGGTGCAGATAGGTCTCGCCAACCTCGCGAGGATGGTCGACGAACAGGTGGTTCAGGGCGCGCATCATGACGCTGTTCTTAGCGAACCGCGTCGGCTTGCTCCAGCGCCGGACGATTTCGCGGCCAAGGCCCTTGCGCGACGCCCCCGGCGACAGCGACCATGCCGGACGATCCATTCATCGGGAGACGACATGGCGGGGGCCCACGGCGGGGGCGGCGAATACAAGGACCTCGTCGTCTTCCTGGCGGCGGCAGGCGTCGTCGTGCCCCTGTTCAGTCGCTGGAAGATCAGCCCCGTGCTTGGGTTTCTGGCGGCAGGCGTGCTGCTGGGACCCGACGGGTTAGGACGGTTTTCAGATGTGGTGCCCTGGCTGTCGGTCCTGACCATCTCCGACGCCGAACAGCTGGCCCAGCTGTCGGAACTGGGCGTCGCCTTCCTGCTGTTCATGATCGGGCTGGAGCTGTCGTGGGACCGCCTGCGCGCCATGCGCCGTCTTGTCTTCGGCCTGGGGATGAGCCAGATCGCCCTGTGCTCGGCGGTGCTGGCGGCCGTCTTCATGCTGATGGGCCAGCCTCTGGCCAGCGCCGCCGTGCTGGGGCTGGGCCTGTCGTTGTCGTCCACCGCCGTGGTCCTGCCCGTCATGGCCGAGCGGGGCCGCATGAAGGGGGCGGCGGGTCGGGCGACCTTTGCCACCCTGCTGGCTCAGGATCTCGCGGTCGCTCCGATACTCGTCAGCGTGACGGTGCTCGCCGCGATCGCCGCCGGCGGGGCGGAGATGAACGCGCCCGATATCGGCCGCGCCCTCCTGACGCTGGCGCCTGCAGCGCTCGGCGTGGCGCTGCTGGTCATCGGCGGTCGCGTCGTGCTCCGCCCCCTGTTCCGCTCCGTCGCCAAGAGCCGGGCCCACGGCGGCGGCCAGCAGGAGCTATTCGTCGCCCTGTGCCTGCTGATCATCGTCGGCGCGGGCGTGGCCGCCGAGGCCGCCGGCCTGTCGATGAGTCTGGGCGCCCTGATCGCCGGCCTGCTGCTGGCCGAGACCGAGTATCGCCGCGAGATCGAGGTCAACATCGAGCCCTTCAAGGGCCTGTTGCTCGGGGTCTTCTTCGTAGGCGTCGGTATCGGGCTCGATCTCGACGCCGTTGCGGCCAATCCAGCGGGCGTGTTCGGCGTGGCGCTGATGCTGACGGCGATCAAGGCAGGGCTGATCCTTGGCCTCGCCCGGCTCTGGGGCGTGCCGCTTCGCTCCGCCATCGAGACCGCCCTGTTGCTGGGCCCGGCCGGCGAGTTCGCCTTCGTCATCCTGAACACCGGCCTGGTGGAGGGCATCGCAGATCCCGGCTTCACCCAGGGCGTGCTGGTTTCGGCCACGATCAGCATCTTCACCGTGCCATTGATGGCCATGATCGCCGAGCGGCTGCTGAAGGCGGCACCGGCCGAACCGGTCCCCGTGCCGACTGACCCCGCGCCCCAGTCCGGCGACGTCCTGATCGTCGGCTTCGGCCGCGTCGGGCATCTGGTGGCGGAGATGCTGACCGAGCATGGCCAGAGATTCATCGCGGTGGACAGCGACGTCTCCACCGTGGCGGCGGCCCGGCGCGAGGGCTTCGACGTCTCCTATGGCGACGCCAGCCGACCCGAGCTGCTGAGGCTCTGCGGCATCGACGAGGTCAGAGCCCTCGTCGTCACCATGGACGCGCCCGGCAAGGTGGATGAGGTGGTGGTCGCCGCCCGCGCGCTGCGCCAGGACCTGCCGATCATCGCGCGCGCCCGCGATGATCGGCACGCTGCCCGACTCTATGCGCTCGGCGTGACCGACGCCGTGCCCGAGACCACCGAGGCCAGCCTGCAGCTGGCCGAAAACACCCTGGTCGATCTGGGCGTGCCGATGGGGCTGGTGCTGGCGTCGATCCACGAGCGCCGCGACAAGTTCCGCGAGGTGTTCCGGGCCGCTTCGCCCGAGGATCGTCGCGACAGGCCGACCCGCGCCCTGCGGTCGCGACAGTCGATTTAACTCTTTTCACGACCCATTTTGGTCATCCTTTGCTGATGAAAGCGGCGACTTCTCCGGGGCGGTGCCTTGCGAGGACCGTCCGTGCGCGTCCGTTTTCCGGCCGCCGCCGGTCTTCCCGGCCTGCTCCAGCCCGTTCACCGGCCATGTGCTCCCCCCTCCGCATGGCGACAGTCAAAAAGAGTATCCGTGTTCATGCGTGAGTCCGCGTCGACCGCCTCTTCTCCGTCCTCCTCCGCCTCGGCCGAGCCCCGGCTGAACCGCCGGCAGGCCGCCAAGGTCCGCACCCGGCAAAAGGTGCTCGACGCCGCCCGCGACCTGTTCGCCGAGCGCGGCTACGAGCCGGCCACGATCCGCGACATCGCCAAGGGCGCTGGCATGTCGACGGGCGCCGTCTTCGCCAACTTTCAGGACAAGGCCGAGCTGTTCGAGGCCGTCCTGACCGAGGACATGGCGGGCCTGGCCGAGACCATGAAGAACGGCGCGGGCGACGGCTCGACCCGCGACCGGCTCGTGAACGCCCTCTC
Source organism: Brevundimonas sp. AAP58 (assembly GCF_001295975.1). Lineage (GTDB taxonomy): Bacteria > Pseudomonadota > Alphaproteobacteria > Caulobacterales > Caulobacteraceae > Brevundimonas. The sequence continues at coordinate 71,006 of NZ_LJHU01000004.1, read as the reverse complement.
GGCCGGCTACCACGGCTCGATCGACCAGCTGCCGCTGTTCCAGGCCATCGTGGCCCGGTCCTGGTTTCAGCCCGTCGCCGCCGAGACCCGCCAGCGCGCTGCGACCCGGGCCCTGACCGACGTCATCGCGGGCATCCTCCGGGACGGCGTGGCCTCGGGCGAGCTCAAGCAGGACGCGGACGTGCCGCTCCTGACCGAGCTGACTTGGGACGCCTATCTGTCCAACTACCGCCGCGCCGCCTACGACGGCTGGACCGTAGACCAGCTTGCCGATCACGTCGGCCGCCAGGTGGACGCCCTTCTGGCCGGTGCCCGGGCGAGATAGCCCCTAGCTCTTCCAGCGCAGCGTCGCAGGCTTGACTGGATTGACGAAGCCGCGGCCCTCGGCCCGGCTTTTCGTCCATTCGCGCTTCAGCTGCTGGTACCACTTGGCCTGGGTGTCGGCGTCGTCGATCCAGATCAGGGCCGGGTCGTAACGCAGCCCCTCGTTCTGCAGGTTCACCATGCCGCCGTCCTGCTTCAGGAAGGCGACCACGCCCATCCGCAGGAAGGGCCTGGCGAGGCCGAACACCCAGTGATCGGACCAGAAGATCTGGGTGATCCGCGTCTTTGTCTCTGTCACTGGCGTCAGGCAGGTCAGGGCCAGCACCTGACGCTCCCCCACCTGGATATGCTCCCAGCGATAGCCGGGCAGGCGGAAGGTGATCTCTGTCGCCGGCGCCCCGCCCAGGATCTTGTAGGCCCGGCTGTTCGACGACGGTGCATGCCGCACCATGGCGAAGCCCAGCTCGCGCGGCTCGAAGCGCTTGGCCTTCTCGTGCATCGAATGCTCGGAGCGCCACCACCACTGCTGATGCACATAGGGGCCGTGCGCCGGGTCCATCAGGCCGACGACGGCGTGATCGATGTGGCTGTCGAAGTCCATCGCCTCGACCAGCTTGGCCCCGCCGCCCACCACGCCCGGGAACGTCGGGGGCGGATGATCCGGCTCGGCGTCGGAGCGGGGGTCCGAGCGCAGGAAGACGAACACCATCCCCTGGCTCTCGGCGACCGGATAGGACCGCACCCGGATGCGCTCGGCCTCGAAGGCCTGGTCGTCGACCAGCGAGGGGATGGCGGCGCAGACGCCGTCCGTCCGGAAGCGCCAGCCGTGATAGGGGCATTCCACCGTCTCGGCCCCGTCCCCCTTGTCGACGATCCGCCCGGCCGACAGGGGCGCGGCGCGGTGGGGGCAGATGTCGCGCATGGCGAACAGTCGGCCGGCCTTGGTTCGCCCGATCAGGACCGGCTCACCGAGCAGCTCGTGCCGCTTCATCGACCCCGGTGCCACCTCGCGGGCAAGGGCGGCGAAGTACCAGGTGTCCAGCACGAACCCCCGGCCGAACCCCTGAGGAGGCGGTGTGCCTTGGGCTGTGGTGGCTGCGGGGGCGCTGTCTGCGGGCATGGCCGCAATCTAGAGCTTCGCCGGGCGCGTGGAAACCGGCGGGCGACAGCTATGGGATCGCGAAGCCAGACAGGTTAGGCTTTTCTCATGGCCCTGCTGGACTGGATGACGGACGCGACCGGTCCCCTGGTGGAGGGGGACGCGGTTATGCTGCGTCCACCCCGCTCCGGCGACTTCGAAGCCTGGGCCGATCTGCGCTACGTTTCACAGGCTTATCTGAAGCCCTGGGAACCCATGTGGCCGGATGACGACCTGACCCGCGCGGCCTTTCGACGACGGCTCGGCCTCTATGCGCGCGAGATGGATCAGGGTCACGCCTGGCCCTTCTTCGTCTTTGATCCGAAGGGGAGGACGCTCTACGGGGCCATCACCCTGTCCAACGTCCGCCGGGGCGTCGCCGAGACCGGCACGCTGGGCTACTGGATCGGCCAGCCTTTCGCTGGAAGGGGGCTGGCGACGGCCGCTGTAAAGGCCATGGCGGGGTTCGCGTTCCATACAGTGCGACTGCATCGTCTCGAGGCGGCCTGCATCCCCAGCAACCTCGCGTCGCGGCGGGTTCTGGAGAAGGCCGGGTTTCGCAAGGAGGGCGAAGCCCGAGCTTATCTCAAAATTAACGGCGTATGGGCAGATCATCTCCTGTTCGGCCTCTTGTCGGACGAGTTTAGCGCGCCCTGAAGGACACCCCGCGACGTGACCCCGCGATCCCGCAGCCTGACCTGGGACGCGACCACGGCGATCGAGGCCCTGGCCGCGGCCGAAAGCGCGCTGTGGATCTGGACGCCCGCGGAGGATTCCTTGCGCCTGACGGGCGCGACCCGCACCTTGGGTCTCGGGCCGCTCGCCCCCGAATGCTCCGGCGCCGCCTTCATCGCCCTGGCCCTGCCGCAGGATCGGGCGCTGGCCGAGCGGATCCTCAAGCCCGCCGAGGAAGGGACCGAGGTCGTCGTGCGTCTGCGCATGCGGGCGGGCGAGACCTGTCTGTGGCGCGGCGTCTGGCTGGAAGACGGCTTGCGCGCCGCCGGCATGGTGGCGCTCGACACCAAGATCGCGGGGACGGACAAGGATGCCCTGACAGGGCTGCTGGACCGCAAGACCTTTCTCGCGCGCGTCGGCGAGACCCTGACGACGCCGGGCGACTATGAGATGATCGTGGCCGACGTCGATCGCCTGCGTCGGCTGAACGAGGCGCTCGGCCACGAGCGGACCGACATGGTCATTTCGGCCCTGGGCTCTCGCATGGCGGCGGCTTTCTCGGATGGCGCGCATCCCGCCCGGATCGGGGAGGACGAGTTCGCCGCGATCGTGCCGCGCGGCCTGGGGCAGGCCGCCGACCGCATTCGCGACGCCCTCGAGCAGCCGCTGCGCGTGGCGGGCTTCGACATCTATCCGACCGTCTCCATTGGCTCGCTGGCCTGCGAAGGCGGTCCGGACGCCGCCGATCCGGCGGAACTGCTGCGGCGCGTCGAACTCGCCGTGGGATCGGCCAAGAAGCTGGGTCGCGGCGGCACGGCCGCCTATGGCCGCTCGCTGGAGAGCGACAGCCTCAGCCGCCTCGCACTAGAAGCCGATCTGAGGAACGCCTTCGTACGCGGAGAGATCGAGCCCTTCTTCCAGCCGATCGTGAACCTGCACACCGGCGCCGTGGCGGGTTTCGAGGCCCTGGCGCGTTGGCGTCATCCCAAACGGGGCATGGTGCCGCCGGACGAGTTCCTGGGCCTGACCGACGAAATGGGCCTGATGAACGACCTGGGCCTGATGATGATGACACAGTCGGCGCGGCAGCTCGCCGAGTGGCTGCATCGTCATCCCACGGCCGGAAAGCTGTTCTGTAGCGTCAACCTGTCGGTCGGAGAGATCGAACGGCCGAACCTGGTCGAGGATGTCGCCCGGGTCATCGCCGAGACCGGCCTGCCCAGGGGCGCGCTGAAGCTCGAAGTGACCGAAGGCGACATCATGCGCGACACGGCGTCCGCAGCCGTGATCCTGCAAAAACTGAAGGACGCCGGGGCCTCGTTGGCGCTTGACGACTTCGGCACGGGGTTCTCCTCACTGTCCTATCTGGCGCGACTGCCGTTCGATACGCTGAAGATCGACCGCTACTTCGTGCTGACGATGGACAAGGACGAAGGCTCGGCCAAGATCGTCAAGTCGGTCGTCAACCTGGGTCGCGACCTGTCGCTGGAAGTCGTGGCCGAGGGCGTAGAGAACGCCGGCCTGGCGCGGCTGCTGCTGGATCAGCAGTGCCACTACGGCCAGGGCTTCGGCTATGCCCCGGCGCTCCCGGCCCAGGAGGCCGAGGTCTATCTGAACGAGAGCGTGTCGGACGGCGTGGCACCGCTGAAGGCGCGGTCGGGCTAGGCCCGGCCCGTCTGGCCCGATAACATGGCGGCGTCGACGCCGAGGGTGGCCAGAGCCCGCGCCCACTTGGTCTCGAAATCGGTGTCGAACAGCAGATCAAGGTCCGGCTCGGCGACCAGCCAGACGTTGTCCGCAAGTTCCTCCTCCAGCTGACCATCGCCCCACCCGGCATAGCCCAGCGCCAGCACGGACCGGCGCGGTCCCATGACCGGGCGGGTCATGGCGGCGAGCGCCTCACGGGTGCCGGTCATGGCCAAGCCCTCGCCGAAGCCGACTGAACAATCCTCGATTATCCAGTCGTCGGTGTGCAGCACGAAGCCGCGTTCCTTTTCGACCGGCCCGCCGACCAGGACCGGACGACCGGTTGCCGTGGCCGCACCGGGCGTGTCGAGCTTTTCGAGCACCGATTTCAGATCGACGCCCGGTGCTGGGCGGTCGATCCTCAGGCCCATGGCGTGATCGGGACCGTGGGCGCAGACGATGATCACCGCGTGCTCGAAGCGCGGATCGCCAATGCCCGGCATGGCGACCAGCAGACGACCGGCGAGGGAGGAAAACTCGGTCATGGTCCGATGATCGGGGCGACGGCACTTGAGCGCAAGGGCCGATGGCGTCGCGGGCGGGCTTGGCCCGGACGCGGGCGGAGACTATCAGTCCGGTCGAACGCGATGTCCGCGTGACCCCAGACCTTCCGGAGCCTGCCATGACCCTGCAGATCGGCGACCGCATTCCGTCCGCCACCCTGATGACGCCGACCCCGGACGGCCCCCGGCCGATCACGACCGAGGAGGTCTTCGCCGGCAAGACGGTGGCCCTGTTCGCGGTTCCGGGTGCCTTCACCCCGACCTGCTCGGCGCGCCATCTGCCCGGCTACGTCGATCACAAGGATGCCCTGAAGGCCAAGGGCGTCGAAACCATCGCCTGCCTGTCCGTCAACGACCCCTTCGTCATGGGCGCCTGGGCCGAGAGCCAGAAGGTCGACGCCGACACGGTTCTGATGCTGGCTGACGGCAACGGCGACTTCACGCGCGCTGTCGATCTGGTCATGGACGCCAGCCGGGGCGGCATGGGCCATCGGTCCAAGCGTTACTCCATGCTGGTCAAGGACGGCGTGGTGACCCAGCTGAACATCGAGGAGCCCGGTGCCTTCGAGGTCTCGTCGGCTGAGCATCTGATCGCGCAGCTTTAGGGGCGCTGCCGCTCGGCTCGCGGAGCCTCACTGCTTGGGCGCCGACGGGACGCAAATCAGGCGGCGGCGGTCTCGGCAGACTCTGTCTCGGCGTCCGATAGTACCTGCTCCAGGGCACCCAGCAGGATCGGTGGGGTCAGGGGCTTGGAGACGAAGTAGTTCATCCCTGCGGCCATGCAGGCGGCGATGTCTTCGGGTGCCGTATCGGCGGTGACGGCGATGACGGGAACGTTGGCGTTGAGACCGCCTCCGGCGCGCAGACGGCGCGTCGTTTCACGGCCGTCCAGCTCGGGCATGCGCACGTCCATGAATATGACGTCGAAGACGCCCGTTTCGCACAGAGCGAGAGCCGCGAGACCGTCGGCGGCCGTAGCGATATCGCAGCCCAGGGGTGCCAGGATCAACTCGACGGCGCGGCGGTTGATGTCGTGGTCATCGACGACCAGAACCCTGAGTGGGCGGTCGGCGGCTGGGTCCGTCACGGGCGTTTCCGGGGTGGCCGCCGCAGGCGTCTCGATCAGAGCGGGCTGCGGCTCAGGCGCGACCTGCGTCGTCAGGGTCGTCGGTACCGGTGGTGCGGCCCCCAATTGGGCCAGCAGGGCTTCGGTCGCCGACAGTTCCGGCCTCGGCTCCATGGCCGGAGCGACCGATCGGGTCTTGCGGGGCGCGCGCGAACTCGGATTGCGCGGCGTCAGGCTACGGACGATGTCACCACGGGTGTCGTCTCCGAAGGCGCGGGGAGCCGTTGCTTCCGCGTCGCCCTGGGGCAGGACCAGAGAGACGGTAAAGGCCGCGCCTTCGCCGGGTCGGCTGCGCGCGGTCAGTCGCCCACCCATGAGCTGGATCAGGTCGCGGCTGATCGACAGGCCGAGGCCGGTGCCGCCATGCCTGGCACTGACGCCTTCGGCCAACTGATCAAAGGGTGTGAACAGACGCGAAAGCTGGTCGGCGGTCATGCCCGGACCGGTGTCCACGATCTCGATCAGGATGGCGTGCTCGGCTGGCTCCTCGGGCCAGGAGGCAAGGCGCAGCGTGACGGAGCCCGTTTCGGTGAACTTCATGGCGTTGGACACCAGGTTGTTCAGCACCTGGCGCAGCCGCATCGGATCGCCCTTTACAGAAGCGGGCATAGATGACGCGCCCTCGACGCGCAGGGACAGTCCCTTGGCGCGGGCCTCGCCCTGCCAGAACATCAGGGTCTGGGCGATCAGACTGCGCAGATTGAAGTCTACGCTCTCGACCGTCATATAACCGCCTTCCAGCTTGGCGTGGTCCAGCAGGTCGTCCAGCAGCGCCTTCATCATGACGCTGGCGTCCGATATCAGGGCGGCCTGGGCGCGGGCCGAACCGGTCCTGGCCCCCGCTTCCAGCTCGGCGGCCCCGGTCATTATGGCGCTGATGGGGGTTCGAAGGTCATGGCCCACGGCGGCGAGAAACGCCTGGCGGCTGGCCATGATGCGTTCGGCCTCCGCACGTTTGCGGTCGGCTTCCAGACGAGCGGCGCTCTCGGCCTGCTGGGCACGGTTCATTCGTTCCCAGGTCGAGACGCAATAGACGCCAAAGACGCAGAAGGAGATCATCACCGCCATGACGAAAGCCTGGGATGCTCCGTAATGGCTCATCCAGAACGGCACGGTGGCCATGTACAAGAAGTGCGGCGTGATCGTGATCGCAAGAACCTTGCGCGACCCCGGCGAGTTGATAACGCCGTAGATCGCACCGGAGGCCGCCACGATGGCCGCGCAGACGCCGCCCATCGGGCCCCCGAGCAGCCAGAGCGGGATCGAGAGGCTGCCAAAGGCCGCGGCGTTCAGGAACAGCATGACGTTGCCGACCGCGCTACGGATCGGCCCCATGCGCTCTGTCCGCCCAGACAGGACCGGCGCGAAAATCCACAGGTCGAGCGCCTGGACGAGGAAATAGCCTACGCACCAGAGAGCCGAGACCTGCCAGCCGAACACAGGCGTGAAGATGAGGGCGGTCGCAGCGCCCATGCCGAGGCGCTGCATCAGGGCGCGACGGCGAGCCTGGATCGCGGGCGTCCAGTCCGGCGCCGAATCCTCATAGGCCTGCGACATGCACGTCCCCGAAATGAGGCGCACGGGCCCCTGCCGGAAAACACCATGACCGAAGCGGCCTAACGCTCCGTCAACGCAGGGTTGGCGGAGGCCTCGGCCATCGAGGCGAAGCCGTCGGCGCGCAGACGGGCCGCCAGATCACGCTTGATGCGGCCGACCAGGCCCGGCCCGCCGTAGATCAGGGCGGAGTAGATCTGGACCGCCGAGGCGCCGGCCCGGATGCGGCGATACGCCTCCGCCCCGCTGTCGATTCCGCCCACGGCGATCAGTGGAAGACGGCCCTTCGCCGCCTCGGCGGCGTGGATCAGCGCCTTGTGCGCCTTCTCGCGCAGCGGCGCGCCGGAGAGGCCGCCGGCCTCGCCCCGGTCGCGCGAGCGCAGGCTGGAGGGGCGGTCCAGCGTGGTGTTCGAGACGATCAGGGCGTCGATCCGATGCGCCAGCGCCGCCTCGACGATCATGGCGAGCTCGTCCGGCGTCAGGTCCGGCGCGATCTTGAGGAAGACGGGCGCCGGCGTCGTCCGCGCTTCGCCCACGCGGCCGAGCAGATCGTCGAGCGCCTCACGCCCCTGCAGCGCGCGCAGGCCCGGCGTGTTGGGCGAGGAGATGTTGACGGTGAAGTAGTCGGACAGGCCCGCGAGGCGTCGAAGACCGGCGACATAGTCCGCCGCGCGATCCTCCGTGTCCTTGTTGGCCCCCAGGTTGGCTCCGACCACGACGCCAGAAGGGCGGCGCGACAGGTTGGCGGCGAAGGCCTCCAACCCCCCGTTGTTGAAGCCCATCCGGTTGATGATGGCCCGGTCTTCCGAGAGGCGGAACAGGCGGGGCTTCGGATTGCCGGGTTGGGCTCGCGGGGTCACGGACCCGGCCTCGACGAAGCCGAAGCCTAGGCGGGACAGGCCGATCAGGGCCTCGGCGTTCTTGTCCAGACCGGCGGCGAGGCCGATCGGGTTGGGCAGCTCTAGGCCCGCCAGCGACGTCCTGAGGATCGGATCATCCGGTGGCGGCGCGGGCAGGGGCGCGTGCTTCAGGCCGCCGATGGCCAGACCGTGCGCGGTCTCCGGGTCGAGGGTGCGGAGAAGCGCTGTCAGCATGCGAAAGGCGTCGCCTCGGTCACCGCCGTGGTCGGCAGGGGACCATAGATGTGCGGAAACAGCGCTCCGCCACGCGACGGCTCCCAGACCACCGTGTCGCCCAGCGCCTCCAGATCGACGGTCAGGCGCATGAGATCGGTCCGGCCCGCGAAGTGTTTCCGCGCCGTCTCCTCCAGCTGCGCCGCCGTCGACAGGTGTATGTAGCCGTCGGCCAGATCGACCGCCGAGCCGTGAAAGACGCCCTCGGCCACGGCCTCGCGCCATTCGGCGGTGTCGAGCAGCTTGTAGGCGTAGCGCTCTGCCATCAGTCCTCGGCTCCACCGCCGAAGGCCTTGGGCGTCAGGAAGCCGTCGTAGGCGCAGCGACCGGCGACATCGACCTCGAACACGGCCGCCGCTCCGGTCGGGAAGCCGCCGGCCAGACGGTCCAGGATGGCGGGGGAGGCGGCGCTTTCCGTCAGATAGTCATAGGCCAGGGTGTGAATGCCCGGATTGTGGCCCATGACCAGCAGGCATCCGGTCTCGTCCTCGGCGTCCTGAACGAGGCGGCGGATAGTATCAGGGTAGGCGTCGTAGAGGCGGGGTTCAATGCGGACCTCGACGTCGCCAAAGGCCTCCTGCACCGCGTCCCACGTCTGGCGGGTGCGGGTCGAGGGGCTGACCAGGGCCAGATCGGGCCGCAGCTTCTTCTCTGCCAAAACGCGGCCCATCAGCGCGGCGTCGGACAGACCGCGCTCGGTCAGGGCGCGGTCGCGGTCCAGGCCGGAAGCGGCGGCGCGCTCGGTCTTGGCGTGACGCATCAGGATCAGGCGGTGCATGAGGCCGCCGTTACAGGGGTTCGCCGCGCGCTTCCACCCCGCGGCCGTCACGCCGCGACCGCGTCGCGGGCTGGGGCTGCAGGACCCCTTGCGGGACCGTCACCCGCGCACCGTGGCCGGACGGGCGGATGCGGGCATAGGCCTGCCGCGTCGCTTCCAGCAGGATGACGCCGGCGAAGCCCGGCGCGACGCGGCGCCCGATCTGCTCAAATCCGTCGGCCATGCCCAGGATCGGCGTCCACGGCGGGATATACAGCGTCTGCGACCAGGCCGTGGGTTCAAGCCCGACGGCGCGCACCAGCCGCTCCAGCTGACCGCGCGTGAAGGGCCGGCCGTGGCCAAACGGCGTGCTCTCGGCCCGCGCCCACATGCCGCCCCGCGCCGCTGCCGCCAGGATGATCCGTCCGGCCGGAGCCAGCGCCCGAACCGCCTCGGTCAGCAGCAGGGTCGGGTCGTCGGCCTCTTCCAGGGCATGGACCAGCAGCACGCGGTCGAAGGTGCCTGCCGCGAACGGAAGGCGCTTGTCGTCGACCAGCAGCGTCCGGTTTCTGCCAACCGAAGGCCACAGCTCCACGCCCTGTCCGCCCGGCATGGCGGCGATGACGCGACGCGCGCCGACGAAGGCGTCCAGCCACGGCGTCGCATAGCCGACGCCCAGAACGTCGCAGCCCTCGGCCTCGCCCCAGGCGTCCTCTAGACGCCTGGCCAGCAGTCGCCGCACCAGGGCACCCCGGGGCTCGCCGTAGAAGGCGCGAAGATCCTCGATGGCGCGGCGCATGGTCTCCACTATATGGCGGATCAAGCCTCGCCACCAAGGACTGCACCATGCCTCTGACCGTTCACCTGTTCCCGGCGCGCGAGGACAACTACGCCTTCCTGGCCCGCGACGAGGCGACGGGGACGGTCGCCGCCATCGATACGCCGGATGCCCAGGTCATCCTTGATGCCATCCAGTCGCTGGGCTGGGGCAAGCTGGATCGGATCATCAACACCCATTGGCACCCCGATCACACCGAGGGCAACGAACGGCTGAAAGCCGAGACAGACTGTGACATCTGGGGACCGGAGGAGGTCCGAAAAGTCGCGCCTGTCGATCATATCGTCGAGGAGGGCGACGTGGTCCGGATCGGCGATACGGCTCTGCACGTCACCGCTACCCCGGGCCATACGCTCGGCCACGTCGTGTTCCGCTCGATCCCTGACAACATCGCATTCACCGGCGACACCCTGTTCACCCTGGGCTGCGGCCGCCTGTTCGAGGGCACGCCCGAACAGATGTGGGACAGCCTGCAACGCATCGCGGCCTGGCCAGACGAGACGGTCCTCTACGGCGCGCACGAGTACACGGCGTCCAACGCCCGCTTCATGCTGAGTGTCGACGACCGGCCGGAGACGCGCGCCCATGCCGAAGGAGTCTTCACCAGGCGCGCGCTCGGCGAACCCACCGTGCCGACGACGCTGGGGGTCGAGCGACGCTTCAACCCCTATCTGACCGCCCGTGACGACACCGAGTTCGCCGCGCGTCGGGCCGCCAAGGATGTCTTCAAGGGCTGAATGCTGCGCTGGCTTGCCGGGTGCTGATCGTGCTCCCATATCCGGTTCGAAGCCAATGGCGCGCCGCTTCAGGGCGCCAGAGGCTCAAGTCGCTTCATGTGAGGACTGATCATGACCGGCCGCCCTGTGCTGTTTGACAGCCCGTTTCTTCTTGGTTTCGATCAGACCCGCGCCCTGATCGACCGCGCCGCCAAGGCCGCGGCCGAGAGCTATCCGCCCTACAACGTCGAGCAGATCGGCGACCACGGTGTGCGCATCTCCCTGGCCGTCGCGGGCTTCTCGCCCGACGACCTGGCGATCACTCTGGAAGGCCGCCAGCTGACCATCGCCGGCAAGCGCGAGACGGCGGGCGACCAGGCCTTCCTGCATCGGGGCATTGCGTCGCGGGGCTTCGTGCGCAGCTTCGTCCTGGCCGACGGCCTGGAGGTCGAGGGGGCGACGCTGGAGCACGGTCTGCTGCACGTCGATCTGAAGCGGCCGGAAGAGGCCGCGACCGTCAAGCGCATTCCGATCAGCCTCGGCTGATCTCAACCCCAATAGCGACGCTTGGACGCGCCGGCGAACCCGCCGGGCGCTGCGGCGTTGTCTTTTCGAAGGAGGCGGTCCTGATGACGCCGATAATGACCAAGGAAGACCTGAAGGGGCTGGGCGCGCCCGACCTCGTCTATGTGCGCGAGATCAGCGCGGCCGATGTTCTGGCCGACGTGCGGGTCGAAGAGGCCAAGGGCCTGATGATCGATCCCGACCAGACCCTCTATGCGGTGCACAGCGCCGACGGCGAGCGGCTGGCGGTCATGCTGGATCGCGAAACGGCCTTCGCCGCCGCCGTGGCCCACGAACTGGCCCCGGTTTCCGTCCACTAGCCGACGAAAACCGCCTTAGGCGGCGGTGGCCGTCTCGTTGGTGACGAACAGGGCGTGGATCGCGTCGACGGTATGCGCCTGACGCAGCTGTTCCCGCATTTCCGGCGACCGCAGGGCGCGCGAGACCGCAGCTAGCGCCCGCAGATGCTCCGCGCCGTCGCGCGGCGGGGCGAACAGGGCGAACAGCAAATCCACCGGCCGATCGTCGACGGCGTCGTAAGCCACCGGCGTATCCAGCCGCACGAACACCGCCCGCACGCGGTCCAGACCCTCGAGGCGGGCATGCGGCACGGCGACGCCAGAACCGAGCCCGGTCGATCCAAGCGCCTCTCGCTCTTGCAGAGCCTCGAACACGCGGTCTTCGGTGACGCCCAACGCCTGGGCGGCGCAGGCGGCCACGGTGTGCAGAGCTTGTCGCTTGGACGACGCGCCGCTTCTCAGGACGACGCCGTCCCGGACGAGCAGTTCACCAATATCCATGATCGTCTCGACTCACACTCTTACGAGGTTCAGGCGGCCCAAGAGGGGAGGCGACGGGCGCGGGCCGCATAGCCCGAACCGCGCCCCTTTGGAAGGCTTATGCGCCAGAACCGTTTACAGAACCGTGTCCGTTCGACGACACGGTGCGTTCAGGGTCTATCCATCCGACGTTGCCGTCCGGCCGACGGTACACCACCGACAGGCCGCCGTGGCCGGCGTTCCGGAACATCACGACCGGATAGCCCGTCATGTCGAGCTCGAGTACGGCCCGACCGACGGTGAGGGTGCGGATCTCAGCCTCGGTCTCTGCGATGACCATGCCGACCGGCGGCGGACCATCCGCGCCCGCGTCGCCGAACGCCTCGTCATCAACGCTGTCGGGATCGCGCAGAACGATCGACCGAGCGACCTCACGCGCGGCGTTCTCGGTTTTTTCCGGCGACAGAGGCCTGGGCCCGATGTGGTGGTCCTTGAGGCGGCGTTTGTAGCGGCGGACGCGCTTCTCCAGCTTTTCGAGGCTGTCGGAGAAGGCGGCGTGGGCGTCGCCGCCGTGGCCGGTGGTGACCAGAGCCTGGCCTGAGGCGAGGCGGACCCAGCAATCCACCTTGAAGCCGTAGCCGTCCTTGGAGACGACGACCTCGGCGTCCTGGCCGCCGCGTTCGAAGTATTTTCCAACCCCGTCTTCGAGTTCCTGGGAGATGCGCGAGCCTAACGCTTCGCCGACATCCACGTGCTTGCCGCTGACTTGGACTTGCATGTCAGACAGAACGCGACTGCCTGCGAAAAGTGTCAATCGGGAACGGTGATTTCACAGTCACGCTTTTGCGATCAGCAGAGTTTGGGCCACGGGGGCGAGCTGTGGCTTCGTCACGACGCCTTGAGCAGCCGCCGGCGCTCGACCGAGGACGGAATTCGCAAGGCTTCCCGGTATTTGGCCACGGTGCGGCGGGCGATATCGATGCCCGCCTCCTTCAGAATTTCGACGATGCGGTCGTCGGACAGGACGTCGCCGTCGCGGGCCTCGTGGTCGATCATCGACTTGATCCGGTGACGGACGGCCTCGGCGGAGTGGCTCGCGCCTCCGTCCACCGCCTGGATCGCGGCGGTGAAGAAGAACTTGAGCTCGAACACCCCGCGCGGGGTCGCGACATACTTGTTCGAGGTCACCCGGCTGACTGTTGATTCGTGCATGCCGATGGCGTCGGCGACGGTCTTGAGGTTCAGGGGCCTCAGGAACTCCACGCCGAAGGCCAGGAAGGCGTCCTGCTGGCGCACGATCTCGGACGAGACCTTCAGGATGGTCTTGGCCCGCTGGTCCAGCGACTTGACCAGCCAGTTGGCCTGGGCGGCGCAGTCGGCGACGAAGCTCTTCTCGGCCTCGGTGCGGGCGCCCGCCGAAACCGAGGCGTGATATCGCTTGTCGACCAGGAGCCGGGGCAGGGTGTCGGAGTTCAGCTCCACCTTCCACCCGCCGGCCGGATCGGGCCGGACGTGGACATCCGGAATCACCGTCTGAGCCACCTCGCCGGCGAACCCAGCGCCGGGCCGGGGCGTCAGCGCCTTCAGCTCGGCGATCATTTCGGCGAGGTCTTCGGCGTCGACGCCGCAGGTCTTGCGCAGGGCCCCGAGGTCGCGCCGGGCCAGCAGGTCAAGGTTGTCCAGCAGCGCCGCCATGGCCGGGTCAAAACGGTTGCGCTCGACCAATTGGAGCTTGAGGCATTCCGGCACCGAGCGCGCCATGACGCCCGTCGGCTCGAAGCCCTGACAGGCGGTCAACACCGCCTCGATCCGCTCCAGGCCGCAGCCAAGCCGATCGGCCAGCTCCTCGAGCTCGCCGCGCAGGTATCCACCTTCGTCGACCCCGTCGATCAGGGCGAGCGCGATGGCGTGATCCGCCGCCGAGAACCCGGCTGACGAAGCCTGGGCCTGCAGATGTTCCCACAGGGTCGGGTCGTGCCGCTCGGGTCGTTCCCCGCCGTCGCCGTCATTGAACGAGCCGCCCTTGCCCGCCGCCGACCAGTCCGACAGCCCGGGCTGGGAGGCGGCTTCGTCCGACAGGCGGTCCGAGGTCCGTTCGCCGGGTGTCGCGTCGCCGTAGACGTCGTCCTCGCGGGCATCGACGCTGGACGATCGGTCGGCCGCCTCGGCTTCAGAAAAGCTGAGCTCGGCGGTGTCGGCGGTCAGCTCGCGGGTCGGCTCGGCCGGTGCCTCGGCTTCCTCGCGCTGGAGCAGGGGGTTCTTCTCGAGTTCGGCTTCGACGTATTCGTCGAGTTCCTGATTGGACAGTTGCAGCAGTTTGATCGCCTGCTGGAGCTGGGGCGTGATGACCAGTCCCTGGCCCTGCCGGATCTCGAGCCTCTGACCGATCACGTGTGCATCGCCCCTGTCGCCGGACCGCCGTGGCCCGGAACTTGCTGGGACGATGCCGCGAAGCGGTTAACGCTCGGTATTCGCCGCAGACCTCAGAGGTCGAGATCGACCGTAATCGGAGAGTGGTCGGAAGGCTGCTCCCAAGCGCGCACATCTTCGTGGATGACGACCGAGCCGGGCCGGACCTTCGGCGCCAGCCCTTGCGACGTCCAGATGTGGTCCAGCCTCAGACCTCGGTTGGTCTTCCTGAAATCGACGGCGCGATAGCTCCACCAGCTGGCCAGCTTCTGCGGCTCCGGGAAGGCTTCGCGCACTACGTCGGTGAAGCCGCCGACGGCCTGGAGCCGATTCAGCGTTTCGACCTCGATCGGCGTGTGGCTGACCACCTTTGACATAAAGCGGTGGTTCCAAACGTCGTATTCGCTGGGCGCGATGTTGAAGTCCCCGCACATCAGAAGCGGCCGCGAGCGGTCGAGCCCTCGAGCCGTCTCGGTCAGCCGCTCGTAGAAGTCCATCTTATGGTCGAACTTGGGGTTCAACGCCCGGTCGGGCACGTCGCCGCCGGCCGGGATGTAGAAATTCTGCACGTCCACGCCCGCGATCCGCGCCGAGACGCATCGCGCGTGCCCCAGTTTGCAGGCATCGAAGGTGCGGCTCTCCTCCATCGGCAGGCGACTGGCGATGGCCACGCCGTGCCAGCCCTTCTGGCCTGCGATCTTCAGGTGCGGCAGGCCCATGTCGGCGAAGGCGTTGCGGGGAAACTGGTCCTCCAGGCACTTGATCTCCTGCAGGCACAGGACATCGGTGCCGCTCTCGGCGACGAAGCGAGCGACCTGGTCGATGCGCAGGCGGACGGAGTTAATGTTCCAGGTGGCCAGACGCATCCGGATCAGGCCTGGGGCCGGGGTGTCGTGCGCGGATCGGGGCCGTTGGTCACGACGCGGTCGCGGTCGCCAAGATCCTTGACCACCTTCACGTCGGCGAAGCCCGCCGCCTCGAACAGGGCTTTCACCTGCGGGCCCTGATCCCAGCCGATCTCTACAGCGAAGACGCCCCCCGGCTTGAGAATGCGCATGATTTCCGGGGCCAGATCGCGATACGCCTGAAGCCCGTCCGGCCCGCCGTCGAGCGCCAGCACCGGATCGTGGTCGCGCACCTCCGGATCGAGGCCTGCGATGTCGTCCGACGGGATATAGGGCGGATTGGACACCACCAGATCGAAGCTGTGATCGCCGAAGCCCGCCGCCCATTCGGTGCGCAGGAAGGCCGCGCGGCCGTCCAGCCCCAGGTTGGCGGCGTTCTCCCGCGCGACCGCCAGGGCCTCGGACGAGATGTCGGTGCCGACGCCATGCGCCGCCGGCCGCTCGGTCAGCAGCGCCAGCAGGATGGCACCCGAGCCGGTGCCGAGGTCGATGGCGTGGAAATGCCGGCCCGGCTCGAAAGCGAGCAGGGCGACATCAATCAGGGTCTCGGTGTCCGGGCGCGGGCTGAGCACGTCGGGGGTGACGTTCAGCATGATCTTCCAGAAGCCCTTGCGGCCCAAGATGCGCGACACGGGCTCGCGCCGCAGCCGCCGCTCCAGATAGCCGGCCAGCGTGGCCTGCTGGTTGGGTGTCACCGCGCGATAGGGGTCGGTCAGGATGTCCAGCCGCGAACAGCCGGTCGCGGCCTCCAGAAGCAGCCGTGCGTCGATGGCGGGGCTGTCGATCTTCTGCGCCTTCAGCGCGGTCTGGGCCGATTTCCAGGCGGTTAGCAGGGTGGGGGTGTCGCTCATTCCATCCACTCGACGGGGTCGTTCACGGCGATCTCGCCGGTCTCCTGGACCAAGAGATAGAGACCGCAGAAGGCATGGCCATAGAGGCGCACGAGGTCTGCGACCAGATCGGCGTCGCGTTCTCCCGTGGCCGGATCGACATCGACAGCGACGCAGCGGCGGATCGGCTTGATGGACCGCAGTTTGGCCTCGCCGACCCTAAGCGACCGCCCGGCGACATCGTTCTCGATCCAGGGGTCCCAGCCCTCGACATGGATGTTGGCACGGAACCGCAGGGGGTCGAGCGGCCGACCGATTCTCTCGGACAGGTCCCTCAGACTGGAGAGGTTCAGGATCGACACTGCCCCTTTGGGGTCGTCCATGAAGCGATGACCCCGACCGTCCAGCACCTTGAGCGGGGCGGTCGCCTCCTCGCCCAGAACCTCCGTCAGCCAGGTTTCCAGCCCCCGGTCGCCGTCCGGCTGGCCCAGATTGATGGTCATCGGTTCGGCACCCGGCGCGCGAACCGTCAGATCGCCGGTCGCCTCATCCCAGCGACTGGCGACGCGCGCGAGCGCCGGGATACGCGCCAGCACCGCGAACCGCATCTTGGAAATGTGGGCCGGAGCCTCGGGATCGAAACCCGACGGGCCGATCTCGACGGCGAACAGCCGGTCTCCCGGAAACGCCGAGCCAGCGTTCAGCCACGCGGCGTCAAGCGATTCAGGCGTCAGGCCCTTGACCGGATGGCGGTACAGCGCGGCGATGTGGGCGGGGGCGGTCACCGTCGCTCCGTGCCCGACCCGTCCCTTTCAGGCAAGCGAGCGGAACGCCGGACAAGCGGAGCCGTTTAGACGCCGATGTCCTCCGCCACACGACGATCCGGGCTTTCCGGCCCCTGGAAATTCATCGGCGCGGCGATCGCGGGTCTCGCCGCCGGGGCGGGGGCGGCGCATCTGGTCTACTCCAAGGGCCATCGCTACGGGCTGGAGCTGCGCGCCCCGCGCCCGGAGCCCTCGCCGCCGAAGCCGCCCACGCCCGAAGACCACGAGGCGCGCGAACCGGGCCGAGGACGCATCGCCCGGCATCCGCATGAGATCCCGCACAAGGGCTGGGTCGACATCGCCTGGCGGGTCGGCGGGTCCTATTTCGGCGACCGTGTGGGCTTCGTCGCCGGCGGGGTGACGTTCTTCATCCTGCTGTCGCTGTTTCCGACGCTCGGGGCCTTCGTCACCATCTATGGCCTGTTCGCCGATCCGGCCGACGCCTGGTCGAGGCTGGCCTTCCTCTACACGGTGCTGCCGCCCAACGTCGCGGCCTTCCTGGGACCGGAGATGGAGCGGCTGGCGGCGCGCTCCACGCCCCAGCAGGCTTTCACCCTGGCCTGGACGCTCGCCCTGTCCCTGTGGACAGCAAACGGGGGGATCAAGACGCTGTTTTACGGGCTGAACGTCGCCTACAACGAGGTCGAGCGGCGCAACATCGTCCGATACAATCTCATATGTTTCGCCTTCACTCTGAGCGGCCTCGCGGCGGTTCTGGTGACAGCGGGTCTGGTCGTCGGCGTGCCCGTGGTTCTGGGCGTGTTCGGCCTGGCCGAGGAGTGGAGCGCGCTCGCGCCCCTGCGCTGGCCAGTGCTGTTCGCCGTCTATGTCGGGGCCCTAGCCGTCATCTACCGCTTCGGGCCGTGCCGGGCGCGTGCCCGGTGGCGGTGGCTGACGTCCGGTGCCCTGTTCGCGGCGATCCTGAGCGTGCTGGTGTCCTTCGCGTTCAGCTGGTTCCTGACCACCTTCGTGCGACTGGATTCCTACGGACCCCTGGCGACGGCGATGGCCTTCCTGCTGTGGACCTGGATTTCCGTGCAGGTCATCCTGATGGGAGCCGAGCTGAACGCAGAAATCGAGCATCAGACCGCCCACGATACGACGACGGGCGAACCCCGACCTCTGGGCGAACGGGGAGCGGTCATGGCCGATACCGTGGGGCCGCGTCAGGGCAGCCCCGCCGCTTTCGCCTTCACCCTGCGCCACGCCGAAGTCCTAGCCGACCGTCTTGGGCGGCGGCGAAATCAGCCAGCTGACGGCTCTGGGTCGCAAGACGGCGGGTCTGACCCTATCTAGGTCAATGAACAACTTCCGGCTCACCACCATCGAACGCGCCTACGAACTGGCCCGCAGTGGCGCCTGCCGCACCGTCGGCGATATCAAGGCGCGGCTACAGGCCGAGGGCTACGAAGGGGTCAGGGACCGACTTTATGGAGCCTCCATGACCGGTGCGCTGCGCAAGCTATGCATCGAGAACTATATCGCGCCAGAGGGCGACGAGGACGTTCCAGCCTCCGCCAAGGATGACGAGGACGACGACTGACTCTCGGAAACGCTTGTGCCTGAGGGAAAAAGGGTCCATACGGCCGTCCGTCGATCTCTCTGCGTAACGCCCCTTCTCTCTGCGAACGCACCGAGTTTCTGGCCGATCCCATTCAGACCCGACAGGCTTCAGGCGCTTTTGCCCGCGGCCAACTTCGAACGGAGAGCTGAAATGGCGACCGGAACTGTCAAGTGGTACAACTCAACCAAGGGCTATGGCTTCATCGAGCCGAGCGACGGCGGCAAGGACGTGTTCGTTCACGTCTCGGCCGTTGAAGGCGCAGGCATGAACGGCCTGAACGAAGGTCAGACGATCTCCTACGAGGTCGAAAAAGACCGTCGCACCGGCAAGGAATCGGCCGGCCAGCTGAAGACGCCGGAATAGTCAGACCGTCCGTCCTAACGGACGATCGCAAGACGCGGGGTCGGAACGCCTGTTCCGGCCCCGTTTCCATGTCCGGCACCTGCCGCCGCGACACGCGGGCGCTTGCTCCTGCGGTGGCCCCCGCGTAGAGCGCCATGACGATGTTCGGCCTCGCCAATCCTGAGCGGTTCATGCGCTTCACAGCACCGGTGACTCCGGTGCTGTGGGCCCTGTCGGCGCTGCTGCTCGCGGTCGGAACCTGGCTCAGCTTCTCCGCGCCCGGCGATTATCAGCAGGGCGACACCGTGCGGATCATGTTCGTCCATGTGCCCGCCGCCTCTCTGGGACTCGCGGCCTATGCAGCACTGGGCGTTTCCAGCTTTTTTGCCCTGGTGTATCGCCATTCGCTGGCTGACGCCGCCGCCCGCGCCGCCGCCCTGCCGGGCGCGGCCTTCACCGCTCTGGCCCTGATCACGGGCGGCCTGTGGGGCCAGCCCATGTGGGGGACCTGGTGGGTCTGGGACGCGCGGCTGACCAGCGTGCTGGTGCTGTTCCTCTTCTACCTCGGCTACATGGCGCTGCGGTCGTCGATCGACGACGAGCAGAAGGCCGCGCGCGCCGCCGCCGTGCTGGGTCTCGTCGGTCTGATCAACCTGCCAATCGTGAAGTTTTCGGTGGACTGGTGGAACACATTGCATCAGCCGGCCTCCCTGCTGCGGGCCGGCGGGACCAGTCTGGATCCCGTCTTCCTTGCACCGCTTCTGACCATGATGGCGGCCTATGGGGCGCTGTTCGGGGCGATCTGGCTGACGACCATCCGCGCCGAGGTGGTACGCCGTCGGGTCCAGGGCATCCGCGCGCGCCGGGCTCTGGAGGCCTGATGCTCGATCTCGATATGAGCCCCTACGGTGCCTTCGTCTGGCCAGCCTGGGCGATCACCGCGATCGTGCTGGGGGCCGTCGTCGCCCGCGCGGTCGCTTCGGCCCGGCGCTGGAAGGCGGAACTGAAGCGCCTGGAAGACGAGGATGCCGCATGAGCCGGTGGCTGACGGTCATTCCTCTGGTGGTGCTGGCCGGGCTGGCGGTTCTGTTCATCGGCTGGTCACTGCAGCGCGATCCCGAGTATCGCCCCGACGCCATCGTCGGCCAGACGGTGCCCGAGACCGTCCTGCCGATCCTGCAAGGCGATGTCGCCGGCCCCCAGAACGTCGACCTGAAGACCGCCGGCGTGGGACGGCCTATGCTGGTCAATCTGTTCGCCAGCTGGTGCGCGCCCTGCCGCATCGAGCACCCTCAGCTGATGGGGCTGAAGGCACGCGGGATCGCCGTCGTCGGCGTCGCCTATAAGGATGATCCCATCGCCACCCGCGCTTTCCTGGACGAACTGGGCGATCCGTTCACGATGGTTCTGGTCGACCAGGAGGGCCGCGCAGGCCTCGATCTCGGCGTCTCCGGTGTGCCAGAGACGTTTGCCGTCGACGCAATGGGCCGCATCGTGGCCAAGGCGTCGGGGCCGCTGTTGACCCAGGCCGACATCGATCGCTTGGTCGCGGCGCTGGACGCCCCACCACGTCCCTTGCCGACCGCGCGCACGCCTGAGGGTCTCGCGGTCCAGCGCGAAGCGGCGGCGCGTTAACCCTTTCTCGACGGGGTTCGTTAACCCTGTCGGAATGAGCCCGATTCGCCCCGACCTGACGGCTGTGCCGCCCCCGCCCTCAGGGCCATCAGCGCAGGTGCGCGCCGCTCAGGCTGCTTTCTTCCGCGCTGCCTTGACCGAGGTGGCCACGATCGCGACCCCGAGAGGAAACGCCTCGGCACCGGCCCCGACGTCGCAGACCAAGACCGATGAGACACCGCGTTTGCCCCGCCCCGGTGCCCTGCTGGACATCCGGGTCTAGGCGGCGGGTTCGACGACTTTCGGCTTTTTGGTCTTGCGGGCCTTCTTGGGCTCGGCGGCCTTCTTCGCAGCCTTCTCGGCCTTCTTGGCTTCCTTCTGGGCCTTCTTCAGAGCCTTGGCCTCTGCCTTGGCCTGATCCGGCGCGGCGTCCGCCGCCGAGGCCAAATCGGACAGCAAATCGAGAAAGACGTCTCGCTTGGCCTTGGGCAGCAGCCCCATGATCCGGCGATCCGCCGCTTCGACCTTGGGCCGGGCGGCGTCCAACAGAGCCTGGCCTTCGGGTGACAGGCGCACGGCCTTGGCGCGGGCGTCCAGCGCTGAGCGTTCGCGCGTCAGCAGGCCCCTCGTCGTCATCCGCGCCACAAGATCGGCGAGCGTCGACCGGTCGATGCCGGTCGCCTTGACCAGGTCCGTCTGGGTCAGGCCCTCCTTGACCGAGACCGCCTCCATGACCGCGAACTGCCGCTGGGTCGGCCCGTCGGAACCGAGCTCCTCGGCATAGATGTCAAGCGCAAGCTGCAAGGCGCGATGCATCAGGTGGCTGGGGGATTCGGCGAGCGTTCCCGAACGCCGCGCTTGCTTGCCGGACTTGACCATCGACGCCATCCCCTTTGCCGTGTGCGGAGGGTTATCAGCCTCGCTTTACGGTTTGACGACAGACGATTCCGCGAGGGGTCAGGGCGCGGTGTCCGGTCGGGCCGGGGCGGACGGGTCGACCGGGCCGTCGCCGACCAGGTTCTTCATGATCAGAGGGACCTGCGCCAGGCCGAAGAGGGACGACGCGATCCAGAGAACGCCCCGGAAGCTGACCCAGACGTCGGCCGGATCGACGCCGGTCAGACCGAGCTTGGGCGCGCCCCAGGCGACGAGGGCCTCAGAGCGGACCGCCTCGTTCACAAGCGCCACCGCGAGGAAGAAAAAGCCATAGCGAATGGTCAGGATACGCCACGCCCGATCATTGATCGGAATAACGGTCCCGAGCAGCGCTTTCAGCGGCTGCTTGCCCAGCAAGGTCCCGCCCAGCAGCGCGACCGCGAGCGACCCGTTCAGCACCGTGACCTTCAGCTTCACGAACAGGTCGTCGTTGAAGACGAGCGTCAGAACGCCGAACACGAGCGCGAAGCCACCGACCAGCAGCGGCATCAGCGCCAGACGCTTCTCCACGAACAGCCCGACAGCCACGGCCACGGCGGCTCCGGCCACGAGCGCCCACGTCGCCTGCACCAGGGCCTCGTCGCCCGAAAGACCGCGCAGGCGCAGGATCAGGAACGCCAGGGCGAAGGCGGCGATGGCACCGAAGTCGACGACGGAGCGAATCCAGGTCGGCGGGCCTTCTCGGGGGGCGGTCTCGGATTCGGCCACGATCAGTCCTCCAGCCCGACGAGCGATCGCGAAAACGCCCTGGCGTCGAAGGGTTGCAGGTCGTCGATCCCCTCGCCCACGCCGATCAGCTTGATGGGGGCGTCCGAGGCCTGTGCCACCGGCACCAGCACCCCGCCGCGCGCCGTGCCGTCCAGCTTGGTCATGACCAGACCCGACACGAAGGCGGCGCGTCCGAAGATCTGTTCCTGGGCGAGCGCGTTGCGCCCAACCGTCGCGTCGAGCACCAGCAGGGTTTCATGCGGGGCGTCCGGATCGGTCTTCTTCAGCACCCGCACGATCTTCAGCAGCTCGTCCATCAGGGCGGTCTTGTTCTGCAGCCGCCCGGCCGTGTCGATCAGGACGACGTCGTAGCCTTCCGCCTTGGCCTTGGCGTAGGCGTCGAACGCGAGGCCGGCCGCGTCGGCGCCGTCGCGACGGCTCTCGAAATGGGCGCCGGCCCGCTCGGCCCAGATCTTCAGCTGTTCGCGGGCGGCGGCGCGGAAGGTGTCTCCGGCCACGATCATGACCTTGGCACCCCGTCTGGTCAGGTCGGCGGCGATCTTGCCCAGCGTCGTCGTCTTGCCGGAGCCGTTGACGCCTACGAACAGGACCACGAACGGCTTGATCCCGCCGTCCACGCCCTCGGGGCCAAGGGGGTCGAAACTTGCCTGACGCGGCAACAGCTCGGCGGCGACGGCCTCGGCCAGGGCCTCCTTGACCTCGCGCTCGTCCGACACCTTGCCAAAGCGGAGCTGGCGGAAGCGTTCGACGATCCGGTCGGTCGCGGCCGGGCCGAGGTCGCTTTCCAGCAGGTGCTCCTCCAGCCGGTCCAGCGCCTCTTCGCTGAGCGGCTCCTTGACGAAGGCGGAGACGACCGTCTCGGTCATCTGCTGGCTGGACCGGGCCAGTCCCGCGCTGAGGCGCTGGAACCAGCCCTTCTTGGGCGCGTCGGTCATGCGACGGCTTTAGCGGTCGCCGGGGCCAAGGTCACGGTCTATCGTGGCGCGCCGCCGACTTAGGCTCTATATGAGCAAAACTCTCAGGATCGCGACTTGGCCGAGACCCATCCCTTCTACGACAGCCGGACCCACGGTTTCGTGCGGGTCGCCGCCGCGACGCCGGTGGTCTACATCGCCGATCCGGCGGCCAATGCGCGCGAGCATCTGGACCTGATCCGCAAGGCGGGCGAAGCCGGGGTCGAGCTGCTGGTATTCCCGGAACTCAGCCTGTCGGCCTACGCCATCGACGATCTGCACCTCCAATCGGCGTTGCTCGATGCGGTGGAGGTCCAGTTGCCGACGCTGGCGAAGGCGGCGGGGGAGGCGGGTCTGGCGGCGGTGGTCGGGGCTCCAATCCGGCATGGCGACCGTCTGCTGAACTGTGCCTTGCTGCTGGCTGGCGGCGAGATCATCGGGGCCGTTCCCAAGATCTATCTGCCGAACTATCGGGAATATTACGAGAAACGCTGGTTCTCGTCAGGTGACGACATCGGTGCCGAGACGCTTCGAATCGCCGGGACCGACACCTGGATCGGGACGCGACTGCTGTTCCAGGCCGATGATCGTCCGGGCTTCGTCGTCGGGTTGGAGATCTGCGAGGACTTCTGGTCGCCCCTGCCGCCCTCGACGCGGCAGGCACTGGCGGGCGCGCGCATTCTCTGCAACTTGTCGGCTTCCAACATCGTCATCGGCAAGGCCGAGGAACGGGCCATGCTCTGCGCCAGCCAGTCGGTGCGGGGCATGGCGGCCTATGTGTTCGCCGCGTCGGGCTGGGGCGAGTCCACCACCGACCTGGCTTGGGACGGGCAGGCCACGATCCACGAATTGGGCGCGAAGCTCGCCACGGGCGAGCGGTTCTCGCTGGAGAACCACCTCACGACCGCCGATGTCGACGTCGATCGGATCGGTCTGGAGCGAATGCGCACCGGGACCTTCGCCGACTGCGCCCGCCGCGAACTGGACGACGAAGGCTTCATCCGGCTGGACTTCCGTGTGGGCGCGATGTCACCGGCGAGTCCCCTGATCCGTCCGCTCGACCGCTTTCCCTTCGTGCCGGACGATCCGGCACGGCTGGATCAGGACTGCTTCGAGGCCTTCAACATCCAGGTCCAGGGCCTGATGCGCCGGATCAAGGCCACGGACAGTGAACGGATCGTCGTCGGCGTGTCCGGCGGACTGGATTCGACGCAGGCCCTGCTGGTCGCCTGCGCCGCCTTCGACAAGCTGGGTCTGCCCCGGACGAATATTCTGGGCTTCACCATGCCAGGCTTCGCCACCTCAGAAGGCACGAAATCCAACGCCTGGGCCCTGATGACGGCGCTGGGCGTGACCGGGGCCGAAATCGACATCCGCCCGGCGGCCGAGCAGATGCTGAAGGATATCGGCCATGCTTTCGCCGATGGACAGCCGCTCCACGACATCACCTTCGAAAACGTCCAGGCGGGTCTGCGGACAGACTATCTGTTTCGCCTAGCCAACCAGAATCATGCCTTCGTGCTGGGTACCGGCGATCTGTCGGAGCTGGCGCTCGGTTGGGCCACCTATGGCGTCGGCGATCACATGAGCCACTACAACGTTAACGGCGGGGTGGCGAAGACCCTGATCCGGCACCTGATCCGCTGGGTGGCGGGTCGTGAGGATATGGCCCCGGCCGCGGACACGCTCCACGCTATCCTGGCTACGGAAATCTCGCCCGAGCTGGTGCCGTCGGTGGACGGAAAGCTGCAGTCCACCGAAGCGACCGTCGGTCCTTACGCGCTGAACGACTTCTTCCTGTTTCACATCACGCGCTTCGGCCTGACGCCGTCCAAGGTGGCCTACCTGGCGCATCAGGCCTGGGGCGACGCGAGTCGGGGGGCCTGGCCGCCCAGCGTGCCGGAGGCGGAGCGGGTCGCCTATGATCTGTCGACGATCAAGGCCTGGCTGCGGAAGTTCCTTGTCCGCTTCTTTCAGACCAGTCAATTCAAGCGATCCGCCTTGCCGAACGGACCCAAGGTCGTCACCGGCGGTTCGCTCTCGCCACGCGGCGACTGGCGAGCGCCGTCGGACGGCGCGGCGAATGTCTGGCTAGAGGAGCTGGACGCGAACATCCCGGACGCTTGAGACGGCTCAAAAGCGGAAGATGGATTCCAGTCGAACCCGGGGTTGGGCCCTGCGGTTCGTCTCTGCCGCGCGAGCCGGGTCCTGCTCGGGGGCGGCAAGCCCGGCGGCCGCGCCAACCCGAAGACTCGGGGAAAGGCGATAGTATGCACCAGCTTCCACGTCGCCCCATTCGGCCTCGCGGCCCACGGGCTGGTTCAGGTTGAAATCCAGTCCCCAACGGCCATTCTCGTTCCAGCGGAGGCTGCGACGAGGAGCAGGGGCAGGAGAGGTCCGCTGAGCGTTCGAGGCTTCAGCCAGAGTCACCGTCGGCGCACGAGACCGGCTTTGAGCGGATGCGTCATGGCTCACGCCGACGAACGCGGCGAGCCCGACAACCCCGGCGATGACGACCGACAGCCGCATATCCTACCCTTCGAGCCGACACTTTCGGCCGGTTCCTCGCATCCGATATCGACATTTCTGCCAACGGACGATGCGATTAGACATCGGTTGTCTGCCTGGTCAACGCAACCCGTGCCGTCGGCGACGGTTCCAGCGACTCTTGTTGTCGGCTGTGGCGCAAGCGTCACGGGAATGCGGCGAAGGCGTGTTCTGCCGTCAGGGGAAACCACCGTACGCCGACGCAACCGTCTTTGCCTTGTCATCGCCCCTTTTCACCGTGTTATAGAGCCTCGCTTCGCCGCGCGCGCCCTGACCGGCCCCGTCGAACGCCTCAGATCGGTTGGAGACGTGCCTCAATGAGCTTCGTTCGCGGCAAGACGGTCATTGTGGCCGCGGTCCTGATGACTTCCGGCCTGGCGCTCGCCGGCTGCGGCGGGGGACTGTTTGGCGGCAGCAATCAGGCCCAGCGTGCCGACGTTCAGACCGGCATCGGGGTGAACGGCTATCTGTGGCGGGCCACGCTCGACACGCTCAGCTTCATGCCCTTGCTGACCGCTGACCCCTGGGGTGGCGTTGTGAACTACGACTGGTACGTCAATCCCCAGACGCCGAACGAGCGGTTCAAGGCGACCGTCTTCATCCTCGACACCCGCCTGCGCGCCGACGCGCTCAACGTCACGGTCACCAAGGAAGTCCGCGACGCCTCCGGCGGGTGGACCGCCGCTCCCGTGGCCGCCCAGACCGAGGCGGACCTGGAAAACGCCATCCTGACCCGAGCACGTCAGCTGAACCTCGCCAACGCGGGCTGAACACCGCTAACTAGACCGCCTCCTTCGGTTTCTCCGCTAGGAGCCGCCTGAAGGAAACCCGTGTCCGCCTCTCCGACCCGATATGACCCCAAGACCGCTGAACCGCGCCAGCAGGCCCGCTGGGCGGACGCGAACGCCTTCGTCACCCGAGATACCGGGCGGCCAAAGTACTATGTCCTTGAAATGTTTCCCTATCCCTCGGGGAACATCCACATGGGGCACGCCCGCAACTATGTGATGGGCGACGTGGTGGCACGTCACAAGCGGGCCCAGGGGTTCGACGTGCTGCACCCCATGGGCTGGGACGCCTTCGGCATGCCCGCCGAGAACGCCGCCATGGAGCGGGGCATCCACCCCAAGGGCTGGACCTACGACAACATAGCCAACATGCGCGAGCAGCTGAAGCTGCTGGGCCTGTCGCTCGACTGGTCACGCGAGTTCGCCACCTGTGACCCGGAATACTATGGCAAGCAGCAGGCCTGGTTTCTGGAGCTGTATCGGCGCGGCCTGGTCTATCGCAAGGACGGGGTCGTCAACTGGGATCCGGTCGACAACACCGTCCTGGCCAACGAACAGGTCATCGACGGACGCGGCTGGCGCTCCGGCGCGATCGTCGAAAAGCGCAAGCTGAACCAGTGGTTCCTGCGCATCACCGACTACGCCGACGACCTGATCGAGGGTCTGTCGACGCTGGACCGCTGGCCCGAGAAGGTCCGGCTGATGCAGGAGAACTGGATCGGCAAGTCCAAGGGCGCGACCCTGTGGTGGGACATCGCCGAGGCGCCGGATTTCCTGCCCGCCTCAGCCGAAGGCGCGCCCAATCACGCCCGCGATCCGATCGAGGTCTACACCACCCGCCCCGACACCCTGTTCGGGGCCAGCTTCCTCGCCTTGTCCGCCGACCATCCCCTGACCAAGGCGATCGCCGAGCATCGGCCCGACGTCGCGGACTTCGTCAAGGCCTGCGCGCAGACCGGCACGTCGGAAGCCGACATCGAAAAGGCGGAGAAGCTGGGCGTGGATCTGGGTGTGCGGGTGCGGCATCCCTTTGATCCCAACCGGACCGTGCCGGTCTGGGCGGCGAACTTCGTGCTGTCGACCTATGGCTCCGGCGCCATCTTCGGCTGCCCGGGGCACGACCAGCGCGACCTGGACTTCGCCCGAAAGTACGGCCTGCCCGTGCTCCCCGTCGTCCGCCCCGAAGGCGCCGAGACCGTCGACATCGACACTGAGGCCTACGTCGGCCCCGGCCGCATCTTCAACTCCGGATTCCTGGATGGCCTGAGCGTCGAGGAGGCGAAGGCCGAGGCGATCCGCCGGCTGGAGGCCTCGGGCCACGGCAGGGGCGCGACCATCTATCGCCTGCGCGACTGGGGCGTGAGCCGCCAGCGTTACTGGGGCTGTCCCATCCCCATCATCCACTGCCCGTCGTGCGGCGTGGTCGAGGTCCCGGTCGACCAGCTACCGGTCGTCCTGCCCGACGACGTGACGTTCGACGTGCCCGGCAATCCGCTGGAGCGGCACCCGACGTGGAAGCACGTCCAGTGCCCGTCCTGCGGCGCGGATGCGACGCGCGAGACCGACACGCTGGACACCTTCGTCGATTCCAGCTGGTACTTCGCCCGCTTCGCCGACCCGACTGTGGCCGAGCCGATCAACAAGGCCGCCGCCGATCACTGGCTGGCGGTCGATCAGTACATCGGCGGGGTCGAGCACGCGGTGCTCCACCTGCTCTACGCCCGCTTCATCACCCGCGCCCTGTCCGACGCCGGCATGCTGTCGCTGAAGGAACCGTTCGCGGGCTTGTTCACGCAAGGGATGGTGGTCCACGAGACCTATCGCCGGGCCGACGGTGCCTGGGTCGAGCCCACCGACGTGCAGCTGACCAACGAGGGCGGCAAACGCAGCGCCCGCCAGCGTTCGACCGGCGAGACCCTGGTCATCGGCGACATCGAGAAGATGTCGAAGTCCAAGAAGAACGTCGTCGCCCCGGCCGAAATCCTGGAAAGCCACGGCGTCGATGCCGGCCGCCTGTTCGTTCTGTCCGACAGCCCGCCCGAGCGCGACGTGCAGTGGACCCCTGGCGGTGTCGAGGGGGCCAGCCGCTTCGTCCAACGCGTGTGGGCCCTTTTCGATGGCTTCGATCCGGACAGCCCCACGACGGATCAGGACGCCGCCCTGATCCGCGAGACCCACAAGGCCATCAAGGCCGTCTCGGACGGGGTCGAGGGCTTCCGCTTCAACTCCGCCATAGCAAAGCTTTATGCCTTCGTCGCCACCGTGCGCGACCACGAAGGCGCGGGCGGCACGGCGAAACGAGAGGCCCTGTCGGCCCTGGCCCGCCTGATCGCCCCCTTCACGCCCCACCTGGCCGAGGAATGCTGGAGCCGCCTGGGAGAGACCGGCATGGTGCTGGACGCGCCGTGGCCGACCTACGACCCGGCGCTCGCGGCCGATGACGCGGTCGTCCTGCCCATCCAGATCAACGGCAAGCGCCGCGCCGAAATCTCCATGCCCCGCGGCGCCGACACGGCCGCCGTCGAGGCCGAGGCGCTCGCCAATCCGGCGGTGAAGGCGTATCTGGAGGCCAACGGTCAATCCATCCGTAAGGTCATCGTCGTGCCCGACCGCATCATCAACTTGGTCGCCGCATGAGCCGGGAGCGCCCGGCGGCGCTGACTTCTGCGGTTGGACTTCTGTCCATCGCCTTGCTTCTCGCCGGGTGCGGCTTCACGCCGATGTATGCCGAGACGGCGCAGGGGTCGCCGATCCGACGGATCGCCGTGGCGACGCAGGACGATCGTCTGGGATACCGCCTGCGCGAGCAGCTGGAAGACGCGCTCGCCTGGGACCGCTCCGCCGCGCCACTCTACCGGTTGGAGACGGCGGTAGGGCAGAACCGGCGACCGCTGGGCCGCCGGATCGACGACACCGCCACCCGCTATGAGCTGACCGTCCGCGCGGCCTGGACCCTGACGCCGACCTCGGGCGGCGTGCCCATCACCGGCGTCCAGACCGTGACCACCACCTACGCGTCGGCCGACCAGCCCTACGCCTCCATCGCCGCCCAGCAGGACGGCGAGGACCGAGCCGCCGCCGAACTGGCCCGCCTGATCCGGCTCGACCTGCTGCGGGTGCTGAGCGAGTGATCCTGGCGAAGCGGCCGGAGGTCGATCGCTTCCTGTCGAAACCCGACACGGGCGTCCGCGCCGCCGTGATTCACGGCAAGGACCGCTCGGGCGTCGCTGAACGCGCCGAGACCCTGTGCAAGGCGATCACACCGGACCTCAACGACCCCTTCAACGTCACCGTCCTGACCGACAGCGACATCGAGGCTGATGAGACCCGGCTGGAGGAGGCCCTGACAGCCCTGTCCATGATCGGCGGGCGTCGCCTCGTCCGCGTCCGGCTCGGCTCGGACAAGGCCTCCATCGACAAGGCCGTAGCCGCCGCGCTCAAGACCCACGGCGAGGGCGGCTACAACCCCGATGCCATGCTCGTCGTCGAGGCCGGGGCGCTGGGCCGCGACTCCGCTCTTCGAAAGGCCGCAGAGGCCGGCAAGGCCACCGTCGGCATCGCCTGCTACGAGGACGAGGCTGGCGACATCGCCCGCATGACGCGCGAAGCATTGGCCGCCGACAAGGTCGGACTGACATCGGACGCGCTCGCCGTCTTCGTCGCCCGCCTGCCCAAGGAGCGCGGCCTGATGCGCCAGGAGATCGAGCGCCTGGCCCTCTACATCGGCCCCGGCTCTGGTCGCACTATCGACGTCGAGGAATTGGAGGCCCACCTGGGCGTGGAAGCCGATGCCTCACTGTCAGACGCCGCTCTCCAGGCCTTCGGCGGCCGGCCGGGACCGGCGCAGGGCGGATTGCGACGTGCTCTGGCGGAGGGCGAGAGCGCCGTGATGGCCGTGCGGTCGACGTCGATCCATCTGGGGAAGTTGCGCCGGATCAATGTGCTGCAAGCCTCCGGCGCAGGAGCCAAGGAGGCGGCGAAGGCGGCCGGTGTCTTCTGGAAACAGGAAGCCGAGATGCTGCGCCAAGCTCGCGCCTGGAGCCTGGACCGCCTCGACGAAGTGCAGGACAGCGTCAACACCGCCGACCTGATGACCAAGACCACCGGCATGCCCGAACACCTGATCGCCGAGCGTTTACTCCTCGAGATCGCCGTGCGCGCGCGGCGTCTGGGGCTCTAGCCTCGCTTGGAGGCCTTGCGGAAGGCGGGCTTGGCCAAGGCGGTGTTCCTGGCACTGACCGACTTCTCGGGATGCTGACCGGGCTTGAAGGCCGGGCCGCCCGACTGGGCCCCGGCTTTCTTCGCGGCAAGGACGCGTTTGAGGGCTTCAGCGGCGGTTTCGGACGGATCGGTCATGGCATCAAGCTAGCACACCTGCGCCGTCAGCCGCGCATCAATCGGCGGCACAGATCGTCCAGCTGTTCCAGATTGGCATAGGACAGTGTGAGCTCACCCTTCCCGCCCCGATCGCTCAGGACCACCTTCAGCCCGAGAGCGTCGGCGAGATCCTGCTCCAGCGCAGCCGTGTCGGGCGAGATGGTCGAAACGGTTTTTGTCCGCGGCTTGGTCTCTGCGCCCTGTGACTTGCGGGCCAGGGCCTCGGTCTGGCGGACGTTCAGTCCCTCCAGCACGATCTTCTCGGCCAAGGCGTCGGGGTCCCTTGCGGTCAGCAAAGCCCGTGCGTGTCCTGCGGAGAGCACACCATCGCTGACCAGTTCCTTGGCGCGCGGCGTCAGGTAGGTGAGGCGCAAAGTGTTCGCGACGTGGCTCCTCGACTTTCCGACGATGCCGGCGACCGCGTCCTGCGTTCGGCCAAACCGCTCCATCAGCGACGCATAGGCCTGGGCCTCTTCCAGCGGATTGAGGTCGGCCCGCTGGACGTTCTCGATGATGGCGACCTCGAGCACCTCCAGGTCGTCCATCTGGCGCACGATGATCGGGACCTCGGGCAGCCGGGCGGCTTGGGCCGCGCGCCAGCGACGTTCGCCGGCGATGATCTGCCAGACGCCGTCCTCACCCGGCTGGGCGCGAACGAGGATCGGCTGCAGAACACCTTTGTCGCGGATCGACTGGGTCAGCTCCGACAGGTCCTCGGGCCGGAAGACCTTGCGCGGCTGATCCGGATTGGGCTTCAGGCTCTCGATGGGTGCCAGTTGCACCCCGGAAGGCAGAGGTTGGCCGGGCGTGACCGGCGCGGCTTCGGTCGCAGCATCGCCCAGCAGCGCCGACAGACCGCGACCCAGACCTCTTTGACGTTCAGACAAGTCGTTGTTTCCGTTCGTTTATCAGGCAGCAAGGCGCCGACGTTCGCGCCCCACGACTTCCTTGGCCAGTCGCAGATAGGCCTGGCTGCCGGTGCATTTCAGGTCGTAGATCAGGACGGGCTTGCCAAAGGAAGGCGCCTCGGAAACCCGCACGTTCCGGGGGATCACCGCCTCATAGACCTTGTCGCCGAAGTGGGCGCGGACGTCGGCCGCGACCTGACCGGAGAGGGCGTTTCGGCGATCGAACATGGTCAGGACCAGGCCCTGGATCTCGAGACTGGGATTCAATGATTGACGGACCATCTCGATGGTCTTCATCAACTGCGTCAACCCTTCGAGAGCGAAGAACTCGCACTGCAGAGGGACCAGAACGCCGTCCGCCGCCGCCATGGCGTTGAGCGTCAGCAGGTTCAGAGACGGCGGGCAATCGATCAGGACGTAGTCATACTGGGCGCTACCGCCCTGCCCCTGCGCGGCCAAGGCGTCGCGCAGGCGATAGGAGCGCCGGTCCGCCTGGCTCAGCTCAATCTCCACGCCGGACATGTCGGCGTCGGCGGGGATGATGTCCAGACCCGGAACCGCCGTGGGTACGGCCGCGTCATCCACGGACCGGCCGTCGACGATGACATCGTAGATGGTGATGCGGCGTGTTTCACGTGGAACACCCAGACCCGTGGACGCATTGCCCTGGGGGTCCATGTCCACGATCAGCACCCGCTCGCCGATGGCGGCGAGCGCCGTGCCCAGGTTGATGGCGGTCGTGGTCTTGCCCACCCCGCCCTTTTGGTTGGAGACAGCGAGGACGCGGGCGGGACGGCTGGAACTAGCCACGGCGTTTCAGGCTCCGGACGGTGACGATGCGGCCGCGCGGATCGCTGCGCGAGACGGAGAGGTCAGCCTCCACTTGCCAGACCTTGGCCGCCTCCCGCAACTCGAGCTCGGCCTTCTCTCCCTTCAGAAACAGACCTTGTACACCGCGCTGCAGATAGGGCTGTGCATAACCCAGAAGCTTGTCCATCGGGGCGACCGCTCGCGCGGTGACAACGTCGACCTTGACTGCCTGCTGCTCGGCCCGACCCCAGATCACCGTTGCAGGAAGCGACAGCTCGTCCACAACGGTTTGCAGGAATCGGCAACGTTTCTGGAGCGAGTCGATCAGCCAGACGTGACGGTCGGGTCGGTCCTTGAGCAGGATAGCGAGCACCAGTCCGGGGAAACCTGCGCCCGCGCCGAGATCGGCCCACGTCCGCGCGCCGGGCGCGAGGTCCAGCAACTGGGCCGAGTCCCAGGCGTGGCGATTCCAGAAGTCGGGCAAGCTATCCGGGCCGACCAGGTTCATCACCGCATTGGCTTCGGTCAGACGACTAAGGAAGCTCTCAAGCTCCGCCATGCGCTCAGGCGCGGCTTGGGTCAGCCGCTGGAATTCTTCAGCCGTCATCAGGCCGCGACGGGTGAGCGTTTCACGTGGGCCAGAAGCGCCGTCAGGGCGCCCGGCGTCACGCCTTCGATCCGCGCGGCCTGTCCGAGCGTGCGGGGGCGAACGCGATCCAGCTTCTCCCGCACCTCGTTCGACAGGCTGCCGATCGCCGCATAGTCCAGATCCACGGGCAGGCTCAGCGTCTCCTCGCGCCGCAACGCCTCGGCGTCGGCGGCCTGACGATCCAGATATCCGGCATAGCCCGCGTCGATCTCGACCTGCTCGCGGATGGCGGGTGACCAGTCGCGGATGGCCGGGTGGGCAGCCTCGAACACCCTCAAGTCGACGCCCGGATAGGCCAACAGATCACGGATCGACCGCCGCTGACCGTCCGGGTTGACCGTGATCCCGAGCGCCTGAGCTTCCTTGGGCGTGAAACGGGTCTCGCGCGCCAGCGTGGTCGCGGCGGCGAGCGCCCCAGCCTTGGCTTCGAACGCGGCCCGGCGGTCGGAGCCGACCACGCCCGCCTCGGCGCCGAGCTGGGTCAACCGTTGATCGGCATTGTCGGCGCGGAGAGTCAACCGATACTCCGCCCGGCTGGTGAACATGCGGTAGGGCTCGGTCACACCGCGCGTGACCAGATCGTCGATCATCACCCCGATGTAGGCCTGATCCCGCCCCAGAACGATTTCCGGCGATCCGGCCGCGGCGCGGGCGGCATTCAGCCCGGCGATCAATCCTTGAGCGCCCGCTTCCTCATAGCCGGTCGTACCGTTGATCTGGCCGGCGAGGTAAAGCCCGGGCCGACGCTTCACCTCCAGCGTCGGAGTCAGCTCGCGCGGATCGACGTAGTCATACTCGATCGCATAGCCGAAGCGGAACACCTCGACCGCCTCCAGCCCCGGCATGGTGCGCAGGAAGGCCATCTGGGTCTCGGGCGAGACCGAGGTGGAAATCCCGTTCGGATAGACGGTCGGATCGTCCAGACCTTCGGGTTCCAGGAAGACCTGATGCGAGGTCTTGTCGGCAAAGCGCACCACCTTGTCCTCTATCGAGGGGCAGTAGCGGGGCCCCCGCCCGGTCAGCCGGCCGCCGTAGACGGCGCTCTCGCCGAGATTTTCGGCGATGATCCGATGGGTCTCTTCCGTCGTCGCGGTGATGCCGCAGGCGATCTGGGGCACGGTGATGCGGTCGGTCAGGAAGCTGAAGGGGACGGGCGTCTCGTCCGCCTCCTGCATCTCCAGCCGGTCCCAGGCGATGGTGCGGCCGTCCAGCCGCGCGGGCGTGCCGGTCTTCAGCCGCCCCATGGTCAGATCTGCGCCATACAGGTCGGCCGCGAGCCCGGTGGACGGCGCTTCACCGTGGCGGCCTGCCGGGATGCGCTCCTCGCCGCGATGGATCACGCCGTTCAAGAAGGTGCCGGTCGTCAACACGACCGCGCCGGCGCGCAGTTCGACCCCTTCGCCCGTCGCCACGCCGACGACGCGGTCGCCATCAAGGATCAGAGCCTCGGCCATTCCGGCCATGAGGGTCAGGTTCGGCGTCACCGCGAGCTCGGCCTGCATGGCCTCACGGTACAGGCGACGATCGATCTGGCTGCGCGGCCCCCGCACCGCCGCGCCCTTGGAGCGGTTAAGCATCCGGAACTGGATGCCGGACACATCGGCCAGCCGACCCATCAGGCCATCCAGGGCGTCGATCTCACGGACCAGATGGCCTTTGCCCAGGCCGCCGATGGCCGGGTTGCAGGACATTTCGCCGATGGTCTCCAGCTTCTGGGTCAGCAGCAGGGTGCGCGCGCCGAAGCGCGCCGAGGCCGCCGCGGCCTCACAGCCGGCGTGTCCGCCGCCGATGACGATGACGTCGAAGGAGATCATGGGAGGCGGGACATAGTCGAGATGGGTCGGAAACGCCACCTCGGGCCGTGTTTGTGCGCTACTGCTCGCCTCGCGGAGGCTCGCTGCTTCAGAGCGCGTGTTTCACGTGAAACAGCGCGGCGTCACTTTCCGATACAGAAGGTGGCGAACACCTCGCCGAGCACATCCTCTACGCCGATCTCGCCGGTGACTCGAGACAAGGCCTCAGCCGCCCGGCGCAGGTCGTCTCCCGCCAGCTCCGGCGCAACGATCAGATGCCCTCGCGCCGCCTCGACCGCCTGGGCGGCTTCGGATAGCCGCCGTCGATGGCGTTCGCGCGTCACCGCCGGGAAGTCCGCGCCGGACAGGTCTCGCGCCAGGCGCTCGGCGAGCGCGTCGTGCAGCGCCCCGATTCCCTGCCCGGTCACGGCGCTGACGGCGAAGCCGTCCGGCGGCGCGATGTCTCCGAGATCGGCTTTGGTCCAGACGCTCAGGTCGTCGGGTCGGACGTAGGCAGCCGCAGGACCCTGCGGGTCTCCGAGGGCGCGGACCCACAGACGCAGGTCGGCCGCCTCGGCGCGTGCCCTCGCCCGGCGGACACCCTCGGCCTCGACGGGATCGTCGCTGTCGCGCAACCCGGCGGTATCGGACAGGGTGACCGCATAGCCGCCGATGATCAGATCGGCGTCGAGCACGTCTCTCGTGGTGCCGGCGATCGGGGTCACGATGGCGGCCTCGCGCCGGACCAGGGCGTTGAACAGCGCCGATTTGCCGGCGTTGGTCTCGCCGATCAGGACGATGCGGTAGCCCTCCCTCACCCGCTGACCCCGGTCGGCGTCGGCCAGGGCGGCACGCAGGTCCGACAGCAGCTTGTCCAGAACCGGCCCGGCGGAACGGGCGAGGTTGTCGGGGACGTCCTCGTCGGGAAAGTCGATCTCCGCCTCGACCAGCGCCTGCGCCGTCAGCAGATCGCGGCGGAAGCCAGCGTAGGTCTGGGAGAGCGCCCCCTCCAGCTGACCCAGCGCCTGCGCCGCCTGGGCTGAAGTCTCGGCGTCGACCAAATCGGCGACGGCCTCGGCCTGAGCGAGGTCCATCCGGCCGTTCTGGAAGGCGCGGCGTGTGAACTCGCCGGGCTCGGCAGGCGACAGGCCAAGGTCAATCAAGGCACGTGAAACAGCCTCCACGACAGCGCGACCGCCGTGGAGGTGGAATTCGGCCGCGTTCTCGCCAGTGTAGCTGTGAGGCGAGACGAAACGCAGGAGCAGGGCCTGGTCGAGGATCATCCCGTTGTGTCGGAGCGTGCGAAGGTTGGCGAGGCGAGGCTTCAGGC
Source organism: Brevundimonas sp. AAP58 (assembly GCF_001295975.1). Lineage (GTDB taxonomy): Bacteria > Pseudomonadota > Alphaproteobacteria > Caulobacterales > Caulobacteraceae > Brevundimonas. The sequence continues at coordinate 34,845 of NZ_LJHU01000004.1, read as the reverse complement.
CGCCCGCGCCGAGGGCTTCAAGCGCGCGGTCAGTCTCCGGGCCCGACAGGCGGATGATCGCCACCGCTCCGCGGCCGGGCGGCGTGGCGAGGGCGAAGATGGTGGTGCTCACGGCAATCCTCCCCCATTGGGTGCGGGGAACCGCGAAGCGGTGGAGGGGGCATACCGCGCACGCCGGAGGCTGGGTCGGCCCCCCTCCGCCTGCTTCGCTGCAAACAGCATCCACCTCCCCCGACGAGGGAGGACCGTCTGAATCACGGCTTCACCACCGCCTGCATCATCTGGCGGAACTGGTCCTGGGCCTGAAGGCCGAAGGCGGTCCAGGACTTCATCAGCTCCTCGGGTTGCATGGCGGTGATGTTGGCCTCCATGCGGGCCTGCATCTCGGCGACCAGGCGCTCGTTCAGCGGGGTGACGTCCGGCAGACCCAGGAAAGCACGGGCCTCCTCCGGCGTGCACTCGGCCTCGACCTTGAATTTCATCATGGCGCTCCAACCTCTCGGATCGATCTCATAGGCCGATCCGGCCCCGGAAAGGAACCCGCCATGCCCGACGCCACGATGCGCGCCGTCCGCCTCGACCGCGCCGGCGGGCTGGAGGTCCTGCAGATCGCGACGATCGCAGTCCCGCAGCCGGGGCCGGGCGAGGTCCGGGTGCGCCATCACGCCATCGGCCTGAACTTCATCGACATCTACCAAAGAGACGGTCTCTACCCCCTCACCTATCCAACCGGACTGGGGCTCGAAGCGGCGGGGGTGGTCGAGGCCGTGGGTGAGGGTGTCACCCGCTTCGCCGTCGGCGACCGCATCGCCTACGCCAATGGCCCGCCCGGTGCCTACGCCGAAGCGCACATTGTCCATCAGAACCGCGCCGTCCACCTGCCTGAAGACATCGACTTCGACACAGCGGCCGCGGCGATGCTGAAGGGCATGACGGCCGAGTATCTCGTCCGGCGCGTGTTTCACGTGAAACAGGGCGATGCGATCCTTGTCCACGCAGCCGCCGGTGGGGTCGGTCTGATTCTAAGCCAGTGGGCGCATAGCCTGGGCGCGACCGTCATCGGGACTGTGGGTTCGGAGGCCAAGGTAGAGATGGCCAGAGCCCACGGCTGCGACCACGTCATCCTCTACGACGGCGAGGACGTCACCGCCCGGGTCCGCGAGATTACTGCCGGTGAAGGGGTCGCCGTGGTCTATGATTCCGTCGGGACCGCGACGTTGGACGTCTCGCTGAACAGCCTGCGGCGACGGGGGATGTTCGTGACCTACGGCAACGCGTCGGGGCCTGTTCCGCCGCTCGAACCGCTGCGGCTGTCGCGTGCCGGCTCGCTGTTCATGACCCGGCCGACGCTGTTCGACTATGTCGCGACGCCCGAGGAGCTCGATGAGTCGGCCGAGGCGCTGTTCGCGGTCATCCGCTCGGGAGCGGTGAAGATCGAAATCGGCCAGACCTTCCCGCTCGATCAGGTCCGCCAGGCGCACGAGGCGCTGGCGGGACGCAAGACCGTGGGATCGACGCTGCTGATGCCATGAAGCCCGGCCAGGCTCCCAGCCTCAGGTGTTCATCGATTGGAAGAAGTCCGCGTTGTTCTTGGACTGGCGCAGCTTGTCGAGCAGGAACTCGATGGCGTCCTGCGGGCCCATGGGGTTCAGAATGCGGCGCAGCACATAGGTCTTGGTCAGCTGATCCTTCGGGGTGATCAGGTCTTCCTTTCGGGTGCCCGACTTCAGCACGTCGATGGCCGGGAAGATGCGCTTGTCGGCCACCTTACGGTCCAGCACGATTTCCGAGTTACCGGTGCCCTTGAACTCTTCGAAGATCACCTCATCCATGCGGCTGCCGGTGTCGATCAGGGCCGTGGCGATGATGGTCAAGCTGCCGCCCTGTTCCACGTTGCGCGCCGCGCCGAAGAAGCGCTTGGGCCGCTGAAGGGCGTTGGCGTCCACGCCGCCGGTCAGCACTTTGCCGGACGACGGCACGGTCGCGTTATAGGCGCGGCCAAGGCGGGTGATGGAGTCCAGCAGGATCACCACATCCTTTTTGTGCTCGACCAGGCGCTTGGCCTTTTCGATCACCATCTCGGCGACGGCGACGTGGCGGGTGGCGGGTTCGTCGAAAGTGGAGGCCACGACCTCGCCCTTCACCGTACGCTGCATGTCGGTGACTTCCTCGGGACGCTCGTCGATCAGCAGGACGATGAGGAAGACCTCGGGGTGGTTGGCCTCGATGGACTTGGCGATGTTCTGCAGCATCACCGTCTTGCCGACGCGCGGCGGGGCCACGATCAGGCAGCGCTGCCCCTTGCCCAGCGGGGCGACGATGTCGATGACCCGGCCCGAGCGGTCCTTCAGGGTCGGGTCCTGGATTTCCATGTGCAGCCGCTCCTCGGGATAGAGCGGGGTCAGGTTGTCGAACAGGACCTTGGTCTTGACCGCTTCGGGGTCTTCCAGATTGATCGTGTCGACCTTCAGCAGGGCGAAGTAGCGTTCGCCCTCGCGCGGGGCGCGGACAGCCCCGTGGATGGTGTCGCCCGAGCGCAGGCCAAAGCGGCGGATCTGGGACGGCGACACATAGATATCGTCCGGACCCGGAAGATAATTGGCGTCCGGGCTGCGCAGGAAGCCGAAACCGTCGGGCAGGATTTCCAGCACGCCGTCGGCGATGATCTCGACTTCTTCCTCGGCCAGGGCCTTGAGGATGGCGAACAGGAGGTCCTGCTTGCGCAGGTTGGAGGCGTTCTCGACCTCCAGCTGCTCGGCGAAGGCGACCAGATCGGCCGGGGTCTTGGCGTTCAGCTCCTCGAGCGTGATCCGGCCCGACGGAACGACAGGATCGCCCTCCTCTTCGGCCTCGTCGCCCAGATCGGCGGCGGCGTCGGCGTCGTTCATGCCGTCGGCCTCGCCGGTTTCGGCCAGAACGGCTTCTTCGGCTTCGGGGGCGTTGGCGTCGGTGTCGTGGGTGTCGGACATGGGAAGGCTCGAATGCGCGCCGCCGGACGTCCGGCGCGCGAGCGGCGGAGCGGGCGGGCTGAAGGTGCTGGCCTTGCGGCCGGATGGGAGGGCGACGGGTCCGAAGGCGGCGCCCGCTTCATCAAGAAGGGGCCAGCGATCGGTCGGCGCGGAGAGAAGGGCAGCGCACCGGAATGCGCCTCAGGGTCAGCGGAACCACGAACCAAGGGTTCGGGTCAAGCGTCGCGGCTCAAAAGGCCCATTCCAGGGTGACGGACAGGACCATCAGGACGGCCAGCACGAACGGCACCTCATTGGTCATGCGCCAGAACTTCGACGTCCGGGTCGAGGTCCCGGCGAGGATGCGTTTCCGCTCCGCCACCAGGAAGCCGTGCCAGCCGAGCAGGAGGAAGACCCCGACCAGCTTCAGCCAGATCCACGGCTGGGTCAGGATCACCGCGCCCCGCAGATGGATAAGCCAAAGGCCGACCACAAGGGCCACGATCATGGCGGGGTTGAGGATGATCTTCAGCAGCCGGGTCTGCCACAGCCGCAGCTGCTCGCGCATGCCGTCGCGCACGGCGTCCGGCTTGTCGGCCTGTTCGGCGTCATAGGCGTAGAGCCGGGGCAGGAACAGAAGACCGGCCATCCAGGCGATCACCGCCAGGATGTGCAGCCCGCGCGCCAGATTGTACCAATCCATCCGCCCTCTCCTCAGGCCGCGCGGCGTTCCGCCTGGCACGGACAGGCCTTCCACCGGCCCTGACAGCCGGGGCCAGCCGGGGCCGTACCGGTGCGGTGAAGGCTTTCGGCGACGGCCCCCGCCAGGCCGTCGATGAAGGGGGCCATGACGCTGACGGTCGGGGCGCGCAGATAGGGGTGGACCCCCGCCTCGTGCGCCAGTTCGCCATATTCGATGTCGAGCTCGACCAGGGTCTCGATGTGCTCGGAGACGAAGGCGATGGGGGTCACGACCACGCCGACGCCGTCACGCCCGGCCTGAACGATCACGTCAGGCGTGGAGGGACCCAGCCATTTCAGAGGTCCGACCCGGCTCTGGTAGCAGAGCACCCAGTCGGTCAGCTCGGCGCGGGCGGCGACGGCGGCGACGGTGGCCTCCACCTGCTCCTGGTAGGGATCTCCCTTTCCGGTCACCAGCTTCTCGGGGATGCCGTGGGCGGAGAAGAGCACGCGCAACGGCTTTCCGGGGTGGGCGGCTTCGGCCTCGGCCAGCTTGGCGCGCACGGCCTGGGCCTGGGCCTCGATCCAGCCGTCCAGCCGGGGGTAGCAGCAGATGGTGCGGACACGTCCGGAGCCAGCGTAGGCCTCACGCCAGGCCTTGAGCGACGACGCCGTCGTGGTGGTCGAGAACTGGGGATAGAGGGGCAGCAGCACCACTTCGTCCGGACCCCAGACGGCGACGTCGGCCGCGGCCTCCTCGGTCAGCGGATGCCAGTAGCGCATGGCCATAAAGCTCCGGACCTCGTCACCGGGCAGGAGCCGCGCCAGCGCAGCGTCCAGAGCCTCCATCTGCTTGAGCGTCTCGGCCTTCAGCGGGGACCCGCCATTGGCGTCCATCTGGGCGTAGTTTTCCTGGGCGCTGGCTTCGCGCCGCGAGGAGATCAACCGGGCCAGCGGCGTGCGTACGAAGCCCGGCAGGCCGATGATGGCCGGGTCGTTGAAAAGATTGAACAGAAAGGGCTGAACGGTCTGGGCGTCGTCCGGCCCGCCGAGATTGAACAGGACGACGGCGATGCGGCGACCGCCGCCTGGGCCTTGGGCTGGGCTCACTGGGCTCCGATCCGCTTCAACACCTGCTCGACGTGAGCGATCGGCACGTCCGGCAGGATGCCGTGGCCGAGGTTGAAGATCCATGGCCCAGAGCCCCAGGCCTCGACAAGCTCATCCACCCTGCGGTCCAGAGCCGCACCGCCGACGCGCAGCAGCAGCGGATCGAGCGCGCCCTGGATCGGCTTGATCGTCTGGACCTCGCGACCCTTGGCCAGCGAACAGGCGGTGTCGAGCGCCACGCCCTGAACGTCGACCTCGCGAGCATATCGGTCCGCGTGTAACGCCGAGCCGCGCGGGAAGCCGATCAGAGGCACGGTGACGCCGAGCTCGCGCAGTCGAGCGACCAGGGCCTGATGGGGCTTAAGCACCAGCCGTTCGAACAGATCGTCAGGCAGGCCCTCGGCCCAGCTCTCGAAGATTTTCAAGCAATCGGCACCGGCGTCGGCCTGCATCTTCAGATAATGGGCCGTCGCCTCGACCAGGACGGCCAGAACCGCGTCGACCTTCTCGGACTCGGAATAGGCGTAAGAGCGGGCCGTGGCGCGTTCGCCCTTGCCGATGGTGTCGTGGCCGCCGTCCAGCATGTATGTCGCGACCGTCCAGGGCGCGCCGGCAAAGCCGATCAGGGCGCGATGCGGCTCCAGCTCGGCCCGCACGCGGGCCAGGCTCTCGCCAACCTCGGAAAGGGCACGACCCGCCCCCTCCGCCAGACCCTGCATGTGCTCGACCGACGGCAACGCGCCCAAACGCGGGCCCTCTCCGGTCTCGAACCAGACCTTCTGGCCCAGGGCCTGGGGGATCAGCAGGATGTCAGCGAAGACAATCGCGGCGTCGAAGCCGAAGCGTCGCATGGGCTGAAGCGTCGCTTCCGCCGCCATCTCCGGATTCAGGCAGAAGGCGATGAAGTCCGGCGCCTCAGACCGCAGCTTGCGATACTCGGGCAGATAACGGCCGGCCTGGCGCATGAACCAGACGGGCGGGCGGTCAAGGGTCTCGCCCCGAAGGACACGGATCAGCGAAGGCGTGGTGCTCATGGATCGGCTTTACGGGTCGAACGCCGTCCTCTCAAGCCCACGCTCCTTCCCTTCACCTGATCAAGATTTGAAAAGGAATGGTGGAAGTCAGCAGGAGGCGGGATGGCGGGGATCAATCCGGCCTTTGGCGGCACCCCGAAAGGCTTCTCCGCTGCGGCTTCGGGACAAGATGAAGGCTGTGTGACGGCCTGTCGAAAACGGGGACAAGTCTTAACGAGGCGTTAACGCGCGGGCCCTGCCGTCAGGTTCAAGCCGGCTTTTAGTCTGGGCGCCGTTTACCCTTCGTTAAGGATTTCCCCAGCCGATCCGTGATGGGGTCCCTGCGTGGGGATGATCCGGACCCGGATCGGCAGCGCTGTCCGAATCCGTCCCGGCTCGCCTCCGCATCCCGGCGCGGCTATAGACATCGGTGCCCCGGCCCGGCCGGTCGGCGCCCCGGGTCGTCCACAGGATTTCTCGCCATTCGCACCGTCGCCGCCCTCCCTGTCCCCGGACGATCCGCATGAGCCCCCCGCGCCCCGCCGGGGCCTCGCGCCTGGCCACCTACTTTCATGTGCACCTGGTATCGGACTCGACGGGCGAGACGCTGAACGCCATGGCCAAGGCGGTGACGGCCCGCTTCGATGGCGTCATCCCCATCGAACACATCTATGCGCTCGTGCGATCGGACAAGCAGATGGAGCGCGTGCTGGCCGAGGTGGCGTCTGCGCCCGGCGTGGTTTTGCACACCATCGTCGACCGCGACCTGCGCGCCCAGCTAGAGGAGGGCTGCCGAACCTTGGACATGCCACAGATCGGGGCGCTCGACCCGCTGGTCGGGGCCCTGTCGCGGTATCTGGGGGCGGCGCTGTCGACCCGCGTCGGTGCCCAGCACGCGCTCGATCACGACTACTTCAACCGCATCGGGGCCTTGGACTTCGCTATGGCCCATGACGACGGCCAGGGCACGGCCGAACAGCTGGAAGGCGCTGATGTCGTGCTGGTCGGCGTCAGCCGGACGTCCAAGACCCCGACCTGCATCTACCTGGCCCACCGGGGCGTGCGAGCAGCCAATGTGCCCCTAGTGCCGGGACAGGAGGATGGGGAGCGGCTGGTCGGGTTGAAAAATCCCCTGATCGTGGGTCTGACGGTGTCGCCCGACCGCCTGGTTCAGATCCGGCGCAATCGTCTGGACGGGCTCAACGCCAACCACGCTTCGGCCTATGTCGAGCCTGACGCCGTGCGCGAAGAGACGATCAAGGCCCGTCGCGCCTTCGAACGGCGGGGCTGGCCGACCATCGATGTGACCCGCCGCTCGGTCGAGGAGACGGCGGCGGCGGTGCTCAACTTGTTGAACGAGCGACGCAGCAGGCAGATGGGGGGTAGTTGGTGAGTGAGCGCCTGATCCTGGCGTCGCGGAGCGCGGCCCGCCGGGCGATGCTGGCGGGCGCGGGCGTGCCTTTCGAAGCTGAGGATGCCGGGGTGGATGAGCCCGCGATCAAGGCGGCTTTCGCATCGGAAGACCCGGGCGCCCTGGCCGTCGAACTGGCCAAGGCCAAGGCGTTGGCGGTGTCGGCTCGTCGACCCGGCGCCTGGGTTCTGGGATCGGACCAGACCCTGGCCTTCGATGGCGGTCTGATCTCCAAGGCCCCCAGTCTGGAGGCCGCACGGAATCGTCTGAGGGTCATGCGGGGCCGCGAGCACCAGCTTCATTCCGGCGTGGCGCTGGCCCGGGACGGTCAGGTGGTCTGGTCCGGCGTCGACACGGCGCGGATGGCGATGCGGGACTTCTCCGACGCCTTTCTGGACGTCTATCTGGCGGCCGAGGGCGAGCCGGTGCTGGCGTCCGTCGGGGCCTATCGATTGGAGGGCATGGGCAGCCAGCTGTTCGACCGGGTCGAGGGCGATTACTTCACCGTGCTCGGCATGCCGCTGTGGCCCGTGCTGGCGGAACTGCGTCGCGTTGGGGTCCTCGAGATATGAGCCGGATCACCGGAGCCGTCCGGGTTGCGGGCATCGTCGGCAATCCGGTGGCCCATTCGCTCAGCCCGATTATCCACAACGCCTGGATCGAGGCACTGGGGCTGGATGCGGCCTATGCGGCCTTCGCACCCCGCGACGCGGACGGGTTCGCGACCCTGGTCGAGGCGGGACGGGCGGGGCTTATAGCGGGCGTCAACGTGACCGCGCCGTTCAAGGAGCAGGCGTTCGCCCTGGCCGACGCGGCCACCGACACTGCACGCGCCAGTGGATCGGCGAACATCCTGAGGTTCCGTGACGGTGAGGTCGAGGCCGACAGCGCCGACGGCGAGGGCCTGCTCTGGGCCTTGAAAGACCAGGCGCCTGGTCTGGATCTGAACGGCGCGCCGGTGGTCATGCTCGGGGCCGGTGGAGCCGCGCGGGCGGCCGTGGCCGCGCTGGCCGTTGCGGGGGCTCGTGTCCGGATCGTCAACCGCACCCGTGAACGCGCCGAGGCTCTGGCGGCTGACATCGGCCTGGGCGTCCAGTCCGCCGATCCAGACAGCGCCTTCGAGGGCGCACAGCTGGTGGTCAATGCCCTGAGCGCCACACCGCAGCTCGACCCCGCCCGCTTTCAGCCAGGCACCGTGGTGATGGACATGAGCTATCGCCCGGTTGAGACACCTTTCCTGAAAGCGGCCAAAGCGGCAGGCCTGACCACGGTCGATGGTCTGGCCATGCTCATCGGTCAGGCGGGGCCGTCGTTTCGGGTCCTGTTCGACGTTGAATCCCCCGCGATCGATCCCCGGCCCCTACTGCTGGCCCATCTGGGAGAGGCGGGGTGATCCTGCTCGGTCTCACGGGCTCCATCGGCATGGGCAAATCGACGACGACGGCGATGTTCGCCGAGCATGGCGCTGTGGTCTGGAACGCCGACGACGCCGTTCACGCGCTCTATGCGCCGGGCGGGGCGGCGGTCGGGCCGGTCGGCGAGGCTTTCCCGGGCGTGGTGGTCGACGGTGCCGTGGATCGCGCGCGTCTGGCCGAGGCGCTGGGGCGCGACGAGACGGCGTTTCGGCGTCTGGAAACCATCGTGCACCCTCTGGTCGCTGCCGGTCGGGTCGCGGATCTGGAAGCGGCCCGGGCTGCGGGGGTCAGGCTGGCCGTTCTCGACATCCCGCTTCTGTTCGAAACTGGCGGCGATCGGGCCGTGGACGCGGTGGTCGTCGTTACCGCGGACGCAGAAACCCAGCGAAGGCGGGTTCTGGCTCGCTCCGGCATGACCATCGAACGGTTCGAGGCCATCCTGGCGCGCCAGACGCCAGACGTCGAGAAACGCCGCCGCGCCGATTTCATCATCGACACCTCCGGCGGGATGGACGCCGCGCGTGCCCAGGTCACCGAAATCGTGAGGACGGTCCTGGCTCCGGAGTGGATACCGCCGCGCCGGACTCTTTCGCTAGCGACCGAACACCTCCATTAAGCGGTCATGGCTCGCGAGATCGTCCTCGACACCGAAACCACCGGCTTCGACCCCAAGACCGGCGACCGTCTGATCGAGGTCGGCTGCATCGAGATCGAGGATCTGCTGCCGACCGGCCGGACTTTCCATCGCTTCGTCAATCCGGAGCGGTCGATCCCCGAAGGCGCGATCAAGGTCCACGGCATCACCGACGACAAGGTGAAGGATGCGCCCAAGTTCAGGGAGATCGTCGCTGATCTGATGGACTTCATCGGCGACGCTCCGGTGATCGCCCACAACGCCAACTTCGACCGCGCCTTCATCGATCACGAATGCAGCCTCTGCGGCCATGCCTTGATCGAACAGAGCCGATGGATCGACACCCTGGCCCTGGCCCAGAAGCGGTTTCCCGGCATGGCGAACTCGCTGGACGCGCTGTGCAAGCGGTTCAAGGTGTCCCTGACCGAGCGGACGCTGCACGGCGCCCTGATCGACGCCCGGCTGCTGGCCGAAGTCTATCTGGAGCTCAAGGGCGGCAAGGAGCGGCGGCTGGACCTCTCGGCCCGGACCGCCGCCCAAGTCGCGACGACGGATGTGTCAATCGGTGACTATACGCCACGCCCGCGGCCTTTGGGGTCGCGACTGACCGAGGCCGAGGCGGCTGCGCACCACGCCTTCCTGCTGGAAACCCTGAAGGACCGGTCGCTGTGGGCCGGCTACGGCGTCGAGGTCGAACCGACCGTCTGAAGACTCAGGCTGCGCCGGCCTTCTGGGCCGCCTGTTGCATCCGCGCGGCATAGATGCCGGCGAAGTCGATCGGATCCAGCATGAAGGGCGGATAGAAGCCGCCGTCCGACGTGGCTCGGGCCACGATCTCGCGCGCGTAGGGGAACAGATAGCGAGGGCATTCAATCAGCAGCATGGGCTCGATGTCCTGTTCGGACACGCCCTGCAACTGGAACAGGCCGCCGTAGAGCAGTTCCACGTGGAACACCGGCGTCGTCTCGGTCGCAGCCTTGATCGACAGCTTCAGATCGACCTCGAACAGGCCGTCCGGACGGCCGGTCGCGTTCAGCTCAACGCCCATGTCGATCTGCGGCTTGCCCTCGAGACGCAGGCTATCCGGCGCGCGCGGGTTCTCGAACGACAGGTCGCGGACGTATTGCGCCAGGATGCGGAAGCCCGCGATCGGCGGCTGGGCGGGGGTGCCGGAGGGGTCGGCGGGCGTGGCGTCGGTCATGGTGCGGACAGTCGGCTGGGCGTCTGAAAGGACAAGGGTGGGCGCGACTAGCATCGGGGACGCGATGTCGCAACGCTCGGCGGGCCGCTGAGGCGGGGTGCGACCCGCCTTGCGCGCGCCTATATAGGACCCTAATCGTCCAACCGAGTTCGTCCGCGGTCCCTTCGACCCCGGACGCTAACGTCAGGAAGTGACCGTGCCGGTAGAATTTTCGATCGTGATCTTCGCCGTGATCGCGGCCGTCGTACTGTTCCAGCTCTACAATGTGCTGGGCAAGAAGGTCGGCCGCCAGCCCGAGGACGGGTCCAAGGTCCCCGTCTTGGCCAGGGCACCCGCAACCCCCGAGCCGGTCGCCAAGATGCCGGCCGTCGACGCGGCCGCTCTGGCCGCCGCCGCGTCCTTACGCGCCCGCGACCCCGGTTTCGATCCTGGCAAGTTCATCGAGGGCGCGCGTCAGGCCTATGAGACGATCGTGCGCGGCTACGCCACCGGCGACCGCGCGGCACTGAAGCCTCTCCTGACCCCGTCAGTCCTAGAATCCTTTGAGGCCGGCATCGTCGCGCGCGAAACCCGGGGCGAGACCGAGGAGGTCGAGTTCCTGCACGGCCCGCGCGCCGATCTGGAGATCGCCTCGGCCGAGGGCGACAAGGCTGTGGCCAAGGTTCGCTTTCTGGCCGAGCTGCGCTCCAAGGTGTTCGCTGGTGGGACAGAGGCCGAGCCGCGTATCGAAGAGCGGCGCACCGCCGAGCACTGGACCTTTGAGCGGTCGCTCGGCGCCACGGACCCGAACTGGGTGTTGGCCCGCGTCGAACCCGCCAACGCGTGAACGCGGAGGGCCACCCGGCCAGAACCGCCGGGCTCTGGCTCGGCGTGTTTGGACTGCTGCTGGCGGGCTGTGCGACGCAAACGCCAATCGCGCCGGCTCCCGGCCCTGCCGCCCCCGTTCCGTCCATCACCCTGCCGTCCTCGCCCGTTGACGGGTTGCCGGGCCCGGCCACCCTGGCCGGCTGGGCTGACGAGGACCATCTGTCGGCCTTCGTTGCCTATGTGCAGACCTGTGGCGTCGCCCGTGAGATGGCTGCCGTCCGTCAGTGCGAGCGCGGGCGGCTGATCCAGCAGACGTCGCGGCCGGTCACGCCATCGATGGCCCGCGCCTTCTTCGAAACCGGGTTCGTTGTCGTTCAGGCCGAGACCGCAGACAGTGGTCCCGGCCTGCTGACCGCCTATTTCGCACCGGAGTATGAGGCGCGCCGGGTGCCCGACGCTATCTTCGACACGCCCGTCCTTCCTCGTCCCGAAGGCTGGACCCGTGGCTGGGTCGGGCCGGTCCGGGCCGAGATCGAGGCCGGGCCGCCGCCCGCGCCGCCGCTGGCGTGGATGCGGGCCGAGGACTTGTTCTTCCTCCAGATCCAGGGCTCCGGTTACCTGACGTTCGAGGATGGCTCCAAGGCCCGCGCCGCCTATGCCGCAGACAATGGACGCCCCTTCGTCGGCGTCGGCCGGCCGATGGCGGATCAGGGTCTGCTGCCCCGCGACGGAACGTCCGGCGATGCCATCCGCGCCTGGCTGGCAACGAACCGGGGGCGGGAAGCTCGCGCGATCACGGCGCTGAACCCTCGCTACATCTACTTCGCGCTCGATCCGGACGACGGCGGGGATCCTGCTGGCGCGGCCGGGGTGCCCCTGCCGGCCCGTCGCGCCATCGCGGTCGATCCAGCCAGCTGGACCTATGGCGACCTGGTCTGGATTTCTGCGGATGGCGGCAACCTGCGCGGCGCGCGAGGCAGCTACCGGGGGTTGGTCGTGGCGCTGGACACCGGTTCGGCCATCCGGGGACCGGTCAGGGCGGACTTCTACATGGGCCGGGGCGCGGCAGCGGGCGAAGAGGCCGGCACCGTACGGCATCCGCTCAGGATGTGGCGGTTGATCCCGCGCTGAGCGGAAGACGCTGGTCCTATTCGCGCGTTAAGCCTAGATGAAGGGCGGATCCTCCGCTGGACCAGAGTATTCATGACAGTCCTGCTCGAACGCGTTGTCTATCGCAGCGACGCGGTCACCCCAGACCAGGGCCCGGTCGATCTTTCCGCCATTGTCGCTACTTCGGTGCGCAACAACGCCCGCCGGCGGGTGACCGGGGCTCTGGCCCTGCATGACGGCGTTTTCGTTCAGGTTCTGGAGGGGGAGCCCGAGACGCTGAACCGTCTCATGGACATCATCTCGACGGACGATCGCCACCGCAACGTTCGCGTCCTGGCGCGCTGGCCGATCCAGTCCCAGCTGTTCCTGGGCTGGGCCATGGTGCAAGTCGATACGCGCGGCCTGTCACAGCATGGTGCGAAGCTGGTGGTTCAAACCGGCTCGGGCGCGCAGGTGACCGGCGTGATGGCCGATCTCGCCAACACCCGGCTGACATCGCTGATCTGAGCGTTTCAGCGCCGCCGCAGGCCACCCAGCACGCCGCGCAGGATTTCCCGCGTGATGGTCGATCCGGCCGTGCGCAGGACCGACTTGGTCAGGGCCTCCATAGGTGTCTGGCGGTTGGAACGGCGCGGGGCGCGGGATTCGGCTGATGAGCGCGTCCGGGCCGTCTCGCGCGATGCGGGCGCCTTTGCCGCCGCTTCGGCCTCCTCCGTCTCGGCCTGGGCGCGGGCGTGACGGGCGGCGAGGATCTCCTCGGCCGACTCGCGGTCGATCACCGTGTCGTAGACGCCCCTGACCGGGCTCGCGGCCATCACCGCCGCGCGCTCGGCGTCGGTCGCGGGGCCGAGACGGCTGTCCGGTGGACGGATCAGGGTGCGCTGGACGATGGTAGGCGCACCCTTCTCGTCCAGGACCGAGACCACCGCCTCGCCGGTGCCCAGCGCCTGGATCGCCTCGGTGGTGTTGAAGGCCGGGTTGGCGCGGAAGCTGTCAGACGCCGACTTCAGGCCGCGCTGCTCAGCGGGCGTATAGGCGCGCAGCGCGTGCTGGATACGGTTGCCGAGCTGGGCCAGCACGCTGTCGGGAATGTCGGCGGGGTTCTGGGTGACGAAATAGACGCCGACGCCCTTGGAGCGGATCAGGCGCACGACCTGTTCGACTTTTTCCAGCAAGGCCTTGGGCGCGTCACGGAACAGCAGGTGAGCCTCGTCGAAGAAGAAGACGAGGCGCGGCTTTTCCGGGTCGCCCACTTCGGGCAGCTGTTCGAACAGCTCCGACAGCAGCCACAAGAGGAAGGCGGCGTAAAGGCGCGGTGAGCCCATCAGCCGGGTCGAATCCAACACATTGACCTGGCCCCGGCCGTCCAGACCGACGCGGATCATATCCTCCAGTTTCAACGCGGGTTCGCCGAAGAAGGCTTGGCCGCCCTGCTGTTCCAGCTGGAGCAGCGCGCGCTGGATGGCGGCGACCGAGGCCGGGGCGACGTTGCCGACCTCGCGGCCGATCCGGGCGGCGTTCTCCGACACATAGGTCAGGACCGAGCGCAGATCGTCCAGGTCGAGCAGCAGCAGGCCTTCCTTGTCGGCGACGTGGAAGGCGACGGTCAGGACGCCTTCCTGGACGTCGTTCAGGTCCAGCATGCGGGCCATTAGCAGCGGTCCGATCTCCGACACCGTCGTGCGGATGGGGTGGCCCTTCTGGCCGTAGAGGTCCCAGAACACCGTCGGCGCGGCCTTGGAGACCAGCGTCAGGTTCATGCCGGCGGCTCGGGCCAGCAGCTTCTCGTTCGGCGTCCCCGGCTGGCTGATGCCGGAAAGATCGCCTTTCACGTCGGCGCAGAACACCGGCACTCCAGCCTCGGAAAAGCCCTGGGCCATGATCTGCAGGGTGACCGTCTTGCCGGTTCCGGTCGCGCCCGCGACGATGCCGTGGCGGTTGGCGCGGTTCCAGAGAAGGAGCTCGGGCTTGTCCGCCCCTTCGCTGGAAGACTGACCAAGGAACAGGCCGGCGGGCGCGTCGGACATGGGCGGGTCTCCAAAGGGGCTCGCTCCTGCTTAGCCGAGGGCATTGCGCGCCGCCAGACGATCGCCGGTTGACCGGCTGAACGGACGCCCTGACAGTCTGCTCATGAAGCCGCCCATCGCCGTCCCGACCTCGACCGTCGCCAGAAACGCCCTCGTGACCCTGGCTGTGGTGGCCGTGGGTGCCGCGCTCTATTGGCTTAGGGACATCCTGACGCCGTTGGCGATGGCCATCTTCCTGATGATCATGATCGACGGGGTGAAGCGGCTGATCGAGCGACACACCAACCTGCCCGATCACACCGCGGGGATCGCGGCCCTTTTGTTGGTCATCGCGATCTTTTTCGCCGTCATCGCCTTCATCGTGAACGGGGCGGCCGCCTTCTTCACTGACATGTCGGGCGTCTCCAGCGGGATCGGCCCGCGCATCGACGCCATCATCGCCGATATCGCGGCGTTGTTCGGGATGGCGGCGGCCCCAACCGCCGCGGAGCTGATCTCGGGCATCGATCTGAGGGGATACCTGACCAGCCTAGCTTTCCAGATGCAGGGCGTGGCGTCCGGTGCCTTCTTCGTTCTTGTTTATCTCGGGTTTCTTCTGGCGTCCCAGGCGGGCTTCCGTCGCAAGATCGTGGCTATGTTCCCGCATCGGGAGCAGCGGTCCGAGGCGCTTGAGGTTTTCCAGCGGGTGCGGGGCGGGGTCGAGGGATACCTTTGGGTCCAGGCCGTGACCGGCGTGATCATCTGCGCGGCGGCCTGGATCCTGATGCGGATTGTTGGTCTGGAGCACGCCGAGTTCTGGACCTTCATCATCTTCGTGGTGGGCTTCATACCGGTGCTGGGCGGCGCGGTCGCCGGGCTCGCCCCGCCGCTGTTCGCCCTAGTTCAATTCCCGACCTACTGGCCCGCGCTGATCTTGCTGGTCGGGCTCCAGATCATCCTTGCCGTGGTCGGAAATCTGATTCAGCCGCGCATGCAGGGTGACAACCAGAACATCGATCCTGTCGCCGTGCTTCTGGCCCTGGCGTTGTGGGGCAAGATGTGGGGGGTGGTCGGCATGTTCCTGTCGACGCCGCTTCTGGTCATGGCCATGGCCATCCTGGCGGAGTTCCAGGGATCGCGCTGGATCGCTGTTATGCTGTCTGGAAACGGCCGTCCCTACGAGGACGAGGACCATCACGACCATGGACCACCGGCGAAACGTCCGGCCCGCGTCAAACAGCCGCGCCCGTCGGCGTCGGAGCCCTGAACGAACGCCCTTGCATCGCCGCAATCGGCCCCCACCTAGGCCTCATACGTCGCGGTCCATCCCTCCCCCTCCCAGGGCCGTGGCGGTATCGGTCGGTGCCACCCCCCTCCAGCACCGGCTTGACGAGAGGCCGTCGGACGCCCGTCCGGCGGCCTTTTCGTTTCCGGGGCGTCGCCGGGGCTTCCCGACGGACGCCAGCGGGCCTATTGCCGGGGTCTGCGACCGGCGGCCGCACGAGGCCGCGCTGAACGAGACCCGCCCATGTCAGGCAAACACCGCGGCCCCGATACGATCTCCAGCGCGGAGGGTTTGAGAGCGGCCTTCGCCCAGGCGCGGGGCGGCGGCGGGCCGCTGGACGGACTGGAGCAATCCTTCGTCGATCAGGCGTTTGAGGACTATGCCGAGGACGAGACGCCTGAGCTGTCGCCCGAAGACGTCGCCGGGCTGCTGGCCGACGCCTGGCGCTGGAGCGAGCGCCGCGCGCCGGGCGAGGCCCCCCTCATCAACATCGAACCCCTGACCACAGCGGGTCGCGAGACCCCATACGATATCTTGCGCATCGTGCAGGACGACCGTCCCTTTCTGGTCGATAGCGTCATGGGAGAACTGGCCGACGCCGGCGTGTCGGTGCGCGCCTTGTTCCACCCCGTGCTCGCCTTGTCGCGCCAGGCGGACGGATCGCGGCGCGCGAATGGTGGCGACACACGGGAATCGGTCATCGTCGTCGTTCTGGATCCCCTGCCCCAGGACCGTCGGGAGGCGCTGGCCAAGTCGGTGGCCGAGGCTCTGTCGGACGTCCACCTGGCCGTCGCCGACTTCGGCAAGATGAGCGCCCTCATGGAGCGGTCGGTCGCCCACCTCGAAGCCCGGCCCGGCGGCATTGACCCTGAGGTCGTGGCCGAAAACCTGGCCTTCCTGCGCTGGCTGAACGATGACCACTTCGTGTTCCTGGGTGCGCGCGACTATGACTACCCGCGCACGGCCGACGGCGGCTATGCGCACGAGGCGCCTCTGGATCAGTCCGCCGAGGGCGTGGGTGTGCTGCGCGACCGTGAGCGCACCGTGCTGCGCCGGTCCTCCGAGCCCGCCGTCCTGACCGCCCAGATGAAGCGGCAGATGGACCTGTCCGAGCCTGTCACCGTGGCCAAGGCCAATCTGCGTAGCCGGGTCCACCGCCGGGCCTACATGGACTACGTTGGGGTCAAGCGGTACGGCGAGGACGGTCGTCCGTCCGGCGAAACCCGCTTCGTGGGCCTGTTCACGGCCGAGGCCTATGACCGTTCCGCCTCCCAGGTGCCCCTGATCCGCAGGAAGGTCACCAACGCCCTCGCTCGCGCGGCCAAGGCTCCGGGCAGCCACAACGAAAAGCGGCTGAAGAACATCCTTGAGAACTATCCCCGGGATGAGCTGTTCCAGATCACGGAAGACGAACTGCTCGAGACGGCACTCGGCATCCTGCACCTTTACGACCGTCCCCGGATCAAGAGTTTCACGCGCCAGGACCCCTTCGACCGGTTCGTCTCGGTGCTCGTCTTCGTTCCCCGCGAGCGTTACGATGCCGGCGTACGCGAGCGGATCGGCACGATCCTGGCCCGTGCCTGGGGCGGGCGGCTGTCGGCCTGGTATCCTCAGTTGTCCGACGCCCCCCTTGTCCGCATCCACTACATCGTTGGCGTGACGCCGGGGGATCATCCAACGCCCGACGCCAGGGCGCTGGAAGCCGAGATCACCGAGGCCGGTCGCAGCTGGGTCGACCGGTTCGAGGGCGCGCTGCGTGCCGCCGACATCGATGACGTCCAGATCGGGGCGCTGAGCGCCCGCTGGGCCGAGGGCTTCGGACCGGGCTATCGCGCCCGCTACGACGCGGCCGAGGCCGTGGCCGATCTGCAGGAGTTCGACCGGCTGGGCGAAGGCGAGCCGGTGGCCGTGCGGGCCTTCCGTCATGCTTCGGATAGCCCGCTGCAGTTTCGTTTCAAGCTCTATCACCGCGGCGCGGCGGTGCCGTTGTCGGACGTACTGCCGATCCTGGCCGACATGGGGCTGAAGACGCTGGAGGAGTTCGGCAACGCGGTGCATCCGACGGGCGGGGGCGAGATCCACGTCCATGAGTTCCTGCTGGAAGATCCGCGTGGCGCGAGTTTGGCCTTCGGCGATGTCAAGGACCCGTTCGAGGAGGCCTTCAAGGCCGTCTGGATCGCACGCACCGAGAGCGACGGCTTCAACCGTCTCGTCCTGGAGCTCGGCGTCGACTGGCGGGAGGCCGCCTTGATCCGGACGCTCGCGCGTTACCGCCAGCAGACGGGGCTCGACCCCTCGCAAGCTGTGCAGGAAGAGGCGTTGCGGGACTATCCGGCGATTGCGCGCGCCCTGATCTCCCTTTTCGCCTGCAAGTTCGACCCCGCTCACGGCGGATCCGCCGAAGCCCGTGCAGCTCAGATTGCCGAGCTTCAGGCCAAGATCGATCACCTGCTGATGGACGTGAAGAGCCTGGACCACGACCGGGCATTGCGTCGTATCGCAGCGCTGATCGGGGCGGTGAAGCGGACCAACTATTATCAGCTCGGTGCGGACGGTGCACCCAAGCCGCACATCTCGATCAAGATCGCCTCGCGGGAGCTCGACGACCTGCCGCTTCCCAAGCCGTACCGCGAAATCTTCGTCTGGGCCCCGCATATCGAGGGTGTGCATCTGCGCTTTGGCCCTGTGGCGCGCGGAGGCCTGCGCTGGTCCGACCGTCGCGACGACTTCCGCACAGAGGTGCTGGGGCTGGTGAAGGCGCAGCAGGTCAAGAACGCCGTTATCGTGCCTGTCGGTTCCAAGGGTGGCTTCTTCCCCAAATACCTGTCGAAGGTCGTCCGCGCCGGCGGCGACCGAGACGCCCAGCAGGCCGAGGCGGTTCGTGCCTATCGCACCTTCCTGTCGGGCCTTCTGGACATCACCGACACCATCGGTGCCGATGGCGGAGTGATCCGGCCGGCGAATGTCGTGCCGTTCGAGGGCGACGACCCCTATCTGGTCGTCGCGGCGGACAAGGGTACAGCGACCTTTTCGGACATCGCCAATGGGGTGTCGGCCGACTACGGTTTCTGGCTGGACGACGCCTTCGCCTCGGGCGGCTCGGTTGGCTACGACCACAAGGCCATGGGCATCACCGCGCGAGGTGCCTGGGAAGCGGTCAAGCGCCACTTCCGCGAGATCGGCAAGGACATCCAGACCGAGCCCTTCACTGTCGTCGGCGTGGGCGACATGTCGGGTGACGTGTTCGGCAACGGGCTTTTGCTGTCCAAGGCTTCGAAGCTGATCGCCGCCTTCGACCACCGCGACATCTTCATCGACCCCAACCCCGACCCGGCCCGGTCGTGGGAGGAGCGCAATCGCCTGTTTCAGCTGCCGCGTTCGTCCTGGCAGGACTACGACAAGGCGCTGATTTCGGCGGGCGGCGGGGTGTTCTCGCGCGGGGCCAAGTCGATCGAATTGACCCCCGAGATCAAGGCAGCGCTGGACATTGCTGAGGACAGCCTCGACCCTGTCAGCTTGATCCGCGCCATCCTGAAGGCTCCGGCTGAGCTACTCTACCTCGGCGGCATCGGCACCTATGTGAAGTCGGCCGCCGAGACCGACGCCCAGGTCGGCGACAAGGGCACCGATGCGCTCCGGATCAACGCTGATGAGCTGAGGGTCAAGGTCGTCGGCGAAGGTGCCAACCTCGGCTTCACCCAGGCGGGCCGGATCGCCTTCGCCGCTGGCGGCGGCCGGATCAACACCGACGCCATCGACAACTCCGCCGGCGTCGACACCTCCGACCACGAGGTCAACATCAAGATCCTGGTGGGATCGGCCGTGACCAACGGCGTCTTGCCGATCGAGGAGCGCGTGCCTCTGCTCGCCTCCATGACCGACGAGGTGGCCACAAAGGTCCTGGCTCACAACTACGACCAGACGCTGGCCCTGACCCTGCAGCAGGCGGAAGGGCCCGGTGGACTCGATGCCCAGCAGAGGTTCATGCAGGCGCTTACGGCGCGCGGAAAACTGGATCGCAAGGTCGAGGGCCTGCCCAACGACCAGCGCGTACA
Organism: Brevundimonas sp. AAP58; assembly: GCF_001295975.1. GTDB lineage: Bacteria > Pseudomonadota > Alphaproteobacteria > Caulobacterales > Caulobacteraceae > Brevundimonas. The sequence continues at coordinate 15,169 of NZ_LJHU01000004.1, read as the reverse complement.
GGAGATGAAGCAGGCCGGTCAGGCCCTGACCCGACCGGAACTGGCCGTGCTGATGGCCTATTCCAAGCTGGAGCTGTCGGACGACATCGTCGCCTCGACGGCACCGGAGGACCCCTTCTTCGAGGAGACCCTGGTCCGCTACTTCCCGAAAGCGCTCGCGCGCTTCGAGGAGCAGATGCGCGGGCACCGGCTGCGCCGCGAGATCATCGCGACGGTGCTGGCGAACGAGATCGTCAATATGGCGGGGCCGACCTTCCCGGACCGGCTGCGGGGCGCCTCGGGCTGCGACACCACCGCGCTCGTCATCGCCTTCGAGGCGGCGCGGCGGGTGTTCCGGCTGGACGAGGCCTGGGACGCCGTCAATGCGCTCGACCTGAAGGTTCCGGCCGAGACCCAGACGGCGCTCTACACCGAGATCTCGACCGTGCTGCGCCGCCAGACCTTCTGGCTGGCGCGACGCGCGGGCCAGAGCGGCGCGACCGTGGCGGGGCTGATCGAGGCCTATCGTCCGGCGGCCGACGCGCTGCGGGCCGCGGGCGGCGACGTCCTGTCGCGCTTCGAGCAGACACGGCTGGCCGAGCGGCTCAAGCGCTTCGCCGACATGGGCGTAGGCGAGGATCTGGCTCAGACGATCTCCATGCTGCGGCCGCTGGTGGCGACCGCCGACATCGGCGACCTGGCGCGGGAGGCCGGCTGGTCCGAGCCCCGCATGGCGCGACTGTACCACCAGGTCGGCGCCGCCTTTGACTTCGACCGGCTGCGCGCAGCCGCCGGCGCCGTGCCCTCCGCCGACCATTTCGACCGGCTGGCGGTGCGCCGCCTGATCGAGGATCTGATGGGCGAACAGGTCGTCCTGACCCGCGCCGTCGCCAAGGTCTCCGATCCGGCCGTGGGCGACAGCGAGGCGACGGCCGAAGCCGCCGTCGACGCCTGGATCGGCTCACGTCAAGACCTGGTCGAGGGCGTGCGCGCCTCCGTCGACGAGATCGAGGCCTCCGGCGCGGGCTGGACCTTCGCCAAACTGACCATCGCCAATGGCCAGATCCGCCAGGTGACGGGGGCGCTCTGATGCCTCGGAAGTTCCTGGTCGTGGCCGACGACAGCCCCGAGTTCGAGGCAGCGCTGCGCTACGCTTCGCGCCGGGCGCGTTCGACCGGCGGCCGGGTGGCGCTCTTGCGGATCATCCCGGATCAGTCCGACGAGCACTGGGCGGGAGTCCGGGAGGAGATCGAACGTCAGCAGCGCGCCGAGGCGGAGGAACTGCTCACGCGGCTGGGCGAGGAGGCGGCGACGCGGTCGGGTGCCCAGCCGGTCTTCCTGATCGAACAGGGCGACCCCCATGCCGCCATTCGCGAGGTCTGCGCCGATGATCCGGAGATCAAGATTCTGGTGCTCGCGGCGGGATCGGGCGGGCGGGGGCCGGGGCCGCTGGTCAGCGCGGTGCTGAAAGGTGTTGGCTTCGGAGCTCGCAAACTGCCCGTGACGATCGTGCCGGGCGAGCTGACCGATGCCGAAATAGAGGATCTGGCCTGACGGGCGCTAGCACCTGAAGCGTCGCTCTTGCAGGCCTTTCCGCCAAGGCGCATCTCTGGACCATGTTCATTCAGACCGAACCCACGCCCAATCCGAACGTCTTGAAGTTCATCCCTGGACGCATCGTGTCGAGCACGCCGCGCGAGTTCCTCTCGATCGATCAGGCGGCGGCCTCGCCTCTGGCCGAGGCCCTGTTCCAGCTCGAGGATGTGACCGGCGTCTTCTTCGGGGACGACTACGTCTCGGTGACCCGCGCCCCTCACGGTCGGGACTGGAGCGACATCAAGCCCGAGGTCCTGGCGGCGGTGATGGATCATTTCACCTCCGGCGTGCCTCTGATCCGCGAAGGCTCGGAAAGCGAGATGGAAGCGGGCGATGATTCCGAGATCGTGGCCGAGATCAAGTCGCTGCTGGACAGCCGGATCCGCCCGGCGGTGGCCCAGGACGGCGGCGACATCCTGTTTGACGCATTCGACGAGGAAACGGGTGTTCTGACGCTGCGCATGCGCGGTGCCTGCGCCGGCTGTCCGTCTTCTGCCATGACGCTGAAGGCGGGGGTGGAGCAGATGATGCGCCACTATGTTCCCGAGGTGACCCGGGTCGAGCAGGTTCTCTAGGGCTTGCGGACCCTCGTCATCGACACGGCGCTGGGTGCCTGCACTGCTGCCGTCTGTGAGGGCGGTCGTGTGCTGGGACTGCGAAGCGAGATCATGGCGCGAGGGCATTCGGAGCGGATCGGCGGGTTCGTGCGCGATGCGGTCGTCGAATCCGGCGTCGGCTTCGCGGCCATCGAACGCGTCGGCGTCACCATCGGCCCGGGGTCCTTCACCGGCCTGCGTGTCGGGCTGGCCTTTGCTCTCGGGCTGGGACAGTCGCTGGACCGGCCCGTGGTGGGCGTCTCCAGCCTCCAGTCGCTCGCCTGGTCTATCGAGGGCGGGCCGCAAGGGGCGGTTGCCTCGGTGATCGATGCACGCCGCGGCGAGGTCTATCTCCAGACGTTTGCGGATGGCGACCCGATCGATGGGCCTCGAGCCGCGACCATCGAGAGCGCGACGACCACGCTTGCAGACATGCGCCAGATCTGGCGGTGGGCCGGCAACGGAGCGGTGCTTGTCGCCGCCGATATCGAGTTTGTCGTCACCGAGCCGACCGCTCTGGCGCTTGCGGCCCTCACGGAACGGCTTGATCCGACACTCCATCCTGCCCGCCCTCTTTATCTGAGGGCCCCGGACGCGACGCCTCCGACCCGGCTGCCCGGGCAGGCTCGGGCGGTGTGACGGACATCCTGACATCAGAACTGGTTCAGGGTCTGGCCGCCGTCCATGCCGAGGCCTTCGACGCGCCCTGGTCGCCCGAGGCGTTCGCCGCCCTGCTCAGCCAGCCGGGCGTGTTCTTGGAGCTTGAGCCGGAGGGCTTCATCCTCATTCAGACCGCCGTCGACGAAGCAGAGATTCTGACCTTGGCCGTCCGCCCGGATGGGCGGCGTTGCGGTAGCGCGACGCGACTGGTCGAACGGGCGGCCTCACGAGCCGCAGTATTGGGTGTCGAGCGCCTGTTTCTCGAGGTCGCCGAGGATAATGCGCCGGCGCGCGCCCTTTATGCCCGGTTGGGCTTCGAGCCGGTTGGCCGCAGACCCCGCTACTATGCCCGACCGGAGGGCCAGCCTGTCGACGCCCTGCTACTCGCTCGCAATTTGGACACGCCGCTTCCCACCGCCTGATCCGGGGCTTATCTTGCGGCGCATGGACCGGATCGAGAAACTCTGCGCCGAGCGCGGCATGCGCATGACCGAACAGCGGCGGGTCATCGCCCGCGTGCTGTCCAGCGCGGAGGACCATCCGGATGTCGAGGAGTTGTACCGCCGCGCCTCGGCCATTGACCCTCACATCTCGATCGCCACGGTCTATCGCACCGTGCGCCTGTTCGAGGAGGCCGGGGTCGTTGAGAAGCATGACTTCGGCGATGGACGCTCGCGGTATGAAGAGGCAGGCGACGATCATCACGATCACCTGATCGATACGCGCACGGGCGAGGTCATCGAGTTCTTCGACGCCGAGATCGAGCGGCTGAAGTCCGAGATCGCGGAGCGGCTGGGCTTCGAGCTGGTGGGCCACAAGCTGGAGCTCTATGGCAAGCCCATTCCGGGGGCCGAGCCGTCGCGCCGCGAGGGGCTGATCTATACGCGCAACGCCGCCAAGGTCGCGCCCGAGAAGGTCTCCTGATCCACGCCGGCTCCCGCCCGCCTTGCGGTCGCCGGGATCGGCGATCATAAGCCGCCCATGTCCGAGACCCTGACCCCGCCGCAGGCCGGGACGGTCGCGACGCCGGAGTCCGCTCCGGGCGTCAAGCGGCTGTTCATCAAGACCTACGGCTGCCAGATGAACGTATACGACAGCGAGCGCATGGCCGATGTGCTGCGTCCGCTCGGCTATGCCCCGACCGACACGGCCGAGGGCGCGGACTTCGTCATCCTGAACACCTGCCACATCCGCGAGAAGGCGGCCGAGAAGGTCTATTCCGAGCTGGGCAAGCTGAGGGAGTTGAAGGACGAGCGAGCGAGGACGACAGGGAATTCGATGACCATCGTCGTCGCGGGCTGCGTCGCTCAGGCAGAGGGCGAGGAGATCATGCGTCGCCAGCCGGCGGTGGACCTGGTCGTCGGCCCCCAGGCCTATCACCAGTTGCCGGAGCTGCTGACCCGGACGGCGCGGGCGCGGGGCGAGCGGATCGGCGCCGACTTCGCCGCCGATGAGAAGTTCGACAGCCTGCCCGAGGCGCGGGGCGTCAACGGTCCGACGGCCTTCCTGACGGTGCAGGAGGGCTGCGACAAGTTCTGCAGCTTCTGCGTCGTGCCCTATACGCGCGGCACGGAATGGTCGCGTCCGGCCGACGCCGTGCTGGCCGAGGCGCGGGGTCTGGCGGCCCAAGGCGTGCGCGAGCTCACCCTGCTGGGCCAGAACGTCAACGCCTACGACGGCGCGGGGCCGGATGGATCGGTCTGGACGCTGGCGCGGCTGGCGCGGGCTCTGGCGGAGATCGAGGGCATCGACCGCATCCGCTACACGACCAGCCACCCCAACGACATGGCCGACGACCTGATCGCGGCCCATGCCGAGCTGCCCCAGCTGATGCCCTATCTGCACCTGCCCGTTCAGTCGGGCTCGGACCGCATCCTGCGGCTGATGAACCGAAAGCACGGGCGGCAAAAGTACATCGACCTGATCGGCCGAATCCGCGAGGCGCGGCCGGACATGGCGCTGTCGGGCGACTTCATCGTCGGCTTTCCCGGCGAAACGGACCGGGATTTCGAGGAGACTCTCGATCTGGTGCGGCAGGTGAACTACGCCTCCGCCTTCAGCTTCATGTATTCGCCGCGCCCCGGTACCCCGGCCGCGACGATGGGCACGCAGGTGCCGGCCGACGTGTCCCTGGCCCGGCTGCACGCGCTGCAGGCGCTTCTGCTCGAGCAGCAGGTCGCCTTCAACAAGGCCCAGGTCGGCAAGACGCTGGACGTGCTGTTCGAGAAGAAGGGCCGCCACGGGCGTCAGGCCATCGGCCGGTCGCCCTATCTGCAATCGGTTCATGCCGAGGACGCGGATCACCTGATCGGCCAGATCGTTCCTGTGCGGATCATCAGCGGTCAGCAGAACAGCCTGACGGGAGAGCTTCTTGGCGCGTGAAAGCGAGTTTCTCGCGCTCGACGACCGCGCACTGCGCGCCGTCATCGGGCCGAACAGCCGCCACGTCGCCCTGATCGAGGACGCCTTCAAGGTGCTGATCGAGGCGCCCGGGGGCGGGGTATCGATCAACGGCGGCGCGCGGGACCGGGCCAACGCCAAGGCAGTGATCGCCGCCTTGGTTACCCGCGCTGATAAGGGGGCCGAGGTCAATGAGGCCGACGTGCGCGCCGGCATCGCCGCGGCGCGCGGCGGCGGCCAAGGCGCGCCCAGTTCCGATCCCATGGCCCTGCCGATCGGCAAGCGCGGGGCCATCGTACCCAAGACCAACGCCCAGGCCCGCTATCTGGAGACCCTGTCGCGCTGCGAACTGACCTTCGGTGTCGGCCCGGCGGGCACGGGCAAGACCTTCCTCGCAGCGGCCTATGGCGCATCGCTTCTGCGTCGGGGGCAGGTCGACCGGCTGGTCATCACCCGTCCGGCGGTTGAGGCAGGCGAGAAGTTGGGCTTCCTGCCGGGCGACCTCAACGAGAAGGTTGATCCCTATCTGGCTCCGATCTGGGAGGCGCTGAACGACATTCTCGGGGCCGAGGACGTCCAGCGTCGCCGTGACAAGGGCGAGATCGAGGCCGCGCCCATCGCCTTCATGCGCGGTCGCACGCTCAGCCACGCCTTCATCATCGTCGACGAGGCCCAGAACACCTCCCGGCTGCAGATGAAGATGGTCCTGACCCGTCTGGGCGAAGGCGCGCGCATGGTGGTGACCGGCGATCCCAGTCAGATCGATCTCTTGAACCCGCGCGATTCTGGCCTGGCCCACGCGCTTCGCGTCCTGAAGGACGTCCAGGGCGTTGGTGTCCTGGCCTTTGAGGCGGAAGACGTGGTGCGCCACGCCATGGTCGAGCGCATCGTGCGCGCCTACGACGCCGACGCGTTGCGCAGTCGACCGGTCCCCGACCTCGAGGATCCGTCCGGGCGATGATCGAGGTCGAGGTCGAGGTCGAGGCCTGGTCGGCGGCCGTCGCCGACGTCGAGGCCGTGGTGACGCGCGCGGCACGGGCGGCATTGGGTTCGGCGACCGGAACAGTGACGATCCTGCTGACCGATGACGATACCGTGCGCGACCTCAACGCCCGGTTCCGGGGCAAGGACAGCCCGACCAACGTCCTGTCCTTTCCTGCCGCGCCCATGCCGGGGGCCGACGTCCAGCCGCTGGGTGATATCGTTCTGGCCCATGAGACCTGCGCGGCCGAGGCCGAGGCGCAGTCCAAGACCCTCGCGAACCACCTGACCCATCTGACCGTCCACGGCGTGTTGCACCTGCTCGGCCGCGACCACGAGGTTGACGCCGAAGCCGAGGCCATGGAGGCCGAGGAGCGCGAGATCCTGGCGGATCTGGGTGTCGCCGACCCCTATCGGGTTCTGCCGTGACCAGAGGGCGAGACATGCTGGCCCCTTTGCTGGTGGGGCGCTGGAGCCGGATCGGTCTCGCCCTGACCGCCGGGGTGCTGGCCGCGCTGGTGCATCCGCCGTTCGGATTTCTGCCGGGCCTGATCGCCTATCCGCTCTTGATGCTGCTGGCCGAGCGGTCGGGCACCGTGCGCGGAGCCTTCTGGGTCGGGTGGCTCGCGGGGTTCGGATACTTCCTCGTGGGCTGCTGGTGGGTGGCCGAGGCCTTTCTGGTCAACCCGGCCCAGGCTTGGATGGCACCGTTCGCGGCCAGTTTGCTGCCTGCCGGGATTGGCCTGTTCTGGGGCGCGGCCACGGCGCTTTATCGCCGGTTCGCGCCGCAAGGTCTGGCGCGCGTTCTGGTGTTCGCCGCCCTGTTCGCCCTCTTCGAATGGCTAAGGGGCCATGTGCTGACGGGCTTTCCATGGAATCCGGCTGGCGCGGGATGGCGGGCCGGTTCGGCGGCGTCGCAGTTCGCCTCGGTCGCGGGGGTGTATGGCCTGGGTCTGATGACGGTAGCCGCCGCTGCGGCGTTCGCGCCCTTGCTCGCGCCTGGACCGCGAAAGGGCCGTATCGGCGTCGCAATCGCAGGCGCGGTTGTGTTCGCCTCCCTGATCGTCGGTGGCACGATCCGACTGGCCGGAGCCGAGGTGCAGGAAACGGCGACGCTGGTCCGTATCGTCCAGCCTGATGTTGATCAGGAGTCCAAATGGACCCCGGAAGCCTATCGCTCGATCGTCGACCGCTATGTCAACCTGACCGCCCGACCGGGCGAGGCCCTGCCCGATCTGGTCGTCTGGCCGGAGGGGGCTTTGCCCGCCAGTTTTGGTGATGTCTTCGCGCCCGGCTCGCCCGATGGCGTCGCCATCGCCGGCGCGCTCCAGCCGGGACAGACGCTGCTGGCGGGCTTCGCGCGCGGCGAGCGCGGCGAGGATGGACAGGCCCGCTACTACAACAGCCTGATCGCCCTGCATGACGAAGGGGGCGAGGGGCTGCGGGTCGGGGCGATCTATGACAAGCACCGGCTTGTGCCGTTCGGCGAGTTCCTGCCGTTGGGTGGGCTGATGAGCGCGCTCGGCGTACGCAGTCTGGTTCACATGCCGGCTGACTTCAGCGCCGGGCCGACGCCTGCGCCTATCGACCTGCCGAACGGGTCGAGGGTCCAGCCCCTGATCTGCTATGAAAGCCTCTATCCCGGCTTCACGCCCGCAGGGCGAGGCCGCCCCGAATGGATCGTGAATGTGTCGAACGACGCCTGGTTTGGGGCGACGTCGGGGCCGCTTCAACATCTGAACCTCGCCAGCTATCGCGCGATCGAAACCGGTCTGCCCGTGGTGCGCGCCACCCCGACCGGCGTTTCAGCCATGATCGATCCCTGGGGTCGAGTGATCGAGGGTCAGCGGTTGAACAGCGGCGAGAGCGGGGTGATCGACGCTCGACTTCCGGCGGCGACGTCGCCGACGGTCTATGGCGGGTTCGGCGACATCCCCTTTGCGCTTCTGCTGCTGATTGGCTTTTTGCCGCTCGCCGTGGCTCGTCTCGGAGCGCGTCGTGGGCAAACGTGAGAAAGGGGCCTTTCGTCGTGGCAGCAGATGCCACATCGACGTGCTCTCTGGATCGATGCTGTTGTGTCAATGACCGGAATCGCCATTTCCCAGAATTTACATGACACGCGCTGGCTGTAGGCGCATGGCGTCACCCACCATACGAACTTTTCACAACGGCGAACGAAATGGCGAGAGGCAAGGGAGAGGATGGTCCCCATCCGGTGGACCGGCACGTGGGGCGTCGGGTCTGCGAGAAACGCATCAGCCTGGGCTATAACCAGAGTGACCTTGGGCGCGCGCTCGGCCTGACCTTCCAGCAGATCCAGAAGTACGAGAAGGGCACCAACCGGATTTCGGCGTCCAAGCTCTGGGACATCGCGCGCTTCTTCAAGGTCGACGTGGCCTACTTTTTCCAGGGGCTGGGCGGCACACAACCTGGCATGGCCGAGGAGGGTGCTCCCGCTTTCGAGCACGACTTCCCGGCGACACGGCACACCATCGAGATCGCCCGAATGGCCCCTCGGTTGTCGCCGCGCCAGCAGAAGTTGGCGCTCGATCTGATCCGTGAAATGGCAGACAGACCTGACGCCGACTAAGGCTCGCGGGTCGCTCCGTCGGCCGTCCTAGCCGTTGGAGCGGCGTTGTCCGAACGTGGGTGCCGCGGCCTTCTGCTCAGCCCAGTAGGCTTCACCCTCGTCGGGCTTGAACATCGTGCGAGGGGTGCCTTCGCGGTCTACCACGGCGAAGGTGTTGGTCGAGGCTTGATACAGCAGGACATCGCCGTTCGGCCGCGTCGCCCGGTCCGTCCCGGACGGCGGCGAGGTCGTGAAGGCGGTGATCCTCGACAGGAACTCCTCGGGCGAGCGAGCGCCAAAGTCCGCCCCGTTGCGCTCGTAGAGACGCTGGATCTTCTCATCGACCGTCTCCCGCCGATTGGCGGTCAGGGGGGCCGGTGCCTCGGCCGCCGCGGCGACCGGCTCTCCGGACACCTCGGGAACCGTCGCCGACATCAACGAAACCGGTGCCGTCAGCGCCCGGTCACGCGTCTCGACGGCGGACTCTCCATTCCCGCAGGCCGCCAGCCCCAGCACCGCGACCAGTGTCGCGCCTATCCACGTCGCTTTCATTTCAACCTCCAACCTTGCCGCGAAACGACGTTATGCACAACCAGACTGTTCATGCAATGTTCTTTTTTCGCGGCTCGACCGGCCGCTCGGTGGCCGCTACAGGAAGGCCATGCCCAGTCCCGCTCTGAACGGCCGAAAGATCCTGTTGATCGTGGGCGGTGGCATCGCGGCCTACAAGGCGCTCGAGCTGGTGCGCATGCTCAGGAAGGCCGGGGCCGAAGTCCGATCGGTGCTGACCGATGGTGGCGCGGCCTTCGTCACCCCTCTTTCCCTTGCGGCGCTGACCGGTCATCCGGTCCGGCAAAGCCTGTTCCTGCCCGATGACGAGACGACGATGGGCCACATCGAGCTGTCGCGCTGGGCCGATCTGTTGGTCGTGGCGCCGGCGACGGCGGGACTGATCGCCAAGGCGGCGAACGGCATGGCCGACGACCTGGCCTCGACGACGCTGCTGGCCACGGACAAGCGCGTGCTGCTGGCTCCGGCCATGAATGTGCGCATGTGGACCCACCCGGCGGTGCAGGCGAACGTCACGCGGCTGAAAGGCTTCTCTGGCCTGCACGGGATGGCGGTCGTCGGCCCCGACGACGGCGAGATGGCCTGCGGCGAGTTCGGACCCGGCCGCATGGCCGAGCCGGCGGCGATCCTGGAGGCCATCCAGGCCCAGCTCGCGGGCCCGGCCGGGCGGCCGCTGGCCGGGCGAAAGGCTGTGGTCACGGCGGGGCCCACGTTCGAGCCGATTGATCCGGTGCGCGGCTTGACCAATCGGTCCAGCGGCAAGCAGGGGTACGCCATCGCCGCTACGCTCGCCGAGCGAGGAGCGGACGTGACCCTGGTGTCGGGGCCGACGGGCCTGCCCGCACCGCTGGGGGTGACCCGCGTCGACGTCGAGACGGCCTTGCAGATGCAGGCGGCGACGCAGGCCGCGCTTCCCGCCGATATCGCGGTGCTCTCGGCGGCCGTGGCGGACTGGCGCGTCGACACCATCGCTGGCGGAAAGATCAAGAAGGCGCCCGGCGGCCCGCCCGCTCTGGCCCTGATCGAGAACCCCGACATCCTCGCGGGCATCGCCAAGGCGGGACCGAACCGGCCGTCGCTTGTCATCGGATTCGCAGCCGAGACCACCGATCTGGAGGCCAACGCCCGGGCCAAGTTGTCGAGGAAGGGCTGCGACTGGATCGTCGGCAACGACGTGTCCGCCGACGTCTTCGGCGCGGACGGCAATACCGTGCTGCTGGTCACCAGGGACACCGCCGAGCCCTGGCCGCGCCTGTCCAAGACCGAGGTGGCCCAGCGCCTCGCCGACCGGATCGCCGATCATTTCGCCGCCAAAGCCTGAGGACCGCCGTTGAGCACGCTCCGCATCCAGCGCCTGCCGCATGCCGAGGGGCTGACGCTCCCGGCATATGAAACTGCTGGCTCGGCGGGCATGGACCTGCGGGCGGCAGTGGCTGACGAGGCGCCCCTGACGCTTCAGCCCGGCGCGCGGGCGCTTGTGCCCACGGGCCTCAAGATGGCCTTGCAGCCAGGCTGGGAAGCGCAGGTCCGGCCGCGCTCGGGGCTGGCGCTGAAGCACGGCGTCACCTGCCTGAACACGCCGGGCACCATCGACAGCGATTATCGCGGCGAGGTGGGGGTGATCCTCGTCAACCTCGGGCAGGAGCCCTTCGTGATCCGGCGGGGCGAGCGCATCGCCCAGATGGTGATCGCGCCGGTCGCGCAGGTGACGGTCACAGAGGTCGAGACGCTGGACGAGACCGAGCGCGGCGCGGGCGGTTTCGGATCGACGGGACGCTAAGCGGAGCCATTTCCGGCGACCGGCGTTAACCCTGCCGACGGCCAAGCGGGGCCGTGGGAAATCGAACCGGAGCGGCGCGTCATGGAAGACCTTCTCGCCCAGCTGGGCAATCTGCTGCAGGGCCTGCTGGCCCTGGCCGACAGCGGCTTCGACGGCGTCAATCAGGTCATGGGTCTGGTGATCGCCGCCGTGTTCGGCTTCTTCCTGATGGGCGCCTGGAGCGGCCTGTGGGGTGCGGCGCTGGGCGCGACCCTGGTCCACACCCTGATCGAGGCCTTGCGGCCAATGCTGGGCGGCAGCGCCTTCCTGCTGCCCGACCTGACCGACGGCGGCTTCTGGATCACGCGGCTGGCGCTGTTCCTCGGCTATGCGATCGTCATCGCCGTCTTCTTCTTCATCAAGACCCTGCTGACCGGCGGGTTCGGACGCAAGCGCGCTCACGCGCACTGATGGTTGAGAGGGGCGGCCGGCACCGCCCTTTTCTTTCGGCAAAAGCGGGTCTATAGAGCTCCCCACATCGTTAGACCGGCGTCCAACGGCGTCGTTCAAAGCGGCGGCCTGGATGGCCGACCGCTTTTTCTTTTGCCCGAAACAGAACCCCGTCCTTGCGCGCCAAGACCGTCGAAGATCGCGAAATCCTGGAGCTGGTCGATCCCGTCGCGGAGACGCTCGGCCTGGAGATCGTGCGCGTGCGGCTGATGGGGGGTACGCTGCGGCGTCGGCTTCAGATCATGGCCGAGCGGCCGGCGGACAACGACATCTCCGTCGAGGAATGCGCCCGGCTGAGCCGCGCGGTGTCCGAGGTGCTGGATGCCGCGGATCCGATCGCGGGGGAGTATCTGCTTGAGATATCCTCGCCGGGAATCGACCGGCCCCTGACCCGGCTGAAGGATTTCGACATCTTCGAAGGGCTGGAGGCGCGGCTGGAGACCGATCGCATGATCGAGGGACGCAAGCGCTTCAAGGGCGTCGTGGCCGGGACCGAGGGCGAGAACATCGCCATCGATCTGGACGGCGAGGACGACACCGCGCTGATCCCCTTCGACTGGCTGGTAGACGCCAAGCTGGTCATGAACGATGCGCTCCTGAAGCGCGGGGCCGCGATCCGCGCCGCGCGGGGCGAACCCGAAGACGACGGCCTTCCCTCTGGAAGCGTCGAAGCGAACACCAACATCAAGACCACTGAGGACGACGCCTGATGGCCGTGACCGGTATCTCCGCCAACCGTCTGGAGCTGCTCCAGATCGCCAATTCGGTGGCGCAGGAAAAGAACATCGACCGCGAGATCGTGATCGAGGCCCTTGAAGAGGCCATCCAGAAGGGCGCCAAGTCGCGCTACGGCGCGCACCACGATATCCGCGCCAAGATCGATCCCAAGACCGGCGAACTGGCCCTGACGCGTCACGTCACCATCGTCGAGGACGACTGGCAGCCGGAAGACGAGCTGGAGGAGTTCAACGACAGCGCCATGGTGCGGCTGACCGACGCCTCCAAGCGCGATCCGGAAGCCGTGGTCGGCAAGGAATATGTCGAGGAGCTGCCGCCGTTCGAGTTCGGCCGCGTCCAGACCCAGATGGCCCGCCAGGTCATCACCGGAAAGGTCCGCGAAGCCGAGCGCGCCAACCAGTACGAAGAGTTCAAGGACCGCGTCGGCGAGATCGTCAACGGCACGGTCAAGCGCGTCGAATACGGCAACACCATCGTCGACCTGGGCCGGGGCGAGGGCATCATGCGCCGCGACCAGTCGATCCCGCGCGAGGTGTTCAACATCGGCGACCGGATCCGCACCTACATCTACGACGTCCGCCCCGAGGCCAAGGGCCCGCAGGTCATGCTGAGCCGCGCCCACCCGGGCTTCATGGCCAAGCTGTTCGCCCAGGAAGTGCCCGAGGTCTATGACGGCGTGATCGAGATCCGCGCCGCCGCCCGCGATGCCGGCTCGCGCGCCAAGATGGCGGTTCTGTCGAACGACAGCTCCATCGATCCCGTCGGCGCCTGCGTCGGCATGCGCGGCTCGCGCGTCCAGGCGGTGGTGGCCGAGCTGCAGGGCGAGAAGATCGACATCATCCAGTGGAACAACGACGAGCCGACGTTCATCGTCAACGCCCTGGCTCCCGCCGAGGTCTCCAAGGTGGTGCTCGATGAAGAGGCCGACCGCGTCGAGGTCGTGGTGCCGGACGAGCAGCTGTCGCTCGCCATCGGGCGTCGCGGCCAGAACGTGCGTCTGGCCTCCCAGCTGACCGGCTGGCAGATCGACATCATCACGGAATCCCAGGACAGCGAGCGTCGCCAGCGCGAGTTCGCCGAGCGCACCCAGCTGTTCCAGGAGGCGCTGGACGTCGACGAGGTCATCGCCCAGCTGCTGGTCACCGAAGGCTTCGCCACCGTCGAGGACCTGGCCTACGTCGAGAGCTACGAAGTCGCCGAGATCGAGGGCTTCGACGAGGACACCGCCGAGGAGCTGCAGGCCCGCGCCCGTGACTTCCTGGATCGTCAGGCGGCCGAGCTGGACGCCAAGCGCAAGGAGCTCGGCGTCGAGGACGGCGTGCTGGAGGTGCCGGGCGTGACCCTGCCGATGGCGGTCGCTCTGGGTGAGGGCGGGGTGAAGACCGTCGAGGACCTGGCCGACCTGGCCACCGACGAAGTCCGCGGCGGCTATGAGGTCAAGAACGGGGAGCGGGTGAAGGTCCCGGGCGTGCTCGAGAGCTTCAACCTGGCCCAGGAAGACGCCGAGATGCTGATCCTCCAGGCCCGCGTGGCCGCCGGCTGGATCGATGCGTCCGAGCTGCCGCAGCCCGAGCCGGAATACGAGGAAGAATACGCCGAGGGCGAATACGACCCCGAGGCCGTTTTCGACAGCGCCCCGCAAGACGCCGATGCTGACGCCGAGGTCCTCGCCGAGGATCCCGACCAGCCGCGCGACCAGTGATGGGAGCCGCAGCCGTCCATGGGTCTCGCCGCCGCGACATCGGATAGGGAGCGCCGCGACCTGGTCACGCACCAGGCGATGGACGAGACCTGTCTGATCCGCTTCGTGGCGGGCCCGGACGGCGCGGTGGTGCCCGATCTGGCGCGCAAGCTGCCGGGTCGCGGCATGTGGGTGGCGGCCGATCGGGCCTCCATCGAGACGGCGGCGAAGAAGAACCTGTTCTCCCGCTCGGCCAAGGCACCGCTGAAGGCGCCCGCCGATCTGGCCGATACGGTCGAGAGCCTGCTGGTCCGGCGCTGTCTGGACCAGCTGGGGCTTGCCCGACGCGAAGGCGTGCTTATCTCGGGCTTCGAGAAATGCGCGGCGGCGATCCGCATCGGTGCGGCGGCCTGGCTGATCGAGGCGTCGGACGGCGCGTCAGACGGGCGCGGCAAACTGCTCAATCTGGCGCGGCATCAGGCGACGCAGGTCTGCGGGGCCTTCAGCGCGGACGATTTGAGTTTGGCCCTCGGGCTGGAAAATGCGATACACGCGGTCCTGCTCGCCGGAGGGCGGGCGGATCGCTGGGGCCAGGAGGCCTCGCGATTGGCGGGATTTCGACCGCTCCGCCCCCCGGAGTGGGGCCCTCACGAAGGGCCCGGCGGCGGGAGCGGGTCAGACGAAGACCCAGGATCAGGCCCGTGAGGGCGAACGGGCGGGGTTCGATCCTTCCTTGGGAGGGTCGGGCGTCGCACGGCTATTTGCGTTTGACGAGACGACCTTAGGACGACCGGCGGACCTTCCCGCCCACGAGTAAAGCGACCGGATGACTGACGAGAACGACAAGACCAACGAAGGCCAGGCTCCCACGGGAACCCCGTCCACGACGGGCCCGCGCGCGCCGCTGAGCCTGAAGCCGCGCGCAGTGGGCTCGGTGCCCACCGGCACCGTGCGCCAAAGCTTCAGCCATGGCCGCACCAAGACGGTCGCCGTCGAGATCAAGCGCCGTCCGGGCGCTCCGGCCGGGGGTCACCAGCGGCCCCAGGGCTTTGATGTCGCGCGCCCCAGGACCGAGGCTCCGGCCGCGCCCCAGGCCCCGCGTCCCGCCGCGCCTCAACCCGCCGGCGGCC
>NZ_LJHU01000039.1 GCF_001295975.1 Brevundimonas sp. AAP58 | reverse complement strand
CGTGCACCAGAAGGAAGACGGGGCGCGAGCTTGCCGCTCGCGCCCCGCTGTGGGTGGCGTTCAGGACCGCCCCCAATGCGCCGCCAGCCAGGAGCGTCCGGCGGCGCAAACACTCGGCCTCAGAAGTTCCGGCGGAGACGGAAGGTCACCCGGCGCGGATCGTTGGGATAGGCGAGGCCGACCAGCGAGGAGGTGACGTAGTACTCCTCGCCGCAGTTCGAGCAGTCGAGCGACGCTTCCCAGGCTCCATCGTTGCTCTCATAGCGGATGCCGATGTTGTAGACGGTCGTCGACGGCGTCAGCGACAGCGGCACGGTGATCGCCGTCGTACCGCCGAACGGCACCCCGGTGGCGGTGCGACTGTCGTTGTAGGTCGAAGTCCAGTACTCGTCCGAGTAGCTGACGGAGCCGTTTAGCGACCACTCGCCGTCGAGCAGGGTGGTGGGCAGGATGTAGCGCGCGCCCAGTGTGGCTTGGCTCTCGGGGAAGCGGACCGGCTCGTCTCGCGTGGTGACGCAGTTCAGAGGCTCGGGCGTCGTCGAGCACGGCACGCCGCCCGCGCCGTTGACCGCCGGGATATCGACGTACTCCCGGTCGGCGATCGAGCCCGTCGCGTAGATCTCGAGGGCGTCGGTCGGGCTCCAGGTGATCTCGGCTTCAAGGCCTGTGGCTTCGAGGCCGCCGGCGTTGCGGGTCACGAAGTCGATGCCGCCGCCGGGGCGAGGTTGACCCGACAAGAGTTGCAGATCTTCCACATCGAGGCGGTAAAGGGTCAGGTTGAGGCGCAGCGTGTCTTGGAGCAGGTCTGACCGCATGCCGAGCTCGTAGGACCATGCCTCTTCAGGCCCGAAGGCCGAGTTGGTGATCGCGGTCGTGCCGCGCGCGTTCCAGCCACCCGACTTGAAGCCATTCGTGGCCGAGGCGAAGAACATCACGTCGTCGTTCATCTCATAAGCCAGAGCGACGCGAGGCGTGAACCGCGAGGTCGACTGCGAAACCGGAATGCCCGCCGCGATCAGGTTCGCCGTGGTCGGGCGGGAGGCCGCCGCGCCAGTGGCACCTATAAAGCCAGTCGGATAGGTCGCCCGGGTCCGGTCTCCGAACGCGATGTCCTTGTCTTCCTCGGTGTAGCGGCCGCCGAGCGTCAGGGTCAGCTGGTCCGTGATCGAGATGTCGCCCTGGGCATAGACCGCAAAGGACTGGGTCCCATTGTCGAGCAGCCGGTCGCCGAGGACGAGAGCGCTGGTCGACGTTGGTGTTAGGGCAAAGGTGTCGACCTGGTAGGTGGAGTTGTCCTCATCCAGATAGAACAGGCCCGCGACCCAGCTGACCCGGCCGGTCTCGCCGACGAGCTTCAGTTCCTGCGTCCATTGTTTGGTCTCGACGTCGTTGGAAATGGTGAAGCCGCCGAACGGCGTCGGGCTGCCGCCCAGACCGAAGTCGATGGAGAAGATCTGATCGGTGGCGATATAGCCGCTGATCCAGCTCAGGCTGGCCCAACCCATGTCATAGGTCAGGTTCGAGATCAGCGTGCCGACCCGCGTGCGAGCGCAGTTCCCCAGCCGCTGGTTGAGGAAGGTCTCGACCGCACTGTCATCGCAGTCGCCAACACGAAGGCCCGTGCGGCTGGTGTATTGCGGGTCGACCGGGTTGACGCCGATGGTCGTCTTGGCCTGGTCGATGTAGTCGGCCGAAAGATTCCAGTCCCAGTTTTCGCCCGGCTGGAAGCGCAGCGCGCCCCGGATGCCCCAGGTGTCCTCGCCATTCAGATCCTGGCCCGTGACCAGGCTGCGCGAATAGCCGTCGTCGCCGATCTTGAGCACGGTCACGCCGGCCGATACGACCTCGTTGACCGGACCGCTCATGGCTCCGCGCAGGGTGTAGCGGTCGAACGAGCCATAGGTGCCCTCGACCGAAGCGCGGAAGTCCTGATCAGGTTTGCGGGTCGTGATCGAGATGGCGCCGCCGGTGGTGTTACGACCGAACAGTGTGCCCTGCGGGCCGCGAAGGACCTCGATCCGGTCGACGTCCAGGAGGGTGATGTTGTTGGCGATCTGACGGGCGACGTAGACCTCATCGACATAGGTCGCGACGGGCACGTCGAAGGTCGCGACCTGTTCGGTCGATCCCAGACCCCGGATGAAGTAGCTGACGGCGCCGCCGGTACCGGTGTTCAGGCCGCCGGTAAGGCTTGGCGTGATGCGAACCAGGTCGGTCGTGTCCTCGACGATGGCGATTTCCAGCTGGGTGTCGGTGAACGCCGTGACGGCGAGGGGCACATCCTGGATGTTCTGCTCGCGCCGCTGGGCGGTGACGACGATGTCGTCGAGGCGGGAATCCTGTTCGGCCTGTGTCGCCGTCTGGGCGAAAGACGGGCCCGTGGCCATGAGAACAAGGGCGGATACGCTCGAAAACAGCAACGCGGACCTACGCATGGACGGCTCTCCTGCATCTGGATGGCGGCGGACCCGACTCTGATCGGTCGGTGCTAATGGTATATTCTTATATCATTTGCGGCGTCCGACAAGCGTCGCTACCGTGTCGTCAAACGGAGACAAACGGATGCGTCTTTTTTGCCTCTCACTGTTGGCCGGACTGGCGATCCTGGCCGCGCCGCAGGCGCGCGCAGACGGGTTCGACAGGACGGCGTTCGAGGTGTTCGTCGATGCACGAACGGGAACCGGTTCGCCGGTCTATTGGTACTCAGTCGGAACGCTCCGGGCGTATCCATCCGGCGAGCTTCTGGCCCGGGTCGAGGGCTATGACACTTCTACCTCGGACCGCCCCGAGCCCGGCCGCAGCCTTGCGAGGCAGTTCTCTCGCAAGATCTACGTCTATCGAGATGCAGAGACGAATGCGGTCCTGCGCCAGGTGAACGGCATGCCGGTTGAACCGGTGGCATACCCCTATCAGTTCATCACCTATGAGCTGGTCGGTGATCGACTGACGACCATGGTCGAGCAGGGGACGGGCGCTCGGGTCCAGCGCATCGGCCCGGGCGATACCATGCAGGCGCGGCGCATCGGCGACGCCCATGTGTTCACCGCGCCGCTGTTCCTGGATTTCCCGGCGGGCGGCGATCGTCGCTATCAGGCGTTCGAGAACTACGACTTCTTCATCCAGGCACCCGGCGGGGCGTCGAACCCAAACCAGCTGTCCTGGGTCCGATACGGCGACGCTCCGGCCTGGGCGGGGGGCGGCCCTGCGATCATGCATCTGATCACATGGCGCATCGACCGATACGAGGACGTACCTTCGACGCTGCGGGACTACATTGAGACGGATGCGCCGTTGTGGCGTGCGCCGCCGACCGGGATCGACGACATCCGCCGTCTGCAGGCCGGGCAATGAGCGATCTCCGCTTCGAGCCGACCATGACGCGCGACGACCGGCCCGCGCGCGCGATCTATGAGGAGGTGCTGGCGAACCCGGCGCGCAAGGGCTTCGGCTTTGGCCAGAGGGCGGCGGTGGTGAACATCGACGTCCAGCAGGCCTACACGCGTCCCGACCTGTTCCCGAAGTCCGCCTATGTCACGGATCCGGACCAGATTGACTGGATCAACCGGCTCAGCGACGCGGCGCGGGCGAAGGGGTTGCCGGTCGTCTGGACCCGCGTCTGCTACAAGCCAGACGGCGGCGACGCCGGCGTTTGGGGTACGCGCACCGACACGCCCGACAGCCTGCAGAACATCAAGTTCGGGTCCGAGCGGCACGCCTTCGACCCGCGCGCCCGGCCGGACTGCGAGGTCGATCTGATCTTCGACAAGCGGATGCCCTCGGCGTTCCACGAGACGCCGCTGCAAAGCTATCTGATCTGGCACAGGGTCGACACGGTGATCGTCACCGGCGGCTCGACCTCCGGCTGCGTGCGCGCCACCGCGGTCGACAGCCTGTCACGCGGATACCGCACCGTCGTCCCGGTCGAATGCGTCGCTGACAAGCACGAGAGCTACCACTACGCCAACCTGACGGACCTGCTGCTCAAATACGCCGACGTCCTACCGGCGGCGGAGGTTCTCAAGCACCTGGAGACCGCCCGATGATCCGCGCCCTTGCCATCGCCGCCGCGCTCGCGATCTCCGCCTGTGCCTCGACCGCCGTCGCCGAACCGGCACCCGATCGCGTCCCCGCCGACCAGCGCGTGCCGCTGGATTTTCGCCGCACCACCCTGGTGGTCCGCGACATGGAGGCGTCGCTGGCTTTCTATCGGGCCATCGGGCTGGTGCCGATCTACGACAACATCATCCGTACCCCGCGCGACGCCCCAACCGACGAGGCTGCGGAGCGTTCATTGCGCCTCGTCTTCCTGCGCGCCAACGACGACTACATCGGCATCCTCGGCCTGATGGAATACACCAAGCCCGAGCGCGAGCCCCGGCCGGAACGCGCCCCCGACGACAACGTCCTGCACCCCGGCGACATCGTTCTGGTCTTCAATGTGCAGAACCAGGAAGAGGTCTTCGCTCGCGCCATCGCCTCGCCCGGCGTGCGCGTCGGGGAGACGCCGCACGTCGTCACCTACCCCGGATACGACGGGACCAGCGTGATCCGGGTCAACTTCTCGTCAGTGTATGACCCGGACGGCCATTACGTCGAACTCAACCAGGTGCTGAGCGATCTGCCGGTGGGGGAGTGATGATCAGGCGTCGGCGATTTCGCTCGCCGACGCCGACCAGGCTCCGCTTTCCGACAGCCCAGCCAGCATGCGGCGCACGGCGCTCATTCGGAACGGCTGACCGGCGACGTAGCTCGTGAGGGTAAAACCCAGCACCCGCCGGTCCTCAGCACCGGCGTCGGCCTTGAGGTAGGCCGCCGCCTCCAGAACCTGTTCGGCCCAGGCGTCTTCGGACTGCCGCCGATCGATGAGCAGGGTGCGGTCGTCGAGCTCGTTCATCAGTGGGAGGGCGTGGACGACGCCGACATCGGTGGTCATCGCCACCGGAACCTCGTCGTGCTCCCAGTCCAGGCAGACGTCGAAGCCCGCCTCGGCGATCAGGGACAGGGTGCGAAACGACTGCTGCCGCGCCGGGCTCATCCAGGTGCGGGGCGTCAGGCCCACGCGGTCGAAGGCCTCGCGGGTGCGGACGACCAGGGCGCTCTCCTCGTCCTCGGACAGGCCGGAGTGGTGAATCGCGTCCGTCGACCAGCCGTGGGCGGCGATCTCGTACCCGTCCTCCAGCGCCGCCTCGACCAGCGGCCGGTACCGCTCCAGGGCGATCCCGTTCACCGGCACTGTCGCCTTCAGCCCGGCCTCCTTCAGCGCCCGCAGCAGGCGCCAGGCCCCGACGCGGGGGCCGTAGTCTCGCGTCGTGTAGTGCCTCAGGTCCGGCCAGGGCGTCTGCATGGCCCCGGGGTGCTTGAACGGTTTTCCCGACGGGTCGAGCATGTGCCACTCGACCGGCAGGACGATCATCACCGCCAGTCCTTGGTCACCGGGCCAGCGCCCCTTCGGGCGCTCCGTCGCCGGCCGCCAGTCGTACAGCGACTGGTCCATGCCGTGCCGCCGCTGGTGGTAGATCAGGTGTTCGTCAGGAAGCGGCATCGTCGAACCCATAGCCGCCGGTCGCCAGACCGCGTCGCTGGATGTCCGCCACCGTCTGGTCCCAGCAGTGCTCGCGATAGAAGGCCGCGATCTCCGAGCCGGTGGCGAACCAGACCTCGTCGCGGTGTCCCATGATATGCTCCAGCGCGCTCTCGAAGGCCCGGATGCGGTTCGGCTGGCTGACCAGATAGGCGTGGAGCGGAATGCACATGACCGTCCCGCTCTCGCGCCCCTCGGCCAGCAGCTGGTCGAAATGCCGCTTCAGGATGTCGGCGTAACGCCACGGGTCCAGACCCATCACCGAATAGCCGATGACGTCGTTGACCTCGAGCGAATAGGGCATGGAGACCAGCCGCCCGGTCCGGGTCTTCAGCGGCTGGGGCTGGTCGTCCTGGAACAGGTCGCAAGAGTACCAGAAGTCGTGCTCGGCGATCAGGTCCAGCGTCCGCGCCGTGTGGGTCAGGGCCGGCGCCAGATAGCCCCGGATGCGCTGGCCGGTCGCCGCCTCGACCGAGCGGATCGAGTCCTCCAGCACCGCGCGCTCCTGGGCCTCGTCCATCCCGTAGGAATAGCGGGTGTTGTAGATGCCGTGGCTGAAGAACTCCCAGCCGCGCGCCTTGGCTGCCTCGATGATCTCGGGGTGGTGGTCGATCAGGCCGATGGACAGCGACACCGATCCGCGCAGGCCGTGCCGGTCGAGCAGGTCCTGGAGCCGCCAGTGCCCGACCCGGTTTCCCCAGTCCCTCTGCGAATACCCCACCACGTCCGGCGCCGGTCGCGGCCAGCCGGGACGGGACGGATTCACCGGCGGGTCGAATTCATAGAACTCGATGTTGGGCGCGATCCAGAAGGCCAGCGCCTTACCGCCTGGCCAGGTGATTTTCGGCCGGTCGCGATAGGGCCAGTGGTCGTAGAGGTTGGGGTCCGACCGGTTCACTCGGCCGCTTCCTGCCGCTGCGGCTCATAGCGGTCGCCCAGCGCCAGCATCTCCTCCAGCCCGATGCGGGCGTTGACCCCGGCCAGATCCGTCATCCGGTCTTTGTAGCCGACGGTCGACCCCTCGGCCTTCAGCGCGCGCAGGAAGCTTTCGGCCGCCGGGATGATGGCGCGCACCAGGGCGCCGGGGCTGATCACCAGCCGGAAGCCCATGTCGCCCAGCGCATCGCGGGTCAGGATCGGCGTCTTTCCGCCCTCGACCATGTTGGCCATGGCCGGCGTGCGGCCCAACGTGGCGACGATGCGCTTCATCTGCTCCAGATCGCGCGGCGCCTCGACGAAGATCACGTCCGCCCCGGCCTCGGCATAGGCGACGGCGCGCTCCAGGGCCGGTTCGAAGCCCTCGACGGCGATGGCGTCGGTGCGGGCGATGATCAGGGTCTCGTCCGAACGCCGGGCGTCCAGCGCCGCATGGACCTTGCCGACCATGTCCTCGACCGGCGCCACGCCCTTGCCGGCCAGGTGGCCGCAGCGTTTGGGGAAGGTCTGGTCCTCCAGCTGGATGGCGCGGGCGCCGTTACGCTCAAACACCCGCACGGTCCGGGCGACGTTCAGGGCGTTGCCGAAGCCGGTGTCGGCGTCGACGATCAGGGGGATGTCCACCCGCTCGCAGATGCGGGCCACGACGTCGGCGACGTGGTCGAAGCTGACCAGGCCGAGATCCGGCCGGCCCAGCTGGGTGTAGGCGATCGAGGCGCCCGACAGATAGACGGCCTCGAACCCGGCCTGTTCGATCAGCAGGGCCGACAGGGCGTCGAAGGCACCGGGGGCATGGACCGGCGCGCCGGGCTGGGACAGGCGGGCTTTCAGGCTCACGCGGCGGCTCCGGTCTGCGGATGGGCGGAACGCTTCAGGTGGGCGATCAGCCCGCCGTCGCGCATCATCGCCGTCAGATGGTCGGGGAAGGGGGCGAAGGCGTATGTCCGCCCCTGGGTCTGGTTCGTCAGGCGACCGGCCTCCAGGTCGAGGCTCAGCCGGTCGCCGGCGGCGATCTGGTCGGCTTCGGGCAAGGTCACGGCGGGCAGGCCCAGGTTGATGGCGTTGCGCCAGAAGATGCGCGCGAACGACCGGGCGATCACGGCTCGCACGTCCAGGCGCTTCAAGGATACTGCCGCCTGTTCCCGCGACGACCCCAGGCCGAAATTCAGGCCCGCCACCACGAAATCGCCGGGCCGGACCGTGCCGGCGAAGCTCGGATCGACCGCCTCCAGGCAATGGGCGGCGAGCGCGTCGGGGTCGAGTTTCATCAGATGGCCGGGGGCTAGCAGGTCGGTGTCGATCTGGTCGCCGAAGACGAAGGCGCGGCCGCTGTCGGGCAGGGTCATGCCGCCGCCCTCCGCTGATTCAGGTAGCTGCGCGGATCGACGATCCGCCCTGCGATGGCCGCCGCCGCCACGCTGTAGGGCGACCCCAGATAGACTTCGGCCCCCGCATGACCCATGCGGCCCTTGAAGTTGCGGTTGGTGGTCGAGATGCAGACCTCGCCGTCCGCCAGCAGACCCGCCCCCATGCCCGCGCAGGCTCCGCAGCCGGACGGCATCAGGGTCGCCCCGGCCGCCATCAGCGTCGCCAGCGTCCCGTCCCGAGACGCCGCCTCCGTCACCCGAGAGGAGGCCGGGGCGACCAGCAGTCGGACGCCCGGAGCGACCCGCTGGCCCACCAGCACCCGCGCGGCCATTCGCAGGTCCTCCAGCTTGGCCCCCACGCAGGCGCCGATGTAGGCCTGATCGATCCGGCGCCCCTCGGCCTCGGCCACCGCCACGCTGTTGGCGGGCGAGTGGGGCAGGGCGATCATGGGCTCCAGCGCGCCCGCGTCGAAGTGGTGCACGGCCTCGTAGTCCGCGTCGGGATCGGAGGTCCAGGCCCGCGCCGCCGCCTCGTCCTCGACCGGAGCGCCGGTGTCCCTCAGCCAGGCGAAGGTGGTCGCGTCGGGCGCCACGACGCCGGTCTCGGCCCCCAGTTCGGCGGCCATGTTGGTGAGGACCAGCCGCTCGGGCATCGACATGGCCTCGACCGTCGGACCGGCGAACTCCACCGCGCGAAAGGCGTTGTCCATGCCCAGTTCGCGGCACAGGAACAGCATCATATCCTTGGCGGTCACGCCGTCCCGCAAGGCCCCCCGCCATTCGACCCGGATCGTCGTCGGCACCTGCAGCCAGGTGCGGCCCGTCGCCGCGATGGCCGCCATGTCGGTGGCGCCATAGCCCGCCGCATAGGCCCCGAAGGCCCCCGCCATCGGCGTGTGGCTGTCGCCGCCCGCCACCAGCATGCCGGGGTGCACCAGCCCGCGCTCGGCCAGCAGCATGTGGCCGATGCCCTCCATATCGTAGAATCGGCCAACGCCGTGCTCGGCCGCGAAACGGCGCGTCAGGCTCAGGATCGCCGCGCTCTCGGCGTCGACCGCAGGGACGTAATGGTCCGACGCGATCACGACCTTGGACGGATCCCACAGCCCGCGCCCCAGCTCGGCCAGCATGGGCACCCAGCGGCGGGGACCGGAGCTGTCATGGGCGAAGCAGAGGTCCACCTCGGCGGTGATCAGATCGCCCGCGCGCGCGTCGGCGCGGCCTGACGCCTTCGCCGCGACCTTCTCGACGAGCGTTCGACCCTTTATGGCGTTGGCCCCGGCCATCCGAATCCCGTAGCGGCGCGGGTGGACCGCGCAAAAGATATAATCTTATATCATTTGCTCTCGCGGACTTGCCAAGGCAATTTCGCCGACGAAACGACTAAGGATCCACCCGATGGCCGACGGCAGCCCCCATACGACCCAGACCTATCGCTG
>NZ_LJHU01000038.1 GCF_001295975.1 Brevundimonas sp. AAP58 | reverse complement strand
GCTGGCGCTCGTCGGCCAGCGTCACCTCGGCCTGACGCGCGGCGGCTTCGGCGGAGGCCGCGTCCGCCAGAGCGGTGGCCACGGCGGCCTCCGCCGCGCGGGCGTCCAGCCGGAACAGGGGCTGGCCCTGGGTCACGCGGTCGCCGGGCTGGACCAGAACGCTGCGGACTACGCCCGGCACTTCGGCAGCGACGGCGATCAGTTCGGACTGGGGCTCGATGGTCCCGACGCCCGCGACGGCGGAGGCATAGGCGGCGCTGGGCGGCGTGGCGGGCGGGTCGGCGCGGGTGCGCTCGGGCCGGATCACGGCGGCGACGGCGAAGATCAGGCACCCGCCCGCGAGCACGGGCAGGACCAGGCGCGAAATGCGTTGGCGAAGATTAGTGGGCATGGAGTCCCTCCGGGAGTGTTCCAAGGCGGCTGTCTCCGACGATCCGGCCGTCTTCCATGGCGACGATCCGGTCGGCGTAGCGGTAGATGCGGTTGTCGTGCGTCACGACCAGGACGGCGCGGCCGGGGCCGGCGGCGGCCTCCTTCAGCAGCTCCATCACCTGGCGGCCGGTCTCGGCGTCGAGCGCCGCCGTCGGCTCGTCGCAGACGACCAGATCGGGTTCGTGGACGATGGCGCGGGCGATGGCGACGCGCTGCTGCTGACCGCCCGACAGCATGCGCGGCAGCTTGTCGGCGTGCGGGCCCATGCCGAGCGTCTCCAGCACCACGCGGGCCTTTTCCGCCGCTGTCTTCAGCGGCATGCCGTCGGCGACGAGCGCCATGGCCGCGTTCTCGGCCGCCGTCAGGGCGGGCAGCAGGTTGTACTGCTGGAAGATGAAGCCGATCCGGCGACGGCGCAGGATGACCTTCTCGGAATCCTTCATGCGGGTGATGACGTTGCCCATCACCTCCACGTCGCCGCCGGTCGGCTTGAGCGTGCCCGACAGGATGGACAGGAGCGTGGTCTTGCCGCAGCCCGACGGGCCGACCAGCATGGTCAGCTCTCCGGACGTGACCTCCAGGTCTATGTCGAACAGGACCTGGGTCTTCAGGCCATTCGAGCCAAAGGCCATTTCGATGTCGCGGGCGATGACGGCGCTCATGACGATCAGCCCCGGAACACGATGGCGGGATCGACGCGGTAGACCTTGGTCAGGCTGCCCAGCACCGAGATCAGGATGATGAGAAAGACCACCACGCCCGTGCCGACCAGCACCTGCCAGGGCAGGTAGAAGCCTTCCAGCGCCGCGGTGCCCCGCACGAAGGTGAAGAAGGCGGCGGCCCCGCCCATGCCGAGCCCATAGCCGATCAGCCCGACGACGCCGGCCTGCAACAGGACCATGCCGGTGATCTGGCCGTTGGTGGCGCCGATGGCCTTCAGCGCCCCGAACTGGCGCAGGTTCTCGATGACGAACAGGTAGAAGGTCTGGGCCGTCACCGCTGCGCCGACGATGAAGCCCAGCATCACCGTGATTCCGAAGTTCACCGGAATGCCCGTGCGGGTCAGATAGTACTGGACCGACCGCCAGGCGAAGCTGTCCCAGGTCAGGGCCTGATAGCCGGTCTGCGCTTCGATACGTTCCGCCAGGGCCTTGTGATCGACCCCGTCGCGGGCCCGCACCAGGACGAAGGACATCTTGTTCCGCTGGGGCGGGGTAAAGCGGATCGCCTCCGAATAGCGGGCGTAGGCGAGCGGGAAGGTAATGAAGGACGGCGCCGTGTTGGCGATGCCGGTCACGACCACGCGGCGGTCGTTGATCTCGGCCTCGGTCCCGACCTTGGACAGGGGATCGTCGTCGGGCCAGATCAGGGTCGCGCCCTCGCGGTCGAAGACGATGCTGTTGGGCTGGCGCAGCGCCTCCAGATCGCCCGCCAGCCACTCGCGCGGGGCACCGACCAGGGTCTCGTCGTCGACGCCCAGGATGTTGATCTGATTGATCAGGCCGTCGCGGGTGCGGAAGATGGCGTTGCCCTTGAACAGGGGCGCGGCCCATTCCACGCCCTCGACCGAGCGCACCCGGCCCAGCGCGGCGTCGGGCAGGGGCTCGACCTCGTCGACGTAGCGGACGCGCGGGTCCATGACCCAGATGTCGGCCTCGCGGACGTCCAGCACCTGGTTGGCGGTGCGGGTCATCAGGCCGATGAAGATCGAGACCTGCTGGCTCATCAACAGGGTGGCGAAGGCCACGCCGAACACCAGCGCCAGATACTTGGCGCTGTCACCCAGCAGCATTTTGAGCGCGACAGATCTCATCCTCGGAATCCTGTGATCCGTGGTTGGGGTTGCGCCGGGACTGGCGCGTTGGGGTAAGCTGGGATACTGAGCAGATTAAAATACTGGTCAGTTCAGTATGTCAATGCTGAACTGCATTACAAACGTGAACGTTCACGTTCATATTGAGCGGTGAGCGGTGAGGCAAGGACAGCACGGTGCAAACGCCCAAGCCAAAAGGTCGCAGGCCCGATCAGGACAAGGCTGATGCCGTGCTGGATCATGGCTGGGCCCTGTTCCTTGAGCATGGTGTCCAGGCAGTCAGCATGGAGATGATCGCCGCCGCCGCCGGCGTGTCCAAGGTCACGGCCTATCGTCACTTCGCGGACAAGCACGACTTGTTCCGGGCCGCCATCCGCAAGGAGATGGCGCGCCTTGAGACCATGCAGGGCGCGGACGGGCCTGCGCCTGACCTGCCGGTGCGGGATGCGCTCCGGACCTTCGGCCTGGGGCTGATGACCTATCTGTTCTCGGGACCGGCGATCGACTTCTACACCGCACTGGCGGGCGAGCTCCGCAGAACTCCCGACCTGGCCCGCGCCTTCTATGACGCGGGTCCGGGCAAGACCCATGCGAACCTGACCGCCCTGTTGAGCAAAGCCGCCGCGCGCGGAGAACTGGTGGTCGAAGACGTGGACGTGGCGGTGGATCACTTTCTGGGCCTGCTTCAGGGATACAGCAGCTTTCAGCTGTCTCTCGGCGTGGAACCCGCACCCCTGCTCGCGTCGGTCGAGCCGCGCGTCGAGGCGGCGGTAGATGTGTTCCTGAGAGCGTATGGAGCGCCGCAATGAGGTCTGTGGCGCTTCCGAAGCATTTCGTGTACTGACCGGTCTGCTATGTCTGATGGTGAGCTTCCCCGCCGCGGCCGACCGCGTGACACCGCCAAGGACGAAGCCATCCTGCTGGCCGCGGGCGACCTGTTCATGGAGCACGGCTATGAAGCCGTCAGCCTGGACGCCGTTGCCCAAAAGGCAGGGGTATCCAAGGCGACGATCTATGCTCGCTATGCCGACAAGGACGCCCTGTTCGCCGCCGTTCTGAGACAGGAATGCGAGCGGGCGGTGTCGCTCGACAGCTTCTCGCCGGACCCGAGCCAGTCGGTGCGGGACACGTTGATCGTGCTAGCCACGCGCTTCCTCGACCTCGTCACCGGTGAGAAGGCCATGCAGATGAACCGCGTCCTGGTCGCAGAGACTGCGCGGGCCCCGCGGATGGCCGAGCTGTTCTACGAGACGGCGGTCCTGACGCTAAAAAACCGCTTCGCAGACTGGTTACGGGCCGAGACGGCGCGTGGCCGGTTGAATGTCCGGGACCCGGACGGTGCCGCCTGGCGCTACCTTGGCGGGGTAAAGGGCGAGGCGCATCTGCGCGCCTCCTTCGGCCTGCCGCCGATCGAGCCCCATAGGCTAAGGGTCCACATCGAAGCCGCCGCAGACGAGTTCATCCGCGCTCACGCCATTGAAGGCCTCCCCCCTGGTGCAGTCTGACCCTTACGGAGACTGGCCGGGCCAAGTTTGCTGGGGGCTGCGCGGGTAAGGCGCGCTGGACCACGATGCGCCCCTGGCCGCCCTGAAGAGGCAACCCGGTCCTCTCACCGCCGACATCGATCCAGCCTCCGGACCAGGCGACGACCGGGTTCCGGCCAAGGACGGGGGCCCGTGTCTCTGCGCTGCCGGACCATCGCCTCCTGGCGATCCTCCGCAGCACCCCGTGAGCAAGCCATGGGTTCGCCAGAGCGATGTCGCCGCTAGCCCCGCAGCAGGCCCGCTAGGGACAGGCGGGTAGCCAAGGCCGCCAGGTTGGGCACCTGCATTTTCTGGAGGATCTTCGCGCGGAAGACGTCGACGGTCCGGGGGCTCAGCCCCAGAGACTTGGCGGCGACCTTGCTACTGGATCCCTGGACCAGGTGGCTCATGACTTCGCGTTCCCGCTCGGTCAGCGTTTCATAGCGACGCATGATGGCAGCGACTTCGGGCGATTTCGGTTCATCCCTCGGCACCGCGAGGGCGGCGCTGACCGCTTCGAGCAGACGCGCCGGCGGAAACGGCTTCTCCAGGACGGTCAGAGCCCCCAGCTGCATGGCCGTTACGGCGATCGGTACATCGGCGTGGCCGCTGATGACAATGACAGGAACGTGCTCAAAACCGACTTCACCCAGACGCTGGATCAGGGTCAGGCCGTCGATCTTGGGCAGTCTGATGTCCGTGATCAGACAGGATGCCTTCAGGTCGCGGGCCTCAGCCAGAAACGCCATGGCGGAGGCAAAGCCCGTCACCCGGTGACCCCCGACCGTCAGCATCGACACGAGCGAGTCCAGAACGCCCGGATCGTCATCGACGACGATGACATGGCTCGCGCTCACGCGGCCTTCGCCTGAGCTTCGTTGAGGCTGAACGCGAACGCCGCTCCCCCCAGACGACTGTCTACCGGCACGATCGTGCCGCCATGCGCCTCGACGATGGTGCGGCAGATGGAAAGACCCAGACCCATGCCATCGGGCTTGGTGCTGGCGAGCGGGTCGAACAGGTGCTCACGAATATGCGGCGCGAACCCCGGACCATTGTCTTCGACGCGGATCCGGTAGGCCCCGTGACCCAGACATTGACCGCTGATCATGACCTCACGCCGCCGATCGTTGGCGGGCGCCTCGATGGCATTGCGCACCAGGTTGAAGATCAGCTGTTGCAGCTGGACGCGATCACAGTCGGTCCTGTGATCGGGATGGATGTCCAGCATGACCTCCGCATCCATTTCGCGGGCGCTGATATTCAGGATCGGCATGATTTCGCCGATCACCTCCGCAAGCTGTTCGGACTTGTGATAGCCGGTATCGCGAGACATCAGGGCGCGAAGCCGACGGATGGTGTCGCCGGCGCGCTGGGCCTGGGCCTGGGCGGATGCGATCGAGCGCCGGGCGGCTCCGGGGTCTGACGGTGCGCGGTTGAGAAGGCCCTCTGCCGCATGAAGATGGTTGGCGATCGCCGAGAGCGGCTGGTTCAGTTCGTGCGCGAGCATCGAGGCCATCTCGCCAAGGGAGTTGAGCCGCCAGTTCTGGGTGATCTGGAGACGGAGCTCCTGAACCGCCTGCTCGGCCTCCATGACGGCGGTCACGTCCTGGATGAACAGGGTGACGAAGTTCTCACCGACGGCCGAAAAGCGGGCGGCCTGGATGTCGACTGGCACTGTGGTTCCGTCAAGGCGGCGCGCCTGCATATGGACGCCCTCGCCCCCGCTGCGGCTGCGCACATTGAAGGCCGCGACGTCGTCGGCAGACGCATCCCCGGTCAGACGCAGGCCATCGATGAGATCGGCAATGCTGCGGTTTGTCTCGCCGGTCAGACGTCCCCCGAAGAAGGATTCCGCGGTGGCGTTGGCGGTGCGGATCGTGCCCTCTCCGTCGATGGCGACCACCGCCATTGGCGCATCGACGAGAATACTCTTTGCGAAGGAAGCTTCCATCGCCGGCCCTCCTCCCAAAAGGCTCCAGACCCCTGAATTTTCTTGTTCGAATGCTTTGGTCTGAGTCGGGAATCTGACCTCGCCTTACCTGTGAGGTTGGACGGAGGCTAGCGCACGGCAAGATAAAGTTCTACGCAATTTTGCGTACCAGACAGTCGGGTGCGTCCTAAAAATTAAAGAACGGAGAGCTCTCGCTAAACAACCTGGACTCCGAGTCGCATCTGGAACAGTATTGGGTACCAGACTGATTGTGCGACACGTTATCGATCAGGCGCGATGTCTAGACAGGGCATACAGCCCTGCTGACCTCATGAAACCGCTTTCAGCCTAACTGTCCTTGGCCCCGACGGCGGCGCGCATGCGCAGAAGCTCGCGCGAGATGACCTGCCTCTGGGCCGGATCGATGCCGGCTTCCGAGGTCAGGGCCAGCAGCGCCTCGACGTGAACTCTCAGTGCCTCGGTGTGCCAGACACCCCGCGCAGAGAGGGCGTCGATCATTTCCCAGACCCCTTCGGCGGCATCCGCCAGCTCGTGACGCCGTGCCAGCCGCGCGCTCTCGACGATCTTCAGCGCCAGCCAGCCGATCTCCCGACTCTGGGCGAAGATGTCGGCTTCATCCTGGCGGCAAAGACGGATCAGCGCCTGGACGTCCCCCTCGATGCTGGCGCCGAGGACCGGCGCGATGCGCTCGACCTCCCGCTCGGCGGCTTCGACATGTTCGGCGAACGCCTTGCGGTTCAGGGACGACAGGATCTTCGATAACCGGTTTCTGGGCACGAAGGCGACGGAGGGCGCGCGCGGGCTCATGCGAACAGTCCGTCGATCTCGTCCTGGGACAAGGCGCGCTCAGGTTTGGCGGTCAGTTCAAGGTCGGCGTTTCGCCGCTCCGACAGGCCGTCCGGCAGGGGCACGGTATGAAAGCGACGGTCCGGACCAGTGTAGCCCGGATCGGAGATGAACATGCGGTTGCACTGGGCCATCCACAGCAGCCGCTCCAGCAGCACCGTTGGAGACACGGGCTTGGCGATCGTGAAGTTGGCGCCGCAGTCCCGCGCCAGCTCCACCTTCGACTGCGGCGTCGTCGCGCTCATCATCAGGATGGGCACAGTGAAGTTGCTGGCGTTCGGATTGCTCCGGATGTGGCGGACCAGGTCGAAACCGTCCTCGTCGGGCATCTCGCAGTCGACGATCACGACGTCGAAGACCCTCTGGTCCAGCAGCGCCCGGGCCTCGGCGACGGAGTTGCACCGCGTCGTCTTGTTGATGCCGAAGCCCATCAGGATTGCGCCAACGACTTCGAGCGACTGGTTGTTGTCGTCGACAATCAGGGGCTCGACGCCCTTCAGGCCCAGACGGGTGGACGGCAGGGTCACCGGATCGTCTTTTCGCCGTCACTGGCGTCGAACAGGGCGTCCGCCGCCGACTGGTCCAGACCGCCCCTGTTGGCCGGGCCGTTCAGGAGGTGGGCGTCGGGCCGGGCGTCGGCTCCGGCCCCAGATATGGCGTCCGCCAGCCGGCTGAGACGCTGGCCCGCCAGGTCCTGAAAGCTGCACAGGGACATGATCTCCGCGAAGACCGCGGATAGCCGACTGGCGTCGGGCGTGGGTTGCGACGCCAGCGCCATCCCCGCTTCCGCCTGGGTCATCAGCCGGTCGCAAGTCTCGTCGAGACCGGTCTTGAGAGCCTCGATCTCGGCCAGGGCGGCGGCGCGGTCCATGGGGTCAGATCTCGCCCAGGACCGCGGTCAGCTTCTGTTTGAGCACAGCCAGGGTGAAGGGCTTGATGACGTAGTTGTTGACCCCGGCCTGACGGGCAGCGACGACGTTCTCGGCCTTGGCTTCGGCGGTCACCATGACGAAAGGCAGGGCCTTGGTCCGCTCGTCGGCCCGGACTTCCTTGAGCAGTTCCAGTCCCGTCATCGGCTGCATGTTCCAATCCGACAGGACCAGGCCGTAGGTCTTGCTGCGGATAAGGGTCAGGGCGGTGGGGCCATCTAGGGCCTCGTCGACGTTGAAGAAGCCAAGCTGGTTCAGCAGACCGCGCACGATGCGGATCATGGACTTGTAGTCGTCCACAACCAGAACATTCATTGTCTTGTCGACGGGCATTCCAACACCTGTAGGCCGAGCGCATGGGTCTGCGCTCATTGTCGCACCCATGTTTGGAGCGTCGATCGCTAACGCTGGATTAAGAATGCTCTGCTCCGCGCATACGCAGAACTACCTATGTAACAGGTGTAACGTTTTCAGACTGGGTTAACCAATCCACGAAATGCTGGAATCACCGGCATTTGGGACGCAAGACCGCCCCGTACCGGCAGGACGTGGCCGTGGACGATGTAATTCAAGACTTTGTCGCCGAGGCACGCGAGGGCATCGAGGCTCTCGATTGCAAACTTGTGACATTCGAACAGTGTCCGGATGACCCGGCGTTACTGGGCGACATCTTCCGGTTGATCCATACCATAAAGGGTACCAGCGGTTTTCTGGGGCTGTCGCGCCTGCAGACCGTGGCTCATGCGGCCGAGAACGTGCTGGGTGCCTTTCGAGACGGCACTCTGAGCGTGAGCGGCGACGCCGTGTCGGCCATTCTCCAGGCTGTCGACGTGGTCCGTCTGGTGATCGATGGCATCGCGACGCATGGGGTCGAGCCGCAGGGTGACGACGCGGTCCTGATCGGACGGCTGGATCGCATCTTCGCAGGCGAATCCGAACCGTTGGCGACAGCGCAGGCGGCGGCACCAAGTCGCCCTCTGCTCGAGCGTCTCGGTGGCGAGGCGACGCTGGACGCGGGATGCGAATGCGCCATCGGCGAGATGGTCGGCGATCCCGAGATCGGGCCGCAGTTCGCCGGTGTCGATATCGACGGCTTGCAGGCGGACCTGCGTGACGGCCTGGTCGCCGAAGCGCGAGACACCGCCAAAGGCAGTTTCGGGACGGCGCTGACTCACCGGCTGCCCGGTCTGTCGGAGGCCCAGCGGGAACGCTTCACCGAGGCTGTGCGAAAGGCTCTGATCGCGCTCGAGGCGGAGCCCTCCGCCATCGCGGCCATTCTGCCGGCCACCGCTGAAATCGCTGCGGCTGAGACCCCTCCCGAGGCTGCTCCGGAGCCCGTCGCCCCGATCGCATCGGCTGAGCCCCAGGCCGCGAGCGCCGCGTCGAGACCTGCAGCGGAGGCCGAAACAGCCAATCAGACCATCCGCGTCAGCGTCGACGTGCTCGAAAACCTGATGACCATGGTTTCGGAGCTGGTGCTGATCCGCAACCAGCTGATCCAGACGCTCAGGAGCGCGCCGGAAAGCCCCTTCGCCGGGCCGCTGCACCGGCTGAACCAGGTCACGTCAGAGCTGCAGGAAGGGGTGATGACCACCCGGATGCAGCCGATCTCCGGGGCCTGGGCCAAGTTGCCGAGGCTGGTGCGCGACCTGGCGTCGGAGCTGGGCAAGTCGATCGAGTTGACCACCTCGGGGGCCGATACCGAGCTGGATCGTCAGGTGCTGGAGCTGATCAAGGATCCGCTGACGCACATGATCAGGAATGCCGCCGATCACGGGCTGGAAACGCCCACCGATCGTCTGGCGGCCGGCAAGTCCGCGACGGGCCGGATCAGCCTGTCGGCCCGGCACGAGGGCGGGGCCATCGTGGTCGAGATGGCCGACGACGGACGGGGTCTGCCCGCCGACCGTATCCGCGCCAAAGCCATCGCCAACGGCCTGGTTTCCGCCGCCCAGGCCGCCGCTATGTCGGACACCGAAGCGCGTCAGCTGATCTTCCTGCCGGGCTTTTCGACCGCCGAGACGGTGACCTCGGTGTCCGGTCGCGGCGTCGGCATGGACGTGGTCCGTACCAACATCGAGAAGATCGGCGGGGTCATCGAGCTGACCTCGGTCGAGGGGCAGGGGACGCGCTTCGTCATCCGCATTCCGCTCACGCTGTCCATTGTTTCGGCCCTGATCGTGGAGAGCTGCGGCGAGCGGTTCGCCATGCCCCAGGCCTCGATCGTCGAACTGGTCAGCGCCAACGGCTCCGAAGGTCGCCGGATCGAGCACATCAACGGGGCCTCGGTCCTGCGCTTGCGCGACCGGCTCCTGCCGCTCGTGTCGCTTCAGACCATGCTGGGCCTGACCGATCCTGAGACGCCGCGCGCGGACGCCTGCATCGTCGTGGCCAAGGTCGGCTCCTTCACCTTCGGCGTGATCGTGGACCGGGTGTTCGACACCGAGGAGATCGTGGTCAAGCCGGTAGCGTCGATCCTGCGCCACCTGAAGCTCTACTCCGGTGCCACCATCCTGGGCGACGGCTCGGTTATCATGATCCTCGACTTCAAGGGCATGTCGATGGAAGCGGGCGCGTCCCACCTGCTGGGCGGGTCGGACGCGGTGGAGGCCGAGATCGCCGCTGCCATCGAACAGACCCAGCCCCTGCTGGTGTTCCGCGCCGGCAGCGAGGCGCTGAAGGCCGCGCCGCTCGGTCAGGTCGCGCGCATCGAGGAACTGGAGCCGAAGTCGGTCGAATGGGTCGATGGCCGTTCGGTCGTGCAGTATCGCGGCACGCTGATGCCCATCATCTGCGCCGACGGCCAGCCGGTGACGGTCGAGGGCGAGGCGCGCCGGCCGCTGCTGGTCTTCTCGCGCGGCGAACAGAGCCTCGGCCTGCTGGTCGACGAGATCGTCGACATCGTCGAGGGGCCGCTGAACCCCCAGCTGGAGCAGACGACCGCGGGTGGCGCCGCCAGCATCGTCGTCGCCGGCCGCGCCACCGAGCTGATCGACGTCGAAACCTATTGGCGCAAGGTTGGCATGGGCGGCCACGCGACGGCTTCCACCAGCGAACCCGCGGCCGCTCCGTCCGCCTCACCGCTTGCTCAGGCGACACAGCCCGTCGCCCCGACCAAGCGCCTGCTGGTGGTCGATCAGAGCCCGTTCACCCAGCTCCTTCTTGGGCCGCTGCTGGCCCAGGCTGGCTACACGGTCGAAGTCGCCGCCGATCCGCAAAAGGCGCTGGCGCTTCACGATGACGGCGCGGTCTATGATCTGATCCTGGCCGACACCTCGCCCGCCAGCCCGCATGCCCGTCAGATGGCCCAGGCCTTCGGTCGCGCCACCGGCTGGCACGCCACGCCGCTGCTGGGGCTAGGCGCGCACCGCCTGGACACGCCGACGGGCCTGTCCGACTTCGCCAAGAGCCATGAGGGCGAAGAGATCCTGTCCGCCGTCTCCGAGACGCTCGAACCGATGAAGGGGGCCGCCTGATGACCGACGCCGCCATCCAGGGCCTGGTCTCCATCAAGGTCGCTGGCGAGACCTTCGGCGTACCGGTGCTGTCGGTCCAGGACGTGATCGCGCCGGTCCGCATCGACGTGGTCCCGCTGGCCCCGCCCGAGGTCGCGGGATCGCTGAACCTGCGCGGCCGCATCGTCACCGCCATCGACATCCGCAGACGCCTCGGTATGCCCGCCCGCGAGGAGGGTGCGCCGCACATGAGCGTCATCGTCGAACGTTCGGGTGAGCTCTACGCGCTCCAGGTCGACGACGTCGGCGATGTCCTGTGGCTGGCCTCCGCTGAGCAGGAGCCTGTTCCCATCACCCTGACGCCGGAATGGCGCGCGGTCTGCGACGGCCTGTACCGGCTGGAGGGCGAACTGATGCTGGTCCTCAACGTCGAACGGTTCCTGACCCTCTCTCCCCCTCAACAGATGGCGGCCTGATCCGCCCCCGCACACGCCTGAAGGAAGACTGACATGCCCAAGAGCGCCCTGGCCGAACAGATCGGCGAAGCCTTCGACCTGGTGCCGGAGTTCGACTCCGCCACCTTCAGTCGGTCCGCCATGGACGCGGCCTCGGTCGCGCTCATGACCATCAACCGGGACTATGAGATCACCTATCTCAATCCGGCGACCGAGCGCCTGATGAAGGAGCATGCCGACCTGTTCAAGGCGCAGTTCCCGCGCGTGAACTTCGACCAGATGATCGGCACCTCGATCGACGAGTTCCACAAGAACCCGGCGCATCAGCGGGGCATGATGGCCCAGCCGAGAAAGGAGCCGCACTTCGCTGAGATCACCGTCGGCGACCTGCGCTTCTCGCTGAAGATCACCTCGGTCATCGACGACAAGGGCGAATACGTCGGCAACGTGCTGGAGTGGGACAACGTCACCCGCGAGCGACTGAACGAGGGCATGCTGGCGGCCATCGACAAGGCCCAGGCCGTGATCGAGTTCGACATGGACGGCACGATCCGCGAGGCCAATGCCAACTTCCTGTCGACACTGGGCTACTCGATTGACCAGATTCGCGGCCGACACCACTCGATGTTCGTCGAGCCCGTCTATGCCGCCAGCCAGGAGTATCGTGACCTGTGGGCCAAGCTGAACCGGGGTGAGTTCGACGCCGGTCAGTACAAGCGCATCGCCTCGGGCGGCCGCGAACTCTGGATCCAGGCGAGCTACAATCCGATCCTCGACAAGGCTGGTCGGCCCTTCAAGGTCGTGAAATATGCCGTCGACATCACCGCCCAGAGACTGGCCACGGCCAACTTCGAGGGCCAGATCGCCGCCATCAACAAGGCCCAGGCGGTGATCGAGTTCGACATGGCGGGCAACATCCTGCACGCCAACGAGAACTTCCTGGCGGTCACCGGCTATCGCGCCGACCAGGTGGTGGGCCGCCACCACTCCATGTTCCTCGAACCGTCCGAGGCCCAAAGCATCGAGTATCGCATGTTCTGGGAGAAGCTGGGCCGGGGCGAATACGACGCGGGCCAGTATCGCCGGGTGTCCTCCAGCGGCAGGCACATCTGGATTCAGGCCAGCTACAACCCGATCCTCGACCTGAACGGCAAGCCCTACAAGGTCGTGAAGTACGCCGTCGACATCTCCGAGCAGAAGGGCATCGCCGAGCGCGTGACGCAGATTTCCTCCATCGTCGCCTCGGCGGCGTCGGAGATGCGCGCCACCGCCGAAGGCATGGCCCGCACGGCGGAGGAGACGACCCGCCAGGCCGGATCGGTGGCCTCGGCGGCCGAGGTGACCTCCGTCAACGTCCAGACGGTGTCGTCGGCGGGCGAGGAACTGACGGCGTCGATCAGCGAGATCGCGCGTCAGGTGGCCGAGAGCTCCAACATCTCCCAGCACGCCGTGGTCGAGGCCGACAAGACCTCGGAAGCCATCCAGACCCTGGCCGAAGCCGCCCAGAAGATCGGCAATGTCGTGACCCTGATCAACGACATCGCTGGCCAGACCAAGCTGCTCGCGCTCAACGCCACCATCGAGGCGGCGCGCGCGGGCGAGGCGGGCAAGGGCTTCGCGGTCGTGGCGTCCGAGGTGAAGAGCCTGTCGGACCAGACCGCGCGCGCGACCCACGAGATCTCGTCCCAAGTCAACGCCATGCAGGCGGCGACCCAGACCTCGGTCGGGGCCATCGCCGGCATCACCGACACCATCCGCAAGGTCGCCGAAATCGCCTCGGCCATCGCCGGAGCCGTGGAGGAACAGACCGCCGCGACCCGCGAGATCGCCGCCAACGTGGCCCAGGTGTCGGAGGGCACCCAGCTGGTCTCGACCAGCATCGCCAACGTCTCGGACGCGGCGGTCCAGACCAGCCAGGCGTCCAACGACCTGCTGAACGCCTCGGCCGAACTGGCCCAGCAGGCCGAAAGCCTGACGCTGGAAATGGACAAGCTCGCCAACACCTGACCCAGGACCAATCGGAGCGAGACTAGAAGCGGCCGGGCCACCCCGGCCGCTTCAATCGATAGAGAGCGCAGTCTCGACTGCCAGCATCAGCTCGACAGGGTCTCCATCCTTGAGAACAGCCGGGTCATGCAGGACCTCTGCCCCGCGTTCTGGCGCGTTAGGGGACGCCCTTGATCCGAATCCTGGGCTTACCCTAGAGTGCAGATCGCCGCTCAAGGTGAACTTGAGGTATCATGTCCCTTTATCAGGTGATCTACGCGTCGCATCCGTCCGGCTATGACGAGCCGACCCTGAACGCCATCCTCGCCGACTCTCGGCGTCGGAACGCGCAAGACGATATCACCGGAGCGTTGATCTGCCGGGCCGACATCTATTTGCAGCTGCTGGAAGGCCCGATCGATAAAGTAAAGGCCGCCTATCTGCGGATCGACCGCGACGATAGGCACCACAGTATCCGCAAACTCGTTTCCCAGCCTGCTGCATCGCGTCTCTTCCCCGGATGGGCGATGCGTGATGATCCGGCGCGGTCATGGCTTTGGACGCCGCGCCAGATCACTGAGGGTGTCTTGGAGCGTGCCAGCCGAGCCGAAATTCTGGCGGTCTTTCAGCGGATCGTGGACGATCCCTTCCGTACCGACAGACCCCGCTGACCTTGACGATGCTTATCGCGTCGTGCCGACGGCCGTTTCTGCATCTGGCTCGGCTCACGTTCTGGAGCGGATAGATCGACAAACCCGGACCGCCCTTCTCGGGTGACCTCAAGTCCAGGAGATCAGGCCACGGCGCGCTGGGTCGTGGCCTTCCCACGGAACACACCGCGTAGACCCTGTTGAGGTTCGAACGAGCCGGCCAGCCCCACCACCGTCTCGGCGCTGCCCAGGATCAGGGCGCCGTCGGGGGCGAGGATGTTGGCGATGCCTTCCAGCGTCTTCGCCTTGGTCGCCGGATCGAAATAGATCAGGACGTTGCGGCAAAAGATCAGGTCGAACGGACCAAGGCCCGTCATGCCGTCCAGCAGGTTGTGATGCCGGAACTGGATCATCGCGCGGATCTCGGGCGCGATGCGGAAGGCAGGGCCTTCCTTGACCAGCCAGCGCGCC
Organism: Brevundimonas sp. AAP58; assembly: GCF_001295975.1. Lineage (GTDB taxonomy): Bacteria > Pseudomonadota > Alphaproteobacteria > Caulobacterales > Caulobacteraceae > Brevundimonas. Next base: position 4,915 of record NZ_LJHU01000038.1, on the reverse strand, counting down.
TGACGCTCCTCGCTCAGGCCCCGGCGCACTTCGAAATCGCTATAGAGGGCAGTGCGTGCCCGCTCCAGGATCGGCTGGGAGAAGTCGGTCGCCAGGATATCGATCTTCCAGTCGCCGAACTTGGCGTACTGCTCGCGCAGCAGCATGGCGAGCGAATAGGGCTCCTGACCGCTGGAGCAGGCCGCGCTCCAGATCCGCAGGGTCTTCGTCGCCGCCCGCGCCTTCCACAGCTCGGGCAGGATGACGTCGCGCAACTGGTCGAAGGGCGTGATGTCTCGGAAGAAGAAGCTCTCGTGCGTCGCCATGCCGTCGATGCATCGCTGGGCCAGGCGCGAGGCCGGCGTCAGCCGCACTTGGCGAAGCATGGAGGCCACGTCGGCGAAGTTCTCCGCACGCGCGATCGGCTCCAGGCGGGTCTTCAGCAGATAGTCCTTGTCCGCGCTCAGGATCAGTCCCGAGCGCTCCAGCACCAGGCGGCGGAACGCCTCGATGTCGTCGGGCGCGCCCAGGCTCACTTGGCGATCTCCTTGATCCAGTCGGCGATGCTGTCGGCGGGCAGGACGGCCTCGGCCAGTCCGGTCTTCGCTGCGGCACCGGGCATGCCCCAGACCGCGCTGGTCGCCTCGTCCTGCACGGCGAAGCGTCCGCCAGAGGTCGCGGCGATGCGGCACCCCTCCGCGCCATCATGGCCCATGCCGGTCAGGATGACGGCTGCCAGCCGGTTTCCGTAAACCTCGGCGGCCGAGCGCAGCATCGGGTCTACCGCCGGCCGGCAATAGTGCTCGGGCGGCTCCTGATTCAGGCGGATGACCGGGGTGGCGCCGCTGCGGCCCACCGTCATGTGAAATCCCCCCGGCGCGACGTAGGTTCGGCCGGGCAGGATGGGCTCGCCGTCCTTGCCCTCGGCGCAGGGCCGCCCGCCCGCGCGCTCGATCTGCTCGGCCAGCAGGGCGGTGAAGGTCGCGGGCATGTGCTGGGTAATGAGGATCGGTTGGGTGACGGCGTCCTTCAGGCCCGCGATGACCTTGAGCAGAACCGGCGGCGCGCCCGTCGATCCCCCGATGGCGATAACGCCCGGCCGCACGGGATTGCCCCGTCGAGGGGCCAGCGGGATCGGTGGGTTCGACCGCGCTGTAGCTCCGACCGCAGGACGACGACCCAGCGCCATGATCTTGGACGTCAGCTCGCGTTCGAACTCGGCCGCATTGACCAGACTGCCGGTCTCCGGTTTCGGCACATAGTCAGAGGCTCCCTTTTGCAGGGCCTCCAGGCTGATCCGGGCATTTCTCTGGCTCAGGGTCGACGCCACGATGATGCGCAGACCGGGCCGCTTGGCCAGCATGAGCGGCAGCGCCGTCATGCCGTCCATGACGGGCATCTCCAGATCCAGCACGATGACATCGACCGGCGTCCGGTCCATCTCGGCCAGAGCCGCCTCGCCGTTCGCCGCGCGGGCAACGACCGCCAGGCCGGGATGCCGTTCCACCATCTGGACGATCAGGCCTCGTACGATGGCGGAGTCGTCCACAACCATCACCCGGACGGGAGGAGTGGGCGTGTCCACCGGCTTGGTCTCTTCGGCTAGGTCCAGCATTTCCGCACATGATCACAGACCCGTAAAGAAACGGTCAGCCAGGCTCTCGTGCATGGATCGGTGAAGTCAGTCCCCGGCAACCTGGCCCCGACACCTCGATGGGAGGATGAGAGCGCCTGGATTGCGGCTGTCTCGGGAGAAAAACTGGCGATGGCGCTGCTGTCAGTCTAACGCGAACTTGTCTCTGCTCGGCAAGGGTAGGGCAGGGGACGCGAGCCCTACGCGGCGAGCATCTGCCACTCAGCCAGGGCGGCTGAGCGTTGGGCCTTGTAAGTCTCTGCCGATGAGGTGGCGGTCCTGATTGAAGTGGTTGTGGAAGGCGGCGTGGACTGAGCCGAACTTCTGCAGCGTCTTCATCTGCCGGAAGCGGAGCATGGCCTGTTCTCGTCGTCGGAAGGGCAGGTGGGAGTTCTCGACCCTGTTGTTCGTCCACCAGCCGACCTCCTAGTTAGAGGCGTTGCCGAGGTCCGTCATCGCGGCCCTGTAAGAGCGCAGGCCGTCGGTCGTGATCACCCTGGCGCGGCCATGGCGCTTCATCAGCTTCTTCATAAAGGTGAGGGCGGCGGCCTTGTCCCTGGTCTTGCTGGCCAAGGATTCCAGCACCTCGCCCTCGTGATCGACGGCGCGCCAGAGGTAGTGCATCTCGCCGTTGATCTTCACGTAGACCTCGTCGAGGTGCCACCGCCAATGGGTTAAGGCTCGCATCTTTTGGACCCGCTTCCTGCGGATCTCGGCGGCGAACATCGGGCCGAAGCGGTTCCACCAGAGCCGCACGGTCTCGTGGCGGATGTCGATGCCTCACTCGGCGAGGAGGTCCTCGACGTTCCGGAGCGACAGCGGGTACTTCACGGACATCATCGCCACCGTCCGGATCATCTCCGGCGAGCTACCAAAGTACCGGAACGGGTTTGTGGATTTGTTCATGCCCGCGAGGCCAGGCACCCTGATGGGGACCGGCAATCAGTTTGGGTTGACAGGGCCGTCGGGCTCAGCCGCCGGTGGCGCGGTGGGCGATGGAGGCGGCGTCGGCCCAGATCTTGCCGCCCACCCACAGGCCGATCGACGGCGTGATCTCGGTCAGCTCGATGGAGGCGTAGAGGTCCGAGGTGATGTAGGGGTCGCCCCTCATCACGCCCCAGGCCTCGTCGGCGTCGGCGGCGCGGACGAGAAAGTAGGAGCCCATCAGGGCAGTCTCGCCGGGGCGGCGCATCGGCCCGGCGACGACGTAGCGCCGCCAGTTGGCCTCGACGTGAGCGAGGTGGCCTTCGAGGTGCTCGACCCGGCGGGCGGGGCCATTCGGGCCGTCCTTGCAGACGAAGAGGAAGAGCGGCGTCTCGTCCTTTGCCACATGGGGCGGGGCGGCATCCGAAGCGAAGGGGGCGATCGGCTCTTGCATCGGTCGGGAATCCGTCGGCAAATGGTATAAGTTTATACCAACTGATCGGGACGGCGGATGCAAGCGCACGGGGCGGCCAAGGGCGGATACGGCGAGTTCAAGCTGGGATGGCCCGTGGTGCTGTCGGCCATGCTGGGCATCGGGCTCGGCCTGTCACCCCTGCCGTTCTACACGATCGGAATCCTGGCCCCGGAACTGGCGCGCGAGTTCGGCTGGGGCTTCGCCGAGATCCTGGGCGGTCTGCCGATCATGACCTTCGCGGTGCTGCTGGCGAGCCCTCTGGTGGGGTTGCTGGCGGACCGGATCGGTGTGCGGACGGTGGCGCTGTGGTCGCTCCTGCTGTTCGGCCTGGCATTTGCGGGCTTCGCGGCGAGCAACGGGAATATCACGCTCTTCTATGTCACCTGGGGGATCATGGCGCTGGTGGGGGCGGGGACCCTGCCGGTAACGTGGACGCGGGCGGTGAACAACCGGTTCGAGGTGCACAAGGGGCTGGCGCTGGGGCTGTCGCTGGTGGGGACCGGACTGTTCGGCTTCGCCTGCAAGCCCTACACGGCCTGGCTGGTCGAGGAGTTCGGCTGGCGCGTGGCCTATCTGGGCGTGGCGGCCCTGCCGCTGCTGATCGCGCTTCCGATCGCCTTCATCTTCTTCCACGACGTGGGCGGCAGGACCGTGACGGCGGCCGAGCGGCGGGTGGCGGATGCGGAACGCAAGGCCGTGACGCCTGGGAAGAGCTTCGGCGAGGCCCTGCGGGACTGGCGCTTCTGGATCCTGGCAGTGGCCTTCGTGCCGATCAGCTTCGCGGTCGGTGGGCCGATCCCGAACATCGAGAACATCCTGCGCTCCAACGGCTTCGAGGCCGGGGACATCGTGACGCTGGCGTCGCTGATCGGATTGTCGGTGATCGGCGGGCGCCTGCTGGGCGGCTGGCTCATCGACCGGTTCTGGGCGCCGGGGGTGGCCTTCGTGCTGCTCAGCGCGCCGGCGGTGGCGTGCTGGCTGCTGGCGCAAGGGACGACCGATCCGGTCATCGCGGGGCTGTCGATCGTGCTGATCGGCTTCGCCGCGGGGGTCGAGTACGACCTGATGGCCTTCATGGTGGCGCGCTACTTCGGGCTGAAGAGTTATGGCGGCATCTATGGGGCGCTCTACGGCTTCTTCGCGCTGGGTGCAGGGATCGGGCCGGTCATCTTCGGCCAGTACTTCGACCGGACGGGCAGCTATGAGACCATCCTGCTGTACTCGGCCGTCGGGCTGGTGGCCGGGGCGGCGCTGCTCTTGTTGATGGGCAAGTATCGGAACTTCGGCGGCGACAGGACCGAGGCCGTCGCGGCGGCGGAGCGGACGGCAGACCCGGACTTCGCGGCCTAGAATCGGGAAGCGGCCCACGCTTCCAGATCGCTCCATCTTCGGTGGGCGAGGAGCAGGCTGACCGCGCGGGCATGGGTCGCGGCGAGGTCGGCGGGTCGGTCGACGCGGTGAGCCGGGTCGCGGCGATGCCAGGGGTCGAAGAGGCGCTCCCAAGCGGCGATGCGGAAGGCGCGGAGAAGGTGGGTGCCGTCCCACTCCGGGGCCAGTGATGGGACCGGATCGGGCAGGCCAAGCGTGCGGCCCGGTTGGGCTGGGATGCCGGTCAGGGCCGAGGCGAGGACGGAGGCGGCGCCGGTGCCGGTGATCTCGGCGTCTGGGAGGTTCAAGGCGTCGAGCGCGGCGCGGACGGTCTCGGGCCAGTCGATGGGGCCGGTCCAGCCCTCTGACGACAGGCCGTGGCCGGGGAGGTCGAGCGCGATGACGGGGCGATTTGGAGGCAGCTCAAGGTCAGCGTTGGAGCCTCCGGCGTCGTGGAGCATCACGAGCGGCCGGCCGAGGCCGTCGGACAGGCGGTGCACGGCGAGCCGTTCGTCGCGGAGCGCGAGGAAGCCCTC
>NZ_LJHU01000037.1 GCF_001295975.1 Brevundimonas sp. AAP58 | reverse complement strand
GGCTTTCCTATGGACAGCCCGTTGTCAGGGCACGGCGGGGGTATAGACGGGGGGTCCGAAGCCGACAACAAGGCGACCGAACACCGGGCGCTCACCGAACACGGGGCGCTCCCGGCTTGACCCCGGAAAGAGGCCCGCCTACCCCGAAGAACCCTGGCTTTCTGGAGATCCCATGCCCCGCCTGATCCTGCTGCGCCACGGCCAGAGCCAGTGGAATCTGGAGAACCGCTTCACCGGCTGGGTTGACGTGGACCTGACGGCGGAGGGCGAGGCCCAGGCCCGGCGCGGGGGCGAAATGATTGCAGAGGCAGGTTTCCATCCAGCGGTGATGTTCACCTCCGTCCTCACGCGAGCCAAACGCACGGGGGCCCTGGCCTTGCAGTCGGCGGGGCTGACCGACGTTCCCGTTATCGAGGACTGGCGTCTGAACGAGCGCCACTACGGGGGCCTGACCGGGCTGGACAAGGCCGAGACGGCGAGAAAGCACGGCGAGGACCAGGTCAAGGTCTGGAGACGCAGCTACGACATCCCCCCGCCGCCGCTGGAGCCCGGATCGGAGTGGAATTTCGACGCCGACCCCCGCTACGCTGGCCAGACCATCCCCAAGACCGAGAGCCTGAAGACCACGCTGGACCGGGTCCTGCCGTACTGGAACGCCGAGATCGCGCCACGTCTGGCGGCGGGGGAGGACGTGCTGGTGGCCGCCCACGGCAACTCGCTGCGCGCCATCGTCAAGCACCTGTTCGGCGTGCCCGATGACCGGATCGTCGGCGTCGAGATCCCAACTGGAAATCCGCTGGAGATCGAACTGGATTCCGACCTCAAGCCGACCGCGGCCCGCTATCTGGACGCCGCTCGCGCCCAGCCCCTGCCAGAAGCCGCATGAGCGCCGACGACGCCCGCTTCATGGCCCGAGCCATTGACCTGGCGCTGGCCCGCATGGGGCAGACCTGGCCCAATCCGGCGGTCGGCTGCGTTCTCGTCAAGGACGGCGAGGTGATCGCCGAAGCCGCTACCGCCCCCGGCGGCCGTCCTCATGCCGAGGAACAGGCGGTACCCGCTGCCGGAGAGGCCGCGCGCGGGGCCACGGCCTACGTCACACTCGAACCCTGCGGCGCCCGCTCGTCCGGCCGCGCCTCCTGCGCCCAGTTCCTGGCCGAGGCCGGGGTCGCCCGCGTCGTCGTCGCCGCCCTTGATCCCTCGCCGTTCGCTGCCGGCCGGGGTGCCGAGCGCCTGCGTCAGGCGGGCGTCAATGTTGAAACGGGCCTCATGGGCGATCAGGCCACCGTCCTTTCGGAAGGCTTCCTCCATCGTCACGAAACCGGACGCCCCATGGTCCGCATCAGCGAGGACGGCCAGGGGTTCGACGCCCGCTTTGCCGCCAGCCCTCGCGCCGATCTGGTCACCGAACTGAAGCGCTTGGGAGAGGCCGGCTACACTCGTCTCTGGACAGGGCCGGGCGAGCTCGCCGATGCGCTCGCCGACCAGGGTCTGCTGACGACCTGAGGCGGTTCAGGAATCGTTGTTTCCGAAAACCTTCCTTAAGCGCCGCTGTCCCACAATGGGACCATGTCAGCGGTTCAGGAAGGCGTCGTCCGGCGCCGCATCAGCCAGCAGGAGCTCGACGCGATCTGCGCCCGGCACGACCGGTTGTGGCAGGCGCGGCCCGGCGGCGCGCGCGCCGTCTTCGCCTGGATGGACTTGTCGGGTCTCAACCTGAAGGGTCGCAATCTCGCCGATGCAGACTTCTCGGCCGCCTGCCTGATCGGCGCGGACCTGACCGGCGCGCGTCTCGACAACGCGGCCTTCTTCGGGGCCGATATGCAGGATTCCATCCTGGTCGACGCCTCGCTGCGCCGGGCCGACCTGCGCGGGGCCTGTCTGCGCGGAGCCGATCTGTCCGGCGCCGACCTGTTCGAGGCCGATCTGCGCGAGGGTGCCATCGCCGCCGCCGACAAGTCCGTGGGCTTTCGCGTGATCGAGGCCCAGACTCGTAGCCCCACCGAAGCACAAGGCGCATCGCTCGTTGGGGCCAACCTTCAGCGGTCACGCCTCTCAGGCATTGCCGCACAGGCCGCCGACTTCTCAGACGCCATCATGAAGGACTGCAAGCTGGTCCGAGCCAACCTCAAGGCCGCCAGCTTCCGGGGAGCGGACCTGGCCGGAGCCGATCTTTCGGGCGCGGACCTCACGGGCGCGGATCTGCGCGACGCAGTTCTGGTGGGCGTGACCTCGGCCATGTGGCGCACCGACGGAGCGAACCTGGAAGGCGCCCTGACCGACACCCGCTCGTCCGGTTCCCCGGTCGCCAAGCTGCCCGCCGCCGATATGCTGCATGAGCATGCCGTCTGGTGCGAGACTGGCGGAGCCGAGGGCCAGCCTTCGGTGTTCGACGATGTGGACCTGAGAGCCCTTGGCTCCATCACTGGTCTGAACCTGACGGCGCTCTCGGCCAGGCGCGCCGTCTTCTACGGCCTGAACATGGAAGGTGTGCAGCTTCAGGGCGCCCATCTGGAGGGCGCCGATCTGCGCTCGACCAATCTGCGGCGCGCCGACCTGCGAGGCGCTCGCCTGACCGGGGCCCGACTGAATGGCGCCGATCTGCGAGAAGCTCAGCTCGGCCCTCTCATGCTCGGGCCCGAGCGCCTGCTGCCGGCTGATCTCACCGGAGCCGTCCTGCGGGCCGCCGACCTATCGGGCGCCGATATCCGCCGGGCGATCCTGGTCCGCGCCGACCTCACCCGCGCCGTGCTGCACGGTGTTCAGGCCCGAAACGCCGACTTCGCCGAAGCCGTCTTGACGGGGGTGCGCGGCCTCGAACCGGTGGAGGCGTCCGCATGACGATCAACCGCCGCCGCCTGGGCCAGGGCGACTTCGACCTCTTCGCCGCCGCCCACGAACGCTTCGTCGCCGGCAAACCCGGCGGGCGCAAGCTGTCGCTGAAGTTCGTCGATCTGACCGGCGTCAGCATGGCGCACCGCATTCTCGATGACGCCGACTTCTCGGGCTCGGTTCTGCAGGGGTGCAACATGGCCGGGGCACGGCTGGAACGGGCCGTGCTCTTTGGTTGCGACTTGCGCGGCGCCGATCTGACCCGTGCGCGACTGGTCCGGGCCGACATTCGGGGGACATGCCTTCAGGGCGCGGACCTGTCCGAAGCGAACCTGACCCAGGCCGACTTTCGCGAAGGCGTCATCGCTGTGCCGCACGAGACCAAGGGTCTTGCCGCCGCCCGGCACGAGACCCGGGGCGGCCAGGCCGACGGCGCGCGCTTCTCCGGCGCTACGCTGGATGGATCGCGCTTCGATGGCATGAGCGCCATGAAGGCCGATTTCACCGACTGTTCGCTGCGCGGCGCCAACCTGACCGGTGCCAATCTCAAGGACGCCGATCTGTCCGGTGCCCAGATGGAGGGCGCCGCCGTCGCGGGCGCCAACCTCGCTGGGGCTCGCCTGTGCGGTGCCATCCTCAGTGGCGTGGCCATGGACACGGCCAAGCTGGACCGCACCGACACCACGGGCTGCATCCGCGATCCCGACCCGGCCGCGATCGCGCGAGCCGAAGAGCTGTTCCAGATGGCGCTCGACGCCAATGCCTGGGTCGAAAGCGGCGGCGCGCTGGGCGGTGCCGCCATCTTCGACGGCGAGGACCTGCGGCCGCTCGGTGATCGATTAAAGGGGCTGAAACTGTCGGCCATGAGCGCCAAAGGTGCCTGCCTGGCCGGCCTCGATCTGCGCGGCCTTGCGCTTCAGGGGGCCAACCTTGAAAACGCCGATCTTAGGGGGGCCCGTCTTTGCCAGGCTGATCTTCGGGGGGCCCGGCTGGGCGGTGCCCTGATGACCAAGGCCGACCTGACCGCCGCCGACCTCAGCCCCCTGCCGCTCGGACCGAGCCGCTCCATTCCGGCCAACCTGTCTGGCGCGCGCCTTCGCTACGCCGAGCTGCGCCGCACCGATTTCAGCAAGGCGAACATGACCGGTGTGGATCTATCCGGCGCAGACCTGACAGGGGCAAATCTTGCGGGTTCGGACCTGACAGACGCGCGACTGGACCGGGCCACCGGCCTGCCCGAGATCGCAGCCGCATAAAAAAGGGGCGGCCCGCAGGCCGCCCCCATGGATCGACCAGATCCCGGGCTTACGCCGCCTTGGATTTGGCCTTGCCTTCGATGAGACCGGTCGCAGTCGAGGCGATCTCGATGCGACGGGGCTTCAGCGCTTCCGGCAGCTCGCGCTTCAGCTCGATCGACAGCAGGCCGTTGTCGAGGCGGGCCTCGGTCACGATCACATAGTCGGCCAGCTGGAAGCGGCGCTCAAAGTCACGCTCGGCCAGGCCGCGATGCAGATAGGTCCGGTTCGCCGCGCCGTCGTCGTTGGCCGTCTTGCGGCCCGTGACGGTCAGCAGGTTCTCCTTGACCTCGATGTTCAGCTCGTCGGGCTTGAAGCCGGCGACAGCGATCTCGATGCGATAGGCGTTCTCGCCCGTCGTCTCGATGTTGTAGGGCGGCCAACCGTTCTCCTGGCTGGTGCGCGCGGCGCTTTCCAGCAGGGAAGCCAAGCGGTCGAAGCCGACGGCTGAACGATAGAGCGGGGTGAAGTCGATGGTACGCATGTCGATCTCCTGATCAGTCAGCAAGATGGAGCCGCCCCGCGTTTTACCCGGGTCGGCAGTGGGGATCGAACCGCCCGGTCCCGATCTGGGCCCCGAACCGTCCGCGAGAGCCCGGGATCGGCGCTCTCGGAACGTCAGATGGTGCGCCCCGGTGCGGCGTCAAGACCCCGGCCGTCGCCGGATCGTCACTTGCCCGATCAAGCGTCGCGGGTATGGTCGCGGCCAATCATAACGACGCTTCGGGAGACCTTGTTCATGCGCGCTTCTATGATCGCCCTTGCCACTGCCGCCCTGCTGGCGACGACCACCGCTGGGGCGCAGGCCATGCCCGCGACAGGAGCGAACGCTCTGACCGCGGCCCCGCCAGTCCTTCAGGAAGACGCCGCGCTGCAGGCCGCGATCGCGTCCGACACCCGCTCCGCGGCCGACCGGGCTCGCGACGGCGCGCGTCGTCCTTACGAGGCCCTGACCTTCTGGGGCCTGACGCCTGGCTCCACAGTTGTCGAGATTCAGCCGGGCCGCGCCGGCTGGTGGTCCGCGATCCTGCAGCCCTATCTGGCCCAGACCGGGGGCCGCTACGTCGCCGTCAACAACCCCGGCGAAGGCATGGGCGTCGAGGCCGGGACGGCCGACATGGTCCTGGTCGCCCGCGCTTTCCACAACTGGCACCGGGCCGGTCGCACCGACGCCTTCATGACCGCCTTCTTCGGCGCGCTGAAGCCGGGCGGCGTTCTGGCGGTCGAACAGCATCGCGCCGCTGAGGGAACCAATCCCGACGCTACAGCCCCGTTCGGCTATGTCTCGGAGGCCTATGTCATCGCCGCCGCTGAACGCGCAGGCTTCGTGCTCGATGATCGCAGCGAGATGAACGCCAACCCGAATGACGACCGGGATCACCCCTATGGCGTCTGGACCCTTCCGCCGGTCCGTAACTCCGCTCCCCGTCAGGGCAATCCGAACGATCGCGCCACGCCCCTGACCGAGGCCGAGCGCGCCGAGTACGACGCTATCGGCGAGAGCGACCGCATGACCCTGCGGTTCCGAAAGCCCGCCTGATCGGGCTTTGACGCGCCAGACGAAGCCCTCTATCCCAACCGCTTCCGGGACGGCGTCGCGGGTTGGCGGCGGCGGGGCAGGAATGACGAATGCGGGACGATAAGCGGTCGGGGTCAGAGGGACCGTCAAGGCGGGCCATGCTGGTCGCCAGCGGCCTCATCGCCGTTGGTGCCCTCTCGGCCTGCGGCGACCGCGAAGTCGAGAAAGAGGGTCCAGAGACGCCCGCCGGGCCGCCCGAAGGATCGCTGGAGTGGGCCATTGCCGGTCCCTGGCGAGCAGCGGACCGAGCCCGCGACACCTGGCGTCATCCGCTCGAAACGCTTCGCTTCTTCGGCCTGCAACCGGCCATGACGGTGGTCGAGTTCTGGCCCGGCAGCGGCTGGTACACCGAGATCCTCGCGCCCTACCTGGCCAAAGGCGGTGGTGAATACTATGCTGCAGGCTTCTCGACCGCCCCAGGTGCCGACCCGGCCCAGGCGGCGCTGAACGCCAACTTCGAACAGCGCTTCGGCTCCGACCGCCGCCTGTACGGAGAGGTCAAGTTCAGCCAGTTCGGGGCCACGACCGGTCCGGTTGCCCCTGCCGGCACCGCCGACATGGTCCTGTTCATGAGGAACATCCATGCCTGGATGGCGGCCGGCATCGCGGAGAAGGCCTTCGCGGACGCCTTTGCCGCCCTGCGTCCTCGCGGCATCCTCGGCGTCGAGCAGCATCGTCTGGGTCCCGATCAGGACCAGGACCCGGCCGCCGCGGACGGCTACGTCCAGGAAGCCTTCGTCAAACAACTGGCCGCCGAGGCCGGCTTCATCTTCGAGGCGGCGTCGGAGATCAATGCCAACCCCGATGACGACAAGGACCATCCCTTCGGCGTCGAGACCCTGCCGCCGCGCCTCCTGACCGCGCCGCTCGGTTCGCCGCCCGACCCGACCTTCGATTCTGCGCCGTATCGCGAGATCGGCGAGAGCGATCGCATGACCCTCAAGTTCCGGAAGCCCGAGTGAACCGCGCCGCCGCCTTCGCCGCCAATGCGCCCCTGATGGGCGTGCCCGGAGCCGCCGCCCCGCCCGGCGGCCAGGGCGAATGGTTCCGGGGCGCCGGCGGCCTGCGCCTGCGCGCCGCCTTCTGGACGCCGTCGACGCTCGTCGCCGCCAAACCGCGCGGCACGGTCGTCCTGTCGCCCGGCCGAACCGAGCCGATCGAGAAGTATTTCGAGCTGATCGGTAACTTTCTGGCGCGGGGCTGGTGCGTTCTGGCCCACGACTGGCGCGGCCAGGGCCTGTCCGCCCGCCTGCTGCCCGATCGCCTGAAAGGCCACGCCCGCGCGGTCGAGGAGTTCCTCGACGACTACGCCCGCCTTCTGGACGCCTTCGAAGCCCGCGCGCCCAAACCCTGGGTCATGGTCGGCCATTCGATGGGCGGCGCGCTCAACCTACTGACGCTCGAGGCGGGCGAGAGCCGCTTCGCCGGGGCCGTCCTGTCCAGCCCCATGCTGCGGGTGAAAACCGGCAAGCGGTCGATGTGGTCGGTCAAACTGGCGGTTCGCTGGAACGTGCGTCACGGCAAGGCCGGAGACTTCGTGCTGGACGACCCGGACGATCCCTTCGACCACACCTTCGAGAAGGACGCTCTGACGTCCGACGAGACACGCTACGAGCTGTGGCGGCAACAGCTGTTCGCCTGTCCGCATCTGGCGGTCGGCGGCCCGACCTGGGGCTGGCTGGCCTTCGCTCTGGACGCCGGCGAGCGGGCGCTCAAGCCCAAGGCCCTGAAATCCGTCAAGATTCCCTGCACCCTCGTCCAGGCGTCCGAAGACGACAAGGTCTGGAAGCAAACGAATCGCTGGGCCGCCAAGCGCCTGGGTCGGGGCCGCTACGTCGAGGTCGCCGGGGCCAAGCACGAGGTGATCATGGAAACCGACGAACTGAGGGCCGTGTTCCTGACCGAGTTCGACGCCATGGCCGATTACGTCTCGCCGGTGAACGATCTTGCGCCCGTGGCCCCGGCCGAAGCCAACGAAACCCCCGCCGCCTGAGGGTCAGCGCACGCCGCGCTTGAGCGCCAGCAGGGCGTCTTCGCGCACTCGCGCGTCCCCGACCGCGATGATCCGCCCGTCGCCCGAAGGCGGCTGCCCGGTCCAGTCCGTCACCTGCCCGCCCGCGGCCTCGATCACCGGGACCAGCGCCGACCAGTCCCATTCCTTCAGCCCCGTCTCGGCCACCAGGTCGATCCGGCCCATCGCCACCATGGCATAGGCATAGGCATCGCACCCGAACCGGGCCAGCCGCGCCGCCGCCCGCACCTGGGTCCAGGCGCCGAACTCGGCCGGGGTGAAGATGTCCGGATCGGTGGTGGCGATCACCGCCTCGGTCAGGCGCGGACATGCGCGCACCCGGATCGCCCGCTCGCCGCCCCGCGACACCAGCCGCGCGCCCGACGGCCCGCCCAGGAAGACCTCGTCCAGATAGGGCTGGGCGATCACGCCCACCGTCGGCCGCCCGGCCTGTCTCAAGGCGATCAGCGTGGTCCACAGCGGCAGGCCGGAAATGAAGGCCCGGGTCCCATCGACCGGATCCAGCACCCAGACGTGCTCGGCGTCCGGCCGATCCTCGCCGTATTCCTCGCCGATCACGCCATGGTCGGGATAGCGCGCTGCGATCATCCGCCGGATCGCGGCTTCGGCGCCCCGGTCGGCCTCAGTCACCGGATCGAAGGCCCCTTCGCCCGCCTTGTTCTCGGCCGCGGCCTCGTTGCGGAACAGCGGCAGGGTGACCCGCGCGGCCTCTGCGGCCAGCTCCAGGGCGAAGGCTTCGTATTCGGTCATTCGGGATCCGGGGGCTTTGGCTGGGGCGCAGCGCTCGTGTATCGTGGCGACGCCCGATCTCCAATCCGCCAGGTCCCTTGATGAGCGACGCCTTCCACACCCCGGCTTCCGTCGATCCCCGCCTGCTGGAGGTTCTGGTCTGCCCGGTCACGCGCGGAAAGCTGGACTATGACCGCGCCGCCAACGAGCTGATCTCCAAGGGCGCCAAGCTCGCCTTCCCCATCCGCGACGGCGTGCCGATCATGCTGGCCGAAGAGGCGCGGCAGCTGGATTAGGTGGCAGGTGCCAGGTTTGAGGTTCGAGGCACTATGGAAGTCGTGCGACGCCGGTCGCTGCTCCACCTCCCTAAAACCTAGCCCCTAGAACCTCGAACCTTCCTAGACCGCCTCGCCCCTCAGCAGCTTCGGCAGATCGCCCATCGCCCCGCCGGCCTCGCCCATGAAGGCCTTCCTCAGCGGTGCGATGCGGTTGACCGCCGCCATGCCCAGGTCCCGCGCCAGCCGCACCGGCGCGAGGTCGTTGGAGAACAGCCGCACGAAGCCGTCGAAGCCCGCCGCCAGCGCCAGGATATCGAACCGCCGCCAGCGGGCGTAGCGGTCCAGCACGGTCTCCGACCCGATGTCTTCGCCCAGCCGCGCCGCCTCGATCAGCACTTCGGCGAGCGCGGCGGTGTCCTTCAGCCCCATGTTCAGCCCCTGACCCGCCACGGGGTGCACCCCATGCGCCGCATCGCCGATCAGCGCCGTCCTCGGCCCCGTCAGTTTCGTCGCCAGCTCGAGCGCCAGCGGATAGACGAACCGTGGCCCCTCCGGCCGGGCCTCGCCGAGGAACTCGCCGAAGCGCCGCATCAGGTGCGACCGGAAGGCGGCGTCCGAGCAATCGCGCAGGGCCTCGGCGGCCTTCGTCGTCTCGGTCCAGACCAGGCTGGCCCGCCGGTCGGTCAGGGGCAGAATGGCGAAGGGTCCGCCCGGCAGGAAGTACTCGTGCGCCACATTGCCATGGTCGTGGTCCAGCCGCACCGTCGCCACCACGCCGGACTGGCCATAGCCCCATCCGACGGTGTCGATCCCGGCGGCCTTCCTCACCAGCGATCCCCGCCCTTCGGCACCCACGATCAGCGGCGCGACCAGAACCCGACCGTCCTTCAGCGTCACGACCGCCCGCGCGCCCGACCCGTCGACGCTTTCCACCGCCGCCGGGGCCATCAGCTCGACGGAGCTTTCCGCCAGCACCTCGGCCAGGGCCGCGCGGATGCGACGGTTCTCGACCATGTATCCGAGGGGCTCGCCCCCGGTCGCATCGCCCACTTCCTCGGCGTCAAACCGCAGGAAGGTCGGCGACGCGGCCTTCGACGCCGCGCCCGGCCGCCGCCCGTCGGTCACCAGGATACGATCCATCCGGCACGCATGCGGCCGCAACCGCTCGCCCAGCCCCAGCGCGTCCAGCATGCGGAACGTCGACCAGGCGATGGCCGTCGACCGCCCGTCGAACGTCTCCGCCAGCTGAACCGGGAACGGCTGGGGATCGATCAGCGCGACCCGCAGCCCCCCGCTCGCCGCCGCGAGCGCGAAGGTCGCGCCCGCGAGGCCGGCGCCGGCGACGATGACGTCATGGGTCTGGGGAGGGGTCATGAAGCTCATAGGCAACAGGCAACAGGCAACAGGCAATAGCAGATGCGACGCCTCGGTGAGCCGCGACCGTTGGCCTCTACCGGGCGTGCCGTTGCCCGCTGCCCGCTGCCTCTTCCGGTAAACAGCCCCTTAACCCTGTCCCGCCCAAACTGCGGCGTCCTTCGTCCGGAGCCGTGAATGTCCGCCGCCCTCGCCATCGGTCAGCGTGCCTGGGAAAGCGCCCTCATCCTGTGGGACGCGCCCTTCGTGGTGCGGTTCCGGGGCGTGCTGCAGGCCCTGCTGGCGACGTTGCTGGTCATCGCGCTGGTGTCATGGAATCCGGCGGACCCCAGCCTGAACGCCGCCTCCTCGGCCGCCCCGACCAACTGGCTCGGCGCGAACGGGGCCCTGTTCGCCGATCTGTTCATGCAGTCGATCGGCCTGGCCGCCTGGCCCGCCGCCGCCCTGATCGTCGCCTTCGGTCTGGCCGCCGCCATCGGCGACGCCATCCAGCAACGCCTCAAGCCCACGCCCTTGAAGGCGCTCGCCGCCACCGCCGGCGTCCTGTCGCTCGCCGGCGCCCTGTCGGCGCTCGCCGCCCCGGCCGTCTGGCCGCTCGCCTCGGGCCTCGGCGGCCTGTGGGGCGACGCGGTCATCGGCCTGTTCGACGGCCTGTTCCGCGGCCTCGACATCCCCGGCGGAAAGATCGTCGGCGGCCTGATCTTCCTCGCCTTCGGCCTGTGGACCTGCGGCTATGCCGTGGGCCTGCGCGCGTCCGACTTCGGCGACGCCGCCGCTTGGCTCGGCGGCCTGCGCCGCGCGCCCGTCCCGGTCGCGCCGACCCCGACCCGCCGCCGACCGGTCCTGGAGCCGGAGATCGCCGCGCCCCAGAAGGCCCCGCGCCGCCCCGCCCGCCTCGAACTGCCCGAGGACGAGGACGACAGCGCCCCCCTGCCCTGGGACGAGCCCGCGCCCGCCGCGCCGTCCGCCCGTTCCGCACCCGAACCCCGCGTCGCCGCCCCCAAGCCGGCCAAGACCTCCAAGAAGGCCGTCGACGACGCCCAGGCCGCCTTCGACTTCGCCCGGCCCGAAGGCGACTTCGACCTGCCGCCCCTGGCCATGCTGGCCAAGCCCCAGGCCCGCGTCGCCTCCGTTGATGAGACGGCGCTCAAGCAGAACGCCAAGATGCTGGAGGGCGTGCTCGCCGAGTTCGGCGTCAAGGGCGTGATCGACCAGATCCGCCCCGGCCCGGTCGTCACCCTCTATGAACTGGTCCCCGCGCCGGGCGTGAAGCACGGCCGCGTCGTGGCGCTGTCGGACGACATCGCCCGCTCCATGTCGGCCCGCGCCTGCCGCATCTCGGTCGTTCCCAACCGCAACGCCATCGGCATCGAACTGCCCAATCTGAAGCGCGAAACCGTCTATCTGCGTGACCTGCTGGCCTCGTCCGAATACGGCAAGCCCGCCCACCTGTTGCCGCTGGCGCTCGGCGAGACGATCGGCGGCGAGCCCTATGTCGCCGACCTGGCCCGCATGCCGCACCTTCTGATCGCGGGCACCACCGGCTCGGGCAAGTCGGTCGGGGTCAACGCCATGATCCTGTCGATCCTGTACCGGCTCTCGCCCGCCGAGTGCCGCTTCATCATGATCGACCCCAAGATGCTGGAGCTGTCGGTCTATGACGGCATCCCGCACCTCTTGGCCCCCGTCGTCACTGATCCGAAGAAGGCCGTCGTCGCCCTGAAATGGACCGTGCGGGAGATGGAGGACCGCTATCGCCGCATGTCCAAGCTCGGCGTCAGGAACGTCGCCAGCTACAACGAGCGCGCCCGCGAGGCCCAGGCCAAGGGCGAGCATTTCGAACGCACGGTCCAGACCGGCTTCGACGACCAGGGCCGCCCGGTCTTCGAGTCCGAGAAGATCCGTCCCGAGCCCATGCCCTATCTGGTCGTCGTCATGGACGAGATGGCCGACCTGATGCTGGTCGCCGGCAAGGATGTGGAAGGCGCGGTCCAGCGCCTGGCCCAGATGGCGCGGGCCGCAGGCATCCACCTGATCATGGCCACCCAACGGCCGTCGGTCGACGTCATCACCGGCACGATCAAGGCCAACTTCCCGACCCGGATTTCTTTCCAGGTCACCTCCAAGATCGACAGCCGCACCATCCTGGGCGAGCAGGGCGGCGAACAGCTGCTGGGCCAGGGCGACATGCTCTATATGGCCGGCGGCGGCCGCATCACCCGCCTGCATGGCCCCTTCGTCACCGACGGCGAGGTCGAGGAGGTCTGCAAGCATCTGCGGTCTCAGGCCGAGCCCGACTATCTCGACCTGATCACCGACGATCCGGACGGCGACGGCGACAATGCCTTCGACGAGGACGGCGGCGGAGGCTCGGGCGACGACCTCTACGACCGCGCCGTGGCCGTGGTCACCCGCGACCGCAAGGCCTCGACCTCCTATGTCCAGCGTAGACTCCAGATCGGCTACAACCGCGCCGCCTCCCTGATCGAGCGCATGGAGCAGGAAGGCGTCGTCTCGCCCGCCAACCACGCCGGCAAACGCGACGTCCTGGCCGGCCCACCGCCGATGGTGTGAGGCCTAGCGCCTCGGGTCGAGCAGCACCCCCGACACCGTCGCCGCCAGGATGCGCGCCGCGAACGGCAGGCGCGCGACCTTGCCCAGCAGATGGTCCCTCACCCAGGGCAGAACCTTGCCATCGGCCTGGTAGAAGGGGGTGAACCCCCAGCTCAGCGTCTGATAGAGCCGGATGTGCCACCGCCGGATGCGGGCATAGGCCATCAGCGCCTCGTCCAGCTCGGCGTGGGTGTTCAGCGCATCGGCCAGCGTCAGGGCGTCCAGCAGCCCCATGTTCACGCCCTGGCCCAGCTGGGGGCTGGTCGAATGGGCCGCATCCCCCACCACCGCCAGCCGGTCCGCCACCGGCAGGGGCAGGGTGTGGTGGCCATAGCGCGCCAAGGTCAGGGCTTCGGCGTCCGGAATGGCGTCCAGCACGGGCGCCGTCTGCGGCCACAGGCTCAGCACCTCGGCCTTCCACCGCTCCATCCCCGCCGACACCCAAGCCGAGTGATCGTCGGGCTTCAGGCTCCAGAAGAAGGTCGCCAGCCGATCGGGCGATCCCGGCCGCGCCCCGCACGGCAGCACCCCGATCATCCGCGACGCCCCGCGATAGACCTGCTCCAGCGCCCCCTCGTCGAACGGATCGCCCGGCCACGGGACCGTCCCCCAGACCGCGCCCCATTCCAGCTCAGTCCGCCTGCCGCCCTGACGTTTCAGCAGGTCTCGCGCGATCGGCGACCGCGCGCCCGACGCATCCACGACCAGGTCGAACACGGCGCTCGCCGTCCCCTTGGCGTCCACGATCCGCCCGTCCGACGCCAACGCGATCTCTTGGTCGGTGACGAACTCGACGCCCTCGGCCAGACAGGCGTGGTGCAGCACATGGAAGATCGCCGCCCGATGCACGCCGACCGCGTTCAGCCCGTCCGGACGCGGAGACTTCAGGTCCGAATACTTGACGTCCAGCACCACACGACCCCGCCGCGCCTCGCGCCCGAAGATGTGGTTCAGCGGCTGGCCCAGCGCCGCGACCTTCTCGGTCAGCCCCAGCCGGTCCAGCACATGCAGCCCCGTCGGCTGCAGCATGAAGCCCGCCCCGATCGGCCGCGCCTCGGCGAACCGCTCATGCATGACGACCTTTCGCCCCTGCCGCTTCAGCAGCAGGGCGAGCGCCAGCCCCGTCGGCCCCGCCCCGACGACGGCGATGTCGCGGCCCGTCATCTGAGACCGGCGCTCAGGCGGGGACCAGTTCGATCAGGTCGAGGTTAGACTCATACTGCGGCCACGGCAGGACCAGCCTCCACCGTTCCGGCCCGATCCGCTCCAGCACCGCGATCAGATCGCGGTCGGGGCGCTGGCCGTAGGAGTTGGCGGGCGGCTCGGTCGACAGGGCCATCGACCCCAGCATCACCATCTGACGGTCCGTTTCGGGAAACAGCAGGCCGCTCGGCCGCTGCGACCCCGTCAGCTTGGAGAACTTCAGCCCCCGTGGCGTCTGCTCGATGCGGCAGGCGAACCAGCCATAGACGACGTAGCCCAGCCCGGCTTCCCCGCCCTGGGACCCCAGCTTGACCGTCCGGCAGCGATAATCGCCCACTGGCGGCGTCACCCCGCCCCTCACCGCGCCGGGATCGATCAGGTCGCCGACGCTGTCCAGATCGCCCGACCCCGCCTGCCGCCGCGCCTGTTCCAGCGCCAGCCGCCAGGCTGCGTCGCGCCGCGCATACCGATCCCGGTCCGTCGCCGTGACGATGCCGCGCCAGTCCCTCAGCACGGCCTGACCTCCCGTTCCGGGTGGCGGCGGAGGAGGCGGCGGCGGCGTGCTCGCGCAGGCGGCGACGGTCAGGGCGGCGAGCGCCGAAATCAGGATACGCATGGGCCGGAAGGGAGCCCCAGCCGACCGCCACCGTCAAGCGGCGCGAGGTCGCTCCGCGTCGCCCGGCGCGCTCAAGGCCCGGTCCAGCGCCTTGGCGAAGGCGCGGATGTCGAGCGGCTTGGTCAGATAGTCGCGGAAGCCCGCCTCGCGCCCCTGTCGCACGTCCGCCGGCATCGCCCCCGCCGACAGGGCCAGCACGGGAATGCCCCAGGTCAGGGGATCGGCGTCCAGCCGCGCCTTCAGCTCGAACCCCGACAGCCCCGGCAGGTTGATGTCCAGCACGATCACGTCTGGCCGCAGGTCGCGCGCCAGGGCCAGCCCCTCGTGCCCCGTCTCGGCGACATGCAGCTGGATCGGCCCCAGCGCGGCCACGACGTGACGCATCAGGGCGATGTTGGACGGATTGTCCTCGACATAGAGCATCACCGCTTCGGGCAGGGCCTCGTCGGTCAGCGGCGAGGCCGTCACCACGGCCAAGGGCTCCCGCGCGGGCGGCAGGTGCAGGGTGAAGGTCGAGCCTTCGCCCTCGACGCTCTCGGCCTGAATCGTCCCGCCCATGGCTTCGGCCAGTCGACGCGACACGGCCAGGCCAACGCCGGTCCCCTCGATGCCGCTCTCCTCCCGACCCAGGCGGCTGAACGGCTTGAACAGCTCGGCCATGCGCCCGGCAGGCAACCCGATGCCGGTGTCGCGCACGACGATGGCCGCGCCCTCCGGCGTCTGGCGCATCTCGACCCAGACATGGCCGCCGCTGCGATTGTATTTGATGGCGTTGGTCAACAGGTTGATCAGCACCTGACGCAGCCGCGTCCGGTCCGCCGTCACGCCCAGACCGGCGACGGGCGCTGGCGCCGACAGGGTGACGCCCGCGGCTTCGGCTTGCGGCCGCACCAGGTCGCAGACCTGACGCACCACCAGCTGCGGATCGACCCGCTCGATCGAAAGGCTGAGCCGCCCCGCCTCGATCCGCGCCAAATCCAGAACTTCATCTACGAGCGTCAGCAGATGCCGCCCGGCCGCGTGGATCTGATCCACCGCCTGCCCCTGCCGTCGCGTCAGGGGCTCGGCCTCGGCGTTCATCCGCATCAGCTCGGCGAAGCCCAGCACCGCGTTCAGCGGCGTGCGCAGCTCATGCGACAGTCCCGCCAGGAAGTCCGATTTGGCGTCATTGGCCTGCTGAAGCGCCTTGGTCTTCTCACCCGCCGACACCAGCGCCTGGGTCAGGGCCACAGTGCGTTCGGCCACGCGCGCTTCAAGCCCGGCGTTGGTCTCCCCCAGCGCCCGCGCGTGACGCCGCGCGTCCAGCCACAACCGGACCCCCGCCCATCCGGCGGCTAGCGCCATGGATAAGATCAGCAACACAGCCAGCATCGTCCGTCCTCCCGTTACGAAGGACGCTGACACGCTCAGGTTGCATCAAGGTAAACCACACGCGCAGCTGGCGCGTGACGCCTATTCCTCGACCGGCTCGACCTTGCGGGCGCGGGGCGCGCGCTTCTTCGGCGCAGGCTCCTCGCCGTCGGCGGCGGCCGGAGCGGGCGCGGCCGAGCGGGTCAGGAAGCCCGGCAGGGCGCCCGCATCGTCGGTCGCGGCCTGTTCGGCGCGCGGCGCGCGGGTCCGGCGGG
>NZ_LJHU01000036.1 GCF_001295975.1 Brevundimonas sp. AAP58 | reverse complement strand
GGGGGGGGGGGGGCGACCCCAGACACGGTGCTCGCGTCCGCCCCCTCCACCATGCTCCGCATGGTCCCCCTCCCCCGTTCCGCTTCGCTGCACGGGTGAGGATGAAACACACCTCCCAATTGCGACGCCTGACCAAGCGGCCCCAGTTCCTGGCGGCCGCAAAAGGCGTTTCATTGGCCCGAGGGGCGGTGCTGATCCAGCGTCTGGACCGGGCCGACGGGGATCCGGCCATCGGCGTGGGCTTCACCGCCACCCGCAAGATCGGCGGGGCGGTAGTCAGAAACCGCGCCAAGCGCCGCTTGCGCGAGGCCGCCCGCGCCCTGTTGCCCATCCACGGCGTCCCGGGTTCCGACTATGTGTTGATCGCGCGCCAGGGCACGGCCGAGCGGCCTTGGGAGCGTCTGCTTGACGATGTGGCGTCGGCCCTTACAAGGCTGGCGCAGCCGGGCCCGCCGGACCCCTCGCGTTCGCGCCAGGCCGCTCCCACTTCCGAACCTCCGCTCGCCTCAAAGCCCGACCAGGACGCCTGACCCGAATGAAGAACGAGAACACGCGGAACATGGTGATCTTCGTCGTCGCGACGGCGGTGATCCTGATCCTGTACCAAATCTTCATCCTGGGACCACAAGCCGAACAGCAGCGCGCCGCCGCCGAGGCCGCGGCGGTGTCGCAGACGGTCGACGCCGGCGGTGATCTGGCTGTGCCCGGCGCAGCGCCTGCCCCGTCCGCCGCCGTCTTCACCGAGAATCGTCGCGAGGCGTTGGGCACGGTCGCGCGCGTGCCGATCCAGACGGGCAAGATGCGTGGAACCCTTTCGCTTCAGGGCGGGCGGATCGACGACCTGTTCCTGACCGAGTATGAAGAAATTCAAGGCGAGGAGGCCCCGGTCGAACTGTTCCGCCCCGCCGGGATGGAGCACGCCTTCCTCGCCCAGTTCGGCTGGACCGGTCAGAACATCGCCGGCGGCGTGCCTGGCCCCAACACCCTGTGGCGGCTGACCAGCGGCTCCACCCTGACGCCGACGACGCCGGTCACCCTGACCTGGGACAACGGCCAGGGTCTGCGCTTCACTCGCGTGGTGTCGGTGGACGAGAACTACCTGTTCACCTTGCGCGACACGGTCGCCAACCTTGGCACGACGCCGATCGTCATCGCCCCCTATGGCCGCATCGAGCGCCAGGGCGTGCCCGACACGCTGGGCAAGAACCAGATTCTGCATGAGGGCGGCATCGGAACCTTTGGCGAGCCGGGCAGCTACTCGACCACCCAGTTGAAGTATGGCGACTGGACCAAGAAGCCCCGCGAGGAGTTCGAGTCCACCGGCGGCTGGCTCGGCATCACCGACAAGTACTGGCTGGCGGCCCTGATCCCCGGTCAGGACCAGAGGGTCGAGGCCGAGTTCGTGGCGCGCGACGCCAACGGCCTGCAGATGCGCGAGGCACGCCTGCTGGGCGAGCCCCGCACGATCAACCCCGGCCGCCAGATCACCGAGGAGCAGCGCCTTTTCGCCGGCGCGAAGCGCAACGAGATCCTCGCCGACTATGAGGAACAACTGGGCCTGCCGCGCTTCGTCTATGCGATCGACTGGGGCTTCCTGTTCTTCCTGACGCGGCCGATCTTCCTGCTGGTCCACTGGTTCGCAGGGCTGGTGGGCAACTTCGGCGTGGCCATCCTGCTGCTGACGCTGACCATCAAGCTCATCATGTTCCCGCTGGCGAACAAGAGCTACGAGAGCCTGTCGAAGATGCGCAAGCTCCAGCCGCAGATGGAGAAGATCAAGGCGCAGTTCAAAGACGATCCGCAGAAGCAGCAGCAGGAGACGATGGCGCTCTATCAGCGCGAGAAGGTCAATCCGCTGGCGGGCTGTCTGCCGATCCTGGTGCAGATCCCGGTCTTCTACGCGCTCTACAAGGTGCTGTTCGTCACCATCGAGATGCGGCACGCGCCCTTCTTCGGCTGGATCCGTGACCTGTCAGCACCCGATCCGACCAATATCTGGACCCTGTTCGGCCTGATCCCGTGGGACCCCGGTTCCCTGCCTCTGCTGGGCGGACTGCTCACCAACTCCGGCGGTGGCTTCACGCTGGCGCTCAGCGTGCTGGCCATCTTCTACGGCTTCACCATGTGGCTGCAGCAAGCCATGAACCCGCCCATGCCCGATCCGGTCCAGCGCCAGATCTTCGCCTGGATGCCGGTGATCTTCACCTTCATCATGGCGGTGTTCCCGGCGGGTCTGCTGGTCTACTGGGCCTGGAACAACGTGCTGTCCATTGCCCAGCAGTACTTCATCATGAACCGCTACGGAGCCGAGAACCCGATCGACGACTTCATCGCCAAGCTGAGAAACAAGGCAGCCTAGTGCGCGCGATCTGGTCCGAAAACCGGCGGCCACTTTTCGGGATCGCGCGCGCGTGACGGAGGTCGAAACCGGCACCTATTCGGACGAGGAGATCGAGACCGCGCGGGTGCTGTTCGCCCGGCCCGCGACCTTCGTCATGGGGTGCGCCAAGATCGAGCAGCTGCCAGAGCCGGATCTGCCCGAGATCGCGTTTGCCGGCCGGTCCAACGTCGGCAAGTCGAGCCTGATCAACGGCCTTGTCGGCATGCACAAGCTGGCGCGGGCGTCCAACGAGCCGGGCCGGACGCGCGAGGTCAACTTCTTCGATCTGGACGGCAAGTTGCGGCTGGTCGACCTGCCGGGCTATGGCTGGGCCAAGGCATCCAAGTCGACGGTGAGGCAGTTCCAGAACCTGGGCCGCGACTACCTGCGAGGCCGGGTGACGCTGAAGCGGGTCTATCTGCTGATCGACAGCCGCCATGGGCTCAAGGCGGTGGATACGGAGGCGTTGGACGCGCTGGACTTGGCCGCCGTCAGCTATCAGGTCGTCCTCACCAAGGCCGACAAGATCAAGGCCCATGAGCGCGAGACCGTCCGCGAGGCGACGCTCAAGGCGATCTCAAAGCGCCCGGCGGCCTTCCCGGCCGTCGCCGTGACCTCGGCCGAGAAAGGTCTTGGCTTGCCCGAGCTGCGGGCCGAGATCATGCGCACGACGGGCGTGGAGCTCTAGGCGCTCAGGCAACGAGCGGTCGCGCCACCAGGCCGCCCTAGGCGAACAGGCCCGCTATCTGCAGGCCCTGGAAGGCTGCGAGCAGGATCAGTAGGGTGCCCACGGCATAGGTCAGAACCCGCTGCGGCAGGCGTTTGGTGATCCAGCCGGCGAAGGGGGCCGCGATCAGCCCTCCGACGATCAGGCCTCCGACGGCCCAGGCGTGATCGTGCAACGCGCCTCCATCCCATCGACCGGTGAGAAGGGCGACGAGAAAGGCAGCCGAGATGGCGGCGGTCACCAGCAACTCGGAGGTGTTGACCGTGCCGATGGCATGTCGGGGCTCCGCTCCCGCGCCGACGAGCGTCGAGGTCACGGTCGGCCCCCAGCCCCCGCCGCCGATAGCGTCCAGAAAGCCCCCGACGAGGCCGAGCGGGCCGCTGAGACGTGGAGGCAGCTCGCGCGTCCGGGACTGACGCGCGGCCCGTGCCAGCACCCAGACCCCCATGGCGAAGAGATAGGCCAATATGAAAGGACGGATGACGTCACCGTCCACGCCGGTTAGGACGAAGGCTCCGACGACGCCCCCGAGAACGCCCCCGATGGCGAGCGGCCAGAACAGGCTCCACAGGATGTTGCGGTGATACAGATGGGACGCGGCCGAGGCGCTGCCGGTGAAGAGTTTGGCGACGTGGACACTCGCTGATGCTGTGGCGGGCGGGACGCCCAGCGCCAGAAGCACGGAGTTGGCGATCAGCCCATAGGCCATGCCTAAGGCCCCGTCGGCTGTCTGGGCAACGACACCCACCAGCAGGAACAGCAGGAAGGTGTCCATTCGGCCCCCACGGAACCGCCAGAAGCGCTTCCCAAGGCACAGCTAATGCCCCAGACGCGGGCAAGTCACCGTCGATGACGCCGTTGTTATCCTCCACGATGGGCCCGCGCCGTCGCATCGACAGCCGCCGTGGCGCGCGATAAGGGTCCGGCCCTTCGCCGAACCGGAGCTCAAGCCCCCTTTGCGCCTGCCCCAGTCCAAGCTCGATCAGGTCCTCGACCGCTTCCACCAGGTGGAGGCGCGCATGGGCGCGGCCACCGACGGGCAGGAGATCGTGCGCCTGTCCAAGGAGCACGCCGAGATGAAGCCCGTGGCCGATGCGGTCACGGCGCTGGCCCGGGCGCGCGCCGAGATCGAGGACCTGAAAGGCATGGCCGCCGACCCCGAAATGGCGGCGATGGCCGATGACGAGCTGCGGATTCTGTCGGAACGTCTGCCGGAGATGGAGCGGGGCGTAGCCCTGCTGCTGGCCCCGCGCGACGCCGACGAGAACGCCTCGGCTGTTCTGGAAGTGCGGGCCGGAACCGGTGGTGACGAGGCGGCCCTGTTCGCGGGCGATCTGTTCCGTATGTACAGCCGCTATGCCTCTACCCGGGGCTGGAAGGTCGAGCTGGACAGCGCCACCGAAGGCGACGCCGGCGGCTACAAGGAGATCATCGCCACGGTCACCGGCGACGGCGTCTTCGGGCGGCTGAAGTTCGAGAGCGGCGTTCACAGGGTCCAGCGCGTGCCCGCGACAGAAGCGGGCGGCCGCATCCACACCTCGGCGGCGACGGTGGCGGTCCTGCCCGAGGTCGAGGACGTCGAGATCGACATCCAGGACAAGGACATCCGCATCGACACCTATCGGGCGTCTGGCTCGGGCGGGCAGCACGTCAACAAGACGGATTCGGCCGTGCGCATCACCCACCTGCCGACCGGCATCGTGGTGACGTCGTCGGAGAAGTCCCAGCACGTGAACCGCGACAAGGCGATGAAGAACCTGCGGGTGCGGCTGTACGACCTGCAGCGCCAGCAGAAGGACCAGGCGCGTTCGGACGCTCGCAAGTCTCAGGTCGGATCGGGCGACCGATCCGAGCGCATCCGCACCTACAACTTCCCGCAGGGCCGGGTCAGCGACCACCGCATCAATTTGACGCTCCACAGCCTGCCGCAGATTCTGGAGGGCGACCTCGATCCCCTGCTGGACGCCCTGATCGCCGAGGATCAGGCCGCGCGCCTCGCCGATCTGGAAGCCGAGTTCGCCTGAGCCTAGACGGCCTCGTCTTCGGGCGGCTGCCAGTCGGGTTGATCGACGTCCTCGCCCCGGGCCTTGGCGTCTTTCTTCGCCTGCTTGGCGGCGGCCTTGCGGGCGGCCTTCTCGGCGTCGGCCCTGTCCCGCTCCATGCGCTCGAAGCTGTAGTTGGGCTTTCTGGCCATCGGCATTCCTTCTTGAGGGGCGCTAGCACTCGCCCCGCAGAGGCTCGCGGCTTGAGCGCCGGTCGGCGCTGGTGCCTGCAATGTGGGGCCGCGGCGCGGTTCAGTCCACCGCGATGATTTCGACCGACTGACCGGCGACGTTGGCCTCATCGCCTACGCGCTTGCCGATCAGGGCGCGGGCGAGCGGCGAGACATGGCTGACGGAGCCGTTTGCCGGATCAGCCTCGTCCTCGCCGACGATGCGCCAGGTCTGGGTGCGGCCGTCCTCGCGTTCGATGGTGACGGAGCCTCCGAAGCGGACGCGGCCGTCGGCGGGCGCCTCGACGAGCTGGGCTGAGGCCCGGCGCGCGGACCAGTAGCGCAGGTCGCGGGTGGCCCGGGCCATCGCCGTCCGGTCAGCCTCGATCGATCCTTGGGCCTGTGCGGCGGCATAGGCCGCGCGGGCCTCGGCCAGCGCCGCGTCGATGGCCGCCAGCCCGCCGGGCGTGACGAGGTTGGGGTGGGGCGAGATCGGGCGGTCGGGAAGATCGGCGGCCGTGGCCTCCAGGTCCTCCTCGCGGGTGAAGGCGACGCTCATGGGGCAGAAGCGTATGCCGCGCACGGACGTTCCGCTGCAAGGCCGGAGCGGCTAAGGGGCTCCGATGAGCACGCCTGATCCCGTCCACGTCGTCGGCGCCGGCCCGGCCGGTCTGATGGCCGCCGAGACCCTGGCGCGGGGCGGGGCCCAGGTGGTGGTGCACGACCGCATGCCGTCGGTGGGGCGCAAGTTCCTGATGGCGGGGCGGGGCGGGCTGAACCTGACCCACTCCGAGCCGGCCGAGGCGTTCGTCGGCCGCTACGGTGATCGTCGACCCTTGATCGCGCCGTGGCTGGAGGCCTTCTCGCAGGCCGATCTGGTCGCCTGGGCCGAGGGGCTGGGCCAGCCGACGTTCGTGGGATCGTCGGGCCGGGTGTTCCCCAAGGCCATGAAGGCCTCGCCGCTGCTGCGGGCCTGGTTGGCGCGGCTGGCCGACTTGGGGGTGGCGGTGCGGACACGGTCGCGGTGGATCGGCTGGGATGGCGACGACCTGATGTTCGAGACGGCCGACGGCGAGCGACGGGAGCGGGCGGCGGCGACGGTGCTGGCGCTCGGCGGGGCGAGCTGGCTCCGGCTGGGTTCTGACGGGGCCTGGGTTCCGTGGTTGGAAGCCGAAGGCGCCCAGGTTGAGCCGCTGGTTCCAGCCAACGCGGGCTTCGACGTGGCGTGGTCAGCGGTGCTGGTCGAACGGTTCGCGGGCGCGGTGCTGAAGCCCGCCGTTCTGACGTTCGGCGACCATTCGGTGCGCGGCGAGCTCGTCGTGACGCGCTATGGTGTCGAGGGCGGCGCGGTCTATGCCCTGTCGTCGGCGCTGCGGGAGGCCATCGCGCGCGACGGGACGGCGGTGCTGACGGTCGATCTGCGGCCCGACCTGAGCGAGGCGGCGCTGGCCGAGCGGCTGGCGCGGCCGCGCAAGGCCAAGGACAGCCTGACCAATCACCTGAGGAAGGCCGGCGGTCTGTCGCCGGTCGCGGTCGCCATGCTGCGCGAGATCGGCGAGGTTCCGGCCAACCTCGAGAAGCTGGCGAAGCGGATCAAGGCGATCAGGCTCAAGTTGACCGGCATGCAGGGGCTGGAGCGGGCCATCTCCTCGGCGGGCGGGGTCCGGTTCGAGAGCCTGGATCCATCGTTGATGCTGCGGTCTCGGCCCGGCGTGTTCGTGGCGGGCGAGATGATCGACTGGGAGGCGCCGACGGGGGGTTATCTGCTGCAGGCCAGTCTGGCGTCCGGCGTCGTGGCGGGGCGCGCGGCGCTGGAGTGGCGGGTCTCGCGCGGCGGCGCTAGGGAGGGGGCATGACCAGCCTGCCCGAGATTTCCGGCTCCTGCCCCGAACGCTTCGCCGCGGTGAAGGACGCCTTCGCCGCCAACTTCGTCGATGCGCCCGACGGGCTGAACGAGCAGGGGGCGCGGTTCTCGGCGGTGATCGAGGGCGAGGTCGTGCTCGACATTTGGGCCGGCCGGGCGGATGCGGCGGGCGCTGTGCCAATGGATGAGCGGACGCTGGTCCCGGTTTTCTCTACCGGCAAGGCGGTGATGGCCATCCTGATGGCTTCAGCGGTCGAGCGGGGCAAGCTGGCCTATGACGAGACTGTCGCGGCGCTTTGGCCCGCCTTCGGCGCGAACGGCAAGGATCGGGTGACGGTGGCGCAACTGTTATCGCACCAGGCGGGGCTGCCGGGGTTCTCCGAACCCGTCGATCCGGCCATCTGGTTCGACCGGCAGGCGGTGCTGGATCGGCTGGCGGCCCAGGCGCCGATGTGGCCACTCGGGACCGGCTCGGGCTATCACCCCGTCACCGTCGGCTATCTGGCCAACGAGGTGTTCCGCCTGGCCGACGGGCGGACCATGGGCCGGGCGCTGGCGGAGGATTTCGCCCGCCCGTTCGGGCTGGATCTGTGGATCGGCCTGCCGGAGGCCGAGCACGGGCGGGTGGCTGCGCTGAGAAAGCCGTCCAAGGCCACCGACCTCGGAACCATCGACGCCGTCAAGAAGGCCGCCTTCTTCGACAAGGGCTCGGCGCCGGGCGGGCGCGGATCGGCGGAGTGGCGATCGATCGAGATTCCCTCGGCCAATCTGCACGGCACGGCGCGCGACCTCGCCCGCATCCTGGGCGTCATCGCCAACGACGGGGTTCTGGAGGGCGCGCGGGTTCTGTCGCCGACGGTCGTGGCAGAAGCGACGCGCGAGCGGGTGGCCGGTCAGGACAAGGTCCTGCCCTTCGTCATGAGCTGGGCGGCGGGGTTCACCCGCAATGCCGGTCTCAACATCTTCGGCCCGAACCCGGAGGCGGTGGGGCACTGCGGCTGGGGCGGCAGCTGCGCCTTCGCCGATCCGGCGAGGAGGCTGTCGGCCGCTTACGCCATGACGCGGCAGTCGCCCTATCTGATCGGCGACCCCCGGGCGCAACGGTTGATCGAGGCGCTCTACGCGGCGCTCTAGACCGGCAGCGCCGCGTCTTCGGCTGCGCGTCGCGCGGCCCGGGCGCGCATCAGGGCGGCGGCCGCGAAGACGCCCGCGCCCAGCCAGATGAAGGCGAAGGAGACGCCGCGCAGCACGGTGAAGTCCTCGCCCGTCGCCAGGCCGACGCAGAACTGCAGCGTCGGGGCCAGGAACTGGATGAAGCCCATGGTCGACAGCGGCATCCGGCGCGCGGCGAAGGCGAACAGCGCCAGCGGCAGGACCGTCGCCGGGCCGTTGGCGAGCGCCCAGACGAAGCCCTCGGGGGTCGAAAAGCCGTGGCCTTGGCCCGCCATCTGGAGCCAGGCGACATAGGCGATGCCGAACGGCAGGAGGATCAGGCATTCGATGAACAGGCCCGCCTGGGCCTCGACCGGAATGCGCTTCTTGATGACCCCATAGGCCCCGAAGCTGAAGGCCAGCATCAGCGAAATCCACGGCGGGCGGCCCAGCGCGAGCGCCTGGAACAGCACGCCGACAGCGGCCAGTCCGATGGCGACCCAGCCCCAGCGGTCGATCCGCTCGCGGAACAGCCACAGGCCGACGACCATGTTGAGCAGGGGATTGATGTAGTAGCCGAGGCTGGCCTCCAGCGTGGCCTGATGGGTCGTGGCCCAGACGTAGACGCCCCAGTTGAAGGCGATCAGGACGGTGGCCAGCAGCAGCCAGGCCACGGTCCTGGGCTGGGACAGGACCGTGCGGACCTGTCCGGACTGGCGGGCCAGAAGCACCAGACCCCCCGCGAACAGCACCGACCACAGGGCGCGGTGCGACAGAATCTCCGGCGAGGTGAAGCCGAGCGCCGCCTGCCCCATGAACAGCAGCGGCATGAAGCCCCACATGACGTAGCAGCCGAGGGCGGCGACAAAGGGGGCTTGGGATTTGGACACGGTCATGGGGTCCTCCCCTCTCCCGGCGGGAGAGGGAAATCAGACAGCGATGGACCGGTACCCGCTCCGGGGCTTGATCGTGCCCGTCTCGTCCAGCAGCTGGGCGATCTGGACGGCGTTGAGCGCCGCGCCCTTTCTGAGGTTGTCCGACACCACCCAGAGGCTCAGGCCGTTCTCGACCGTGTGATCCTTGCGGATGCGGGAGACGTAAACGGCGTGCTCGCCGGCGGCGTCGACCGGGGTGATGTAACCGTCGTGCTCCTGCTTATCGATGACCAGCACGCCCGGCGCCTCGCGCAGGATGGCGCGGGCCTCGTCGGGGCTGATGGGTCGGTCGAACTCCACCGTCACCGCCTCGGAGTGGCCGACGAAGACCGGCACGCGCACGCAGGTGACCGTCAGCTTGATGGCGGGGTCCAGCATCTTGTGGGTCTCGTCCCACATCTTGGCCTCTTCGTCGGTGTAGCCGTCGTCGCGGAACGAGCCGATGAAGGGGATGACGTTGAAGGCGATCTGCTTGGGGAACTTCTTGGGCGAGGCGTCGCCCAGGCCGTAGATGGCCTTGGTCTGGTTCCACAGCTCGTCCATGCCCTCCTTCCCGGCGCCCGAGACGGACTGGTAGGTCGAGACGACCGCGCGCTTGATCCTGGCCGCGTCATGCAGGGGCTTCAGTGCCACGACCAGCTGGGCGGTCGAGCAGTTGGGGTTGGCGATGATGTTCTTCTTCGTCGCCAGCTTGATGGCGTCCGGGTTCACCTCGGGCACGATCAGGGGGACGTCGGGGTCCTTCCGGAAGGCCGACGAGTTGTCGATGACGATGGGGCCGGCCTTGCCGATCTTCTCGGACCACTCGCGGCTCACGTCGCCGCCCGCCGACATCAGGACGATGTCCACCTTGGACCAGTCGAAGCTGTCGATGACCTCGCAACGGATGGTCTTGTCCCCCCAGGCGACCTCGACGCCCTTGGACTTGCGCGACGCCACGGCGTGCATCTCGGCCACGGGGAACTCCAGTTCCTCGAGGATGGTCAGCATTTCGCGTCCGACGTTGCCGGTCGCGCCCACGATGGCGACGTTGTAGGCCATATTTGTCAGTCCTTCGGACGCGCTAACGCTCGGCTCGCGGAGCCTCGCTGCTTGAGCGCGGTATCTGGGGAGTTTGGAAGCGGACTTCCGTGGCTTGGCATTTATGCCTTCGCGTGTGCGAAGCAACCGCTTTCCTCCGACGAAAGCCCTCGCTAAGCCCGGACGCCATGGGATCCCGCACGCGCGCCGCCTACGACAAACGCATCAAGGACGGGCGTCTGACCGCCGATCCGGCGCAGAAGCAGGCCGTCGACGCGCTCGCGCGGCTGGAGAGGGATCTCGGCAAGCGTGGCCTGTTCGGCGGGGTTCCGGAGGTGCGGGGGCTTTATCTCTGGGGGCCGCCGGGACGGGGCAAATCCATTCTGATGGACCTGTTCTTCGCCTGCGCGCCGGAGAAACGGAAGACCCGCGCCCACTTCCATGCCTTCATGGCGCGGGTGCACGACCTGATCCGCCAATGGCGCGAAGGCGACAGGCGCGCCCGCCAGCGGGTGTTCGGCACGCACAGGGGCGACGATCCGATCGAGCCGGTCGCGGGCCTGATCGCCTCGGAGGCGCGACTCCTGTGCTTCGACGAGCTGCAGGTCACCGACATCGCCGACGCGATGATCCTGGGTCGGCTGTTCGACGCCCTGTTCGCGCGCAAGGTTGTGGTCTGCATCACCTCCAACCGGGCTCCCGACCAGCTCTACAAGGACGGGATCAACCGGCCGCTGTTCGTCCCCTTCATCGATCGCATCGTCGAGCGCTGCGAAGTGGTGGAGTTGAAAGGCGGGCGTGACTGGCGTCTGGACCGGCTGAAGGTGTCTCGAGTCTGGTACGACGACGTCGACATGGGCCGCCGCATGGCCTTCGACCACCTGTGGGACGATCTCAAGGGTGAGATGCCGGAATGCCCGGCCATCCTGCACATCCTCGGCCGTGACGTGACCATCCAGCGAACGGCCGGGGGGCTGGCGCGGGCAACGTTCGCCGAGTTGTGCGACCGGCCGCTGGGATCGCGCGACTACCTCGCCATCGCAGGACGCTTCCACACCCTGTTCATCGAGGACATCCCGCTGCTGACGCCGGACAGGCGCCATGCGGCGAACCGGTTCGTCACCCTCATCGATGCGCTGTACGAGGCCCGGCGACGCCTCGTGGGGCTGGCGGCTGGCCCGCCCGAGCTGCTGTATCCCAAGGGCGACGGCGCGTTCGAGTTCGAGCGCACCGTCTCGCGGCTGAACGAGATGCAGGGCGCGGAGTGGCTGGAGGCGGCCTCGACCGAGACGCTGGACGCGCCGGTCGCCGCTTCGCCGCAATCGGCGCTAGATTGATGCGCCTGTCCGCCGGGAACCTCGCCATGAAGCCGACCGCCCTGATCGCCGCCGCCCTTCTCGCAGTCAGCCTGACGGCCCCCGCCGCCCTGGCTCAGGAAACGGCGGCCGCGCCGACCGGGCGCTGGACCGGGCTGCCCGTGGCGGAGATCACCGGGCGACTGACGGCGGCGGGGCTGACAGTGTCGGAACCTCAGAGCGCCGGCGACCGCGTGTATCTGCGCGTCGACGACGGTCCGCTGCGGTGGGTGCTGACGCTGTTCTCCTGCACCGACG
Organism: Brevundimonas sp. AAP58; assembly: GCF_001295975.1. GTDB lineage: Bacteria > Pseudomonadota > Alphaproteobacteria > Caulobacterales > Caulobacteraceae > Brevundimonas. Next base: position 29,153 of record NZ_LJHU01000036.1, on the reverse strand, counting down.
GACGTTGCCCGGACGTGCAGTTCACCGCCGCCTTCACCGGACCCCAGGCCAATGAGGCCGTCATTGGCCGCTGGAACGGGGAGCGGCGCTTCGTGAAGGCCTTCTACGCCGCGCCGGAAGAGGGGTCGAACGTCCCTGGTCAGGCGGTGGCGCAATACGACGTCCTGCTCACCGAAGGCGGGGGCGCGGCCCAGTTGGACGATCCGATCCAGGTCTGGCGCAGTCTGGCGATCGATCTCGGGCGGACGGTCAGCCCGCAGCCGCAGTAGACGTCTCCGCCCCATCGCTTCGCGACGGGGCGGAGACAAATCGCGCTCAGGCACCGAGGGTCCGCGAGCCGAGCGGTGGTGCCCGGCGGCCCCTAGGCCAGCGAGGAATCAATGTCCTTGCACGCCTGGATCAGGCCCTGCACCGAGGCCACCGACTTGGCCAGCATGGCCTTTTCCTCGTCGTTGGTCGTGAACTCGATGATCTTCTCGACGCCGCCGGCGCCCAGCAGGGCGGGCACGCCGACATAGAGGTCCGACAGGCCGTACTCGCCCGACAGCCACACGGCGCAGGGCAGGACGCGCTTCTCGTCCTTCAGATAGGACCGGGCCATGGCGACGGCGCTCTCGGCGGGCGCGTAGAAGGCCGAGCCGGTCTTGAGCAGGGCCACGATCTCGCCGCCGCCCTTGCGGGTGCGATCGACGATGGCGTCCAGCTCCTCCTGCGTCATGAAGCCGGCCTTGACCGCGTCGGGCAGGGGCAGGCCGCCGACGGTTGAGTGACGTACCATCGGCACCATGTCGTCGCCGTGACCGCCGAGCGTCCAGGCGTGGATGTCCTGCACCGACACGCCGGTCTTCTCGGCCAGGAAGTAGGCGAAGCGCGCCGAGTCGAGCACGCCAGCCATGCCGACGACCTTCTCCCTGGGCAGGCCCGAAAACTTCTGGAGCGCCCACACCATCGCATCCAGCGGGTTGGTGATGCAGATGACGAAGGCGTTTGGAGCATGCGCCTTGATGCCCTCGCCCACGGCCTTCATGACCTTCAGGTTGATGCCGATCAGGTCGTCGCGGCTCATGCCGGGCTTCCGAGGCACGCCCGCCGTCACGATGCAGACGTCGGCGCCGGCGATGTCGGCGTAGTCGTTGGCACCCTTGAGCGACACATCTGCGCCGAAGACAGCCGAGGCCTCGGCGATGTCCAGCGCCTTGCCCTGGGGGGTGCCCTCGGCGATGTCGAACAGGATCACATCGCCCAACGCTTCGCGCGCCACCACGTGGGCCAGGGTGCCGCCGATCATTCCGGCGCCGATGAGGGCGATCTTCGCGCGAGCCATGAGGTCTGTCTCCGGGAGGGGGTGTGCGGTGCGGGACCGATGTCGGGCGGGGGTCTAGACCCGTGCGCATTTGCCTGCAACCGTGACGCCGTCAGAGGCTTGATCCCACTATGAGCCAGACCGTTCCCGAACTCGTGCCGCCCGACGAAGTGCCCGGCGGCCTGCTCGCGGTTGCCGACGAAACGACGGTCCGCTCCGAAGTGGAGGCGTGGCGGGCCCGGGTGCTGCGGCCTCCCGGGCTTTGGGACAAGGCGACGCGCGGAACTCAGGAGCGGATCAACCGGATCATCCCGGAACGAGTCCACGCCATCGTCACCTCTGGCGTGGAGGCCATGACCAAGGGAATCCTGTTCGGCTCGGACCTGCTTCAGGCCAGACCGATGCCGGACGGGTCGCTTGCGGCGTGTGAGGCCAGGGCGCGGGCGGCGATCGCCGTCTATCGCAACACCGCCAGCGTCGAGGGCGGCGTTGCCGGCGCGGGCGGCTTCGTACTGGCGGCGGCGGATTTCCCGGCCCTGATGGCGATCAAGGTGCGGATGCTGGGCGACGTCGTCGCCGCCTACGGTTGGGGCGGTGGCTCGGTGCGCGAGCGGCTGTTCCTGCTGCACATCTTCCACCTGGCCTTCGCCAGCGCCAAGCGGCGGCCCGACGCCCTGGCCGAACTGGAACGCTGGATCGCGGGGGTCGACCAGCCCGAGGCCATCACCGACTACGACTGGCGACGGTTCCAGATCGAGTATCGCGACTACATCGACCTGGCCAAGCTGGCCCAGCTGATCCCGGTGGTCGGTGCCCCGATCGGCGCGGTGGTCAACTGGCGGCTCGTCGAGAAGCTGGGGGAGACGGCGATCATGGCCTGCCGGATGCGTTGGTTGGCCGAGACCGAGGGTCCGGGTTGAGGTTTCGAGTGGCTCGTTCACATGATGATGCGCGGAAGCGCCCGGACGGGAAGCCATGATCATCGACGCACACTTCGGACCAATCACACTATGAGTGGCTTTCGCTCTGACCCGGCCTTTGACGCAGGATCGGTCTTCGCCCTCGACTGGCCGCTCTGTCATGTGCGGGTGCAGGACGATGCGCGGTTTCCATGGCTGATTTTGATCCCTCGGGTCGAGGGCGCGACCGAGATCGAACATCTGTCAATTGAGGACCGCGCCCGGCTGTTGGAGGAGACGGTGCGGGCCGGGCAGGCCGTGCGGGCGCTGGGTGAGACGGCCGGCCGACCGATAGACAAGTTGAACGTCGCCGCGCTCGGCAACGTCACGGCTCAGCTGCATGTCCATGTGGTCGGGCGGCGGCGCGACGATCCGCTCTGGCCTGACCCGGTCTGGGGGCGGGGTGGGGCGGAGCAATACGGCGCGGATGAGCTCGCGGTGGTGCTGGATGTCGTTCGCGAGACCTCCGTCTCAGGCTGAGAGACGGGAGGCCGGTCAGCGGATCAGGGTCACGCTCCTCGAGCGACCGGCTTCGGTCAGAGTTCCGGTCCAGCCCTGTGAACCCGGCGAAAGCGTGAGCTGGGCATCTCCAAGCCGCATGCCGAGCCCGGCGTCGGTCCGCTCTGACGCATCGATCGGTCCAAGCGCGCCACGGGCATCGAGTTTGCGCCAGGCCCCTTCCAGCGGGCGTGAGGGGCCACGGTCGCTGAGCGAGAGCTGCAGGATGGGACGGCCTTCGGCGTCGATCAGACGCCAGAGACCGTCGAGCGGACCCATCCGGGCGTCCATTGCCGCCTCGGCATTGTTCACGCCCTGATCATAGGCCGTGTCCGCGGTCGAGGGGGCGTGTTCGTAGCTGCGGCTGTAGGCTTCGACCACGACCGGAGCGACGATCGGCTGGCGGCGCGGGTCGCCTCCGCCGTCGCCCTCGGCCGTTACGCGACCGAAGTTCGAGGGCGGCTCGAAGGGGCGGACGACAGGCGGGCGGTAGACCTCGGCCGTATAGGGGACGGCCCGGTCCTGGACGGTCGGAGAAACAGCGAGCGAAATCAGGGCGAAGAGGCTCATGCCATCAGACTGTCGTCCGTCGGCGGGCATGGCTAGATCGAAGTCGCGACACGCGAAAATGTGATCGGTTCCCCACGGGCCGTCGCGATCTTGTGCAGTGCGGCCGATTGCGCGCCTCCGGTTCGTTGACACCCCCCCGCGACCATCCCTAAAGCCTGTCCCGCATCAGCTTGTGCGCTGATCCTTGAAGGTTTTTGAGAACCATTCGCATGTCGAACGCCTCCCCCGGCGCGCCGCTCGATACGTCGAACGACCCGACCGGAGACCAGACTGGCCGCTTCGTGATCCAGCCGAACGGCCGCCCGCGTCCTCTGTCCCCCCATCTGCAGGTCTGGCGCTTCCACGCGACCATGACCGGGTCGATCCTCAACCGCATGGCGGCGGGCGCCCTGTCGGTTGGGTCGGTGGTCTTTGTGGCATGGCTGGCGGCGGCGGCGTTCGGGCCCGAGGCCTATGCGACGTTCAGCGGCCTGATGGCCTCGCCGATCGGCCTGCTGATCTGGTTCGGGGTCACGCTCGCAGCGGCCTATCACCTGACAGCGGGCGTGCGGCACCTGATCTGGGACGCCGGGTCGAGCCTGTCGCCCAAGGCGGCGACCAGCCTGACCTGGCTGAGCCTGTGGGGCGCGCTGGTGATCGCTGTCGGTTTCTGGGGCATCCTGTTCGCGACCGGGAAGGTGACGCTGTGAGCCGCCAGACCAAGGTCTTCGTGAAGGGCGTCAAGGTGTCGGAGCGGCACGGCGCGGGCGAGTGGACGGCCGAGCGGCTGTCCTCGCTGATCCTCATCCCGCTGGCGCTCTGGGCGCTGTGGAGCGGCTTCTCCCTCGCCGGGGCGGGTTATGGGGGCGCGCTCGACTGGTTCGCCAACCGCGTCAACGCGGCGCTGTTGGCGGCGACCCTGCTGATTTCCATCTGGCACATGAACATGGGCGCCAAGGTCATCGTCGACGACTACATCCACACCCCGGGCTCGAACCGGACGTTGTCGGGCCTGATCAGCCTGGTGTGTCTCCTGCTGGCGGCGGCCAGCGTCTTCTTCATCACGCGGCTGGCGCTGGGGTCCGCGCCGCTGCCGGCCGGGCTCGCGTTCTAATGGCTTCCTCGTATCAATTCGTCGATCACGCCTATGACGTCGTCGTGGTGGGGGCGGGCGGCTCGGGCCTGAGGGCCGCGCTCGGCTGCGCCCAGGCGGGGCTCAAGACCGCCTGCGTGACCAAGGTCTTCCCGACACGCAGTCACACCGTGGCGGCCCAGGGCGGCATCTCGGCGTCGCTTGGCAACATGGGCGAGGACGACTGGCGCTGGCACATGTACGACACCGTCAAGGGGTCGGACTGGCTGGGCGACCAGGACGCCATCGAATACCTGGTCCGCGAGGCCCCCAAGGCCGTCTATGAGCTGGAGCACTGGGGCGTGCCCTTCAGCCGCACCGAGGACGGCCGCATCTATCAGCGCGCCTTCGGCGGCATGACCCGGAACTACGGCGAGGGCCCGGTCCAGCGCACCTGCGCGGCGGCCGACCGCACCGGTCACGCCATCCTGCACACCCTGTACGGCCAGTCGGTGCGCCGCGAGGTCGAGTTCTTCATCGAATACTTCGCGCTCGATCTGATCATGCAGGACGGCGCCTGCACCGGCGTCACGGCCTGGAAGCTGGACGACGGCACCCTGCATCGCTTCCGGGCCAAGATGGTCATCCTGGCGACCGGCGGATACGGCCGCGCCTACTTCTCGGCGACCTCGGCCCACACCTGCACGGGCGACGGCAACGCCATGGTGCTGCGCGCCGGCCTGCCGCTCCAGGACATGGAGTTCGTCCAGTTCCACCCCACCGGCATCTATGGCGCCGGCTGCCTGATCACCGAAGGCGCGCGCGGCGAAGGCGGCTACCTGACCAATTCCGAGGGCGAGCGGTTCATGGAGCGCTATGCCCCCTCGGCCAAGGATCTGGCCAGCCGCGACGTCGTCAGCCGCTCCATGACGATGGAGATCCGCGAGGGTCGCGGCGTGGGTCCGAACAAGGACCACATCAACCTGCACCTGGACCACCTCGACCCCGCCGTGCTGCACGAGCGGCTGCCGGGCATCTCCGAGAGCGCCAAGATCTTCGCCGGCGTGGACGTGACCAAGGAGCCGATCCCGGTCATTCCGACCGTCCACTACAACATGGGCGGCATCCCCACGAACTATCACGGCGAGGTGCTGACCCTGCGCGACGGCAACCCCGACAGCGTCGTGCCCGGTCTGATGGCCGTGGGCGAGGCGGCCTGTGTGTCCGTCCACGGCGCCAACCGCCTGGGCTCCAACTCCCTGACCGACCTCGTCGTCTTCGGCCGCGCGGCCGGGTTGCGCGCGGGAGAGGTGGTGGACAAGGGCTCAGCTGTGCCGGACGCCCCGGCTTCCGCCACCGATGCTCACCTCGCCCGTCTGGACCGCTTCCGCAACGCTTCTGGCGGCACTCCGACGGCCGAACTGCGCCGCGAGATGCAGCGGGCCATGCAGTCCGACGCGGCGGTGTTCCGCACGGGCGTCTCGCTGGACGAGGGCGTGGCCAAGCTGCGCGCCATCCACGCGCGCGGGGCCGACATCCAGACCACCGATCGCGGCATGATCTGGAACACCGATCTGGTCGAGACGCTGGAATACGACAACCTGATCGATCAGGCCCTGGTCACGATCGAAAGCGCCGCCAACCGCAAGGAAAGCCGGGGCGCCCACGCCCGCGAGGACTTCCCCGATCGTCACGACGAAGAGTGGATGAAGCACACCCTGGCCTGGAAGCGTCCCGGTCAGGACGTCCAGATCGACTACCGCCCGGTGCACGAATACACGATGTCTTCGGACATCGAGTACATCAAACCCAAGGCTCGGGTTTACTGAGGAACCGATGGTCCAGCTTTCCCTCCCCCGTGGCTCCAGGCCGACCAAGGGCAAGGTCCACAAGGCCCCGAAGGGCGCCAAGAACGTCAAGACCTACAAGGTCTATCGCTACGACCCCGAGGTCGACGCCGACCCGCGCTGGGACGAGTATCAGGTCTCGGCCGACGACCACGGCCCGATGCTGCTGGACGCCCTGATCCACATCAAGTCGACCATCGACCCGACGCTGACGTTCCGCCGCTCGTGCCGCGAGGGCATCTGCGGCTCCTGCTCGATGAACATCGACGGGCGCAACACCCTCGCCTGCACCAAGGGCTGGGAGGAGTGCCAGTCCTCGACCATCGCCATCGCCCCCCTGCCGCACCAGCCGGTGGTCAAGGACCTGGTGACGGACCTGAGCCTGTTCTACGCCCAGTACGATAGCATCAAGCCCTACCTCCAGTCCGATGAGCCGGACCCGGAGAAGGAGCGCCGCCAGAGCCCGTCCGACCGCGAGAAGCTGGACGGCTTGTACGAGTGCATCCTGTGCGCCTGCTGCTCGACGTCGTGCCCCAGCTACTGGTGGAACCAGACGGAGTATCTGGGTCCGGCGGCGCTGCTGCAGTCCTACCGCTGGATTTCCGACAGCCGCGACGACAAGACCCAGGAGCGGCTCGACGACCTGGAAGACCCATTCAAGCTCTACCGCTGCCACACCATCATGAACTGCGCCCAGGTGTGCCCCAAGGGGCTGAACCCCGCCAAGGCCATCGCCGAGACCAAGAAGCTGATGGTCGCGCCGAGCCGCCGCAAGCAGGCGGCCTGATCAGGAGGCCAGTTCCAGGCCGCAATGGGCTGCGAAGTGGCGGAAGTCCCCATCGCGCGTGATCAACGGTGTTCCGGCGTCTATGCAGCACTGAGCGATCAGGGCGTCGGGCAGTTTGCACTTCAGCCCCATCGCCCTCAGGCGCGCGCGCATTGTGCCCGCCCTTTCCCAGAACCCCTCCGCCACCGGAAGCCGGCCGACGAGGTCCAGCATCGTCTGAAGTCGCGCGTCGGCTCTCGGAAAGGACAACAGCTCGGTGACCACGGGAGGCGGCAGGGCGATGCGCTCGCTTCGCAACGCGGTCATGAAGACCTTTATGTCGTCCCGGTCGATTGGCCCATGACGAAGCCAGTCGATCACAGTGCTCGTATCGGCCGCGATCATCGATCGGTCGAGCCGTCCCAGTCGTAGGCCTTGTCCTCTCGGAGTTCAGCCAAAGTCGTACCGTCGGCTTCAAGGTCCAGCGTTCCGCCCATGGCCAGCAGTTCCCGGCACGCCCACGCGTGGTTCATGTCGCGCAGCGCCTTGCGAAGGGTCTCGCTAACGCCTTCACCGGTGATGCGAAGGCTGCTGTCGATGAGATCAGCTGGAACGAAGGCCGTGATCTTGCGCATCTCTCCCATGCTGCCGACGATGCCATAAGTCGGTTACGGCATCAAGTTACGGTATTGCTTTCTCAGGCTTAGTTTGACATCACCCGCGCATGGCGAAGATCACCTATATCGAACACGACGGCCGCGAGCACGTCGTCGACGTCAAGCCCGGCCTGTCGGTCATGGAGGGCGCCATCCGCAACAATGTGCCCGGCATCGACGCGGACTGCGGCGGGGCCTGCGCCTGCGCCACTTGTCACGTCTATGTCGACGAGGCCTGGCGCGAGAAGACCGGGAAGGCCTCGGCCATGGAAGAGTCGATGCTGGACTTCGCCGAGAGCGTCGAGCCGAACTCGCGCCTGTCGTGCCAGATTCGGGTGTCGGACGCGCTCGACGGCCTCATCGTCCGGCTGCCGCAGAGCCAACACTAATGGGCGTACGCTGACGAACGCTGGACGCGGAGTCCGGACTGGGTCACACCGGGGCGCGCGATCCGCGCGCTTCGTCCGCTTTTGAGTGCTTGTGTTCAGGTCCCAGTCCGCCGATCGCCGTCAGTTTCCCCGCACCGCCGCCAACGCGCGAGGCGTGGTCGTCGCGCCGGGCCTGGAGGTCGCCTGCGTCATCGCCGACACCTCGGACGGTGGCCTGAAAGTGAGGCTCGACCGGGCTCTGGTCCTCCCCGCTCGCGTCATCATCGTCGACATCGCGGCCGGGCTCGCCATCGAGGCGGAAACGGCCTGGCGTCAGGGCAATGAGACCGGGCTCAAGCGACGCGATCAGGCCAGCCTGAAGGGGCTGGTGCCTTCCCGTTGGCTTGCCGCGCGCGAGGCCTGGACCCGTGCCGGTGGGCGCTGAGCCCAGTCGTGATCACCAGTCTCGGATACAGCTTCACAGCCGCGCGATAGCCCTTAAGGTGCCCGCGTCCGAGACATGAGGGTTCCATCGATGATCCGTTCCGCCGCGCTCGCCGCGCTTCTCGCCACCACCAGCCTCACGAGCGCCGCCCTGGCCCAGACCCCGACCGCACCCGCTGCCCAGACCATCGCCTTCGCCACGACCGACGCGTCCGATCCCTATCTCTGGCTGGAAGAGGTCGAGGGCGAGCGCGCGCTGGCCTGGGTCGAGGAGCAGAACCGGCGCTCGCTCGGCACGCTCCAGGGCGATCCGCGCTACCAGCAACTGCACGATCAGGCCCTGGCCATTCTGGAGTCGCGTGACCGCATCCCGGGCCCGGCTTTCCTGAACTCCGGCCTCATCTCGAACTTCTGGCAGGACGCGACCAATATCCGGGGCGTCTGGCGGCGCACGACGCTGGACAGCTATCGCACCGACGCGCCCGAGTGGGAGACGGTGCTGGACATCGACGCCCTATCGCGCGCCGAGGGCAAGAACTGGGTCTATCGCGGCGCCAACTGCCTGCCGCCCGAGGAGCGGTTCTGCCTCGTCTCCCTGTCCGACGGCGGCAAGGACGCGGTGATGATCCGCGAGTTCGACACGGTGACGAAGACCTTCGTCGAGGGCGGCTTCGAACTGCCGGAATCCAAGGGCGGCGTGACCTGGGTGGATCAGGACACACTGCTGATCGCCCGCGACTTCGGCGAGGGCTCGCTGACGACCTCGGGCTATCCGATGATCGTCAAGCGGCTGCGGCGCGGCCAGAGCATCGACCAGGCTGAGACGATCTTCACCGGCCAGCCGACGGACGTGTCGGTCGGAGCATCCACGCTGCGCGACGCCGACGGCGTGGTGCGGGCCGTGCTGATCAACCGGGGCGTCAGCTTCTACGAGAGCGAAACCCACGTCCTGAACGCCGATGGTTCCACGACGCAGCTGCGGCTGCCGGCCAAGGCCGACATCAGCGCCTTCGTTCAGGGCCAGCTGGTGGTCTCGCTGAAGGAAGACTGGACCGCGCCGTCCGGCCAGGCCTTCCAGACCGGCGACGTCATCGCCTGGACCCTGTCCGACTGGCTGGCGGACCAGAGCGCCCGGGCGCAGCTGGTTATCCGACCGGGCGAGCGCGAGGCCATCGAGGGCATGAACTCGACCCGCAACAGCCTCGTCGTCGCCCTGTTCGAGAACGTGCGCGGCAACGTCTACGTCTATCGCCCCAATCCGTCGGGTGAATGGGCGCGGACCCGGTTGGACCTGCCCGAGAATGTCACGGTCGGCGTGGGCTCGGCCTCCGACCAGAACGATCAGGTGTTCGTCTCGGCGGCGGGCTATTTGACGCCGTCCACGCTCTATCTGGCGGACGCCGCGACGGGCGATCTTGAGCCGGTTAAGTCGCTGCCACCCAAGTTCGACGCCGAGGGCCTGACGGTCCAGCAGTTCGAGGCCCGCTCGGCCGACGGGACGATGATCCCTTACTTCGTCGTCCACCGCGAGGCGATGGCGATGGACGGGTCAAACCCGACCCTGCTTTACGGCTACGGCGGGTTCGAGGTGTCCATGCTGCCCGGCTATTCCGCGACAACCGGCAAGCTGTGGCTGGAGCGGGGCGGGGTCTATGTCGTGGCCAACACCCGGGGCGGCGGCGAGTTCGGCCCGCGCTGGCACGAGGCGGCGCTGCAGGAAAATCGCCAGCGGGCCCATGAGGACTTCCAGGCGGTCGCCCAGGACCTTATCACGCGCGGCATCACCAGCCAGCCACGCCTGGGCATCATGGGCGGCTCGCAAGGCGGGCTGTTCATGGGGGCGATGCTGACCCAGCGCCCGGACCTGATCAATGCGGCGGTGATCCAGGTGCCCCTGTTCGACATGCTGCGTTTCCACCGCCTGCTGGCGGGTGCCAGCTGGATCGCCGAATACGGCAATCCAGACATCCCGGAGGAACGCGCCTGGATCCAGGCCTATTCCCCCTATCAGAACCTGCGCGCCGGCCAGCCCTATCCGGAGGTCTTCATCCACACCTCGACCAAGGACGACCGGGTCCATCCGGGGCATGCCCGAAAGGCGGCGGCGCGGATGGAAGAGCTGGGCTATCCGGTCCTGTTCTACGAGAACACCGACGGCGGCCACGGCGCGGCGGCCAACCTGCGCGAGAGCGCTCGGCGGCTCGCGCTGGAATACACCTATCTGACCCGGCGGCTGATGGACTAAACCCTCTTCCGCTCATCCCCGCGAAAGCGGGGACCCAGTCCTTTCGCAAGACGCTGTCTGCGGGAGCAATCGGCGATTGGGACTGCGTTAATCGCGCACTGGGCGAGGCCGATCGCCCAAAGCACTGGGTCCCCGCTTTCGTGGGGATGAGCGGAGAGTTTCATGATTTCGCGCCTTGTCCTGACCGCTATCGCCACCGTTCTCGCCGCTCCGGCCTTCGCCCAGAGCCTGCCCCACCTGCCAAGCGACCTGTCGCCTGCCGGCGTGCGGGCGGCGGACGATCACCTGGCGCTGGAGGAAGTCGAGGGGGCCGAGGCCATGGCCTTCGTGCGCGCGTCCAACGAACGCGCCTTGGCCGCCCTGACCGGTGACCCCCGCTACGAGACCTTCAGGGCCGAGGCGTTCGAGGTTCTGTCGTCGACGGCGCGCATTCCGTCGCCCAGCTTCCTCGGCGATGGAATCGGCAACTTCTGGCAGGATGCGGAGAACCCCAAGGGCCTCTGGCGGCGCACGACGCTGGACAGCTATCGCACCGACGCGCCGCAATGGGAGACGCTGATCGACGTCGGGGCGCTGTCCGCGGCCGAGGGTGTGGACTGGGTCTGGAAGGGCGCCAGCTGCCTGCCGCCGGACGAGACCCGCTGCCTGATCAGCCTGTCGGACGGCGGCAAGGACGCGGTCGTGGTTCGTGAGTTCGACACGACGACAAGGACGTTCGTCGAGGGCGGCTTCTCCCTGCCCGAGGGCAAGCACCGGATCAGCTGGCTGGATCGCGACACCCTGCTGGTGGCCACCGATTTCGGACCCGGAACCCTGACCGAGAGCGGCTATCCCTTCATCGTCAAATCCCTGAGGCGCGGCCAGACCCTGGCCCAGGCCACCGAGGTCTATCGCGGTGATCAGTCCGATGGCGGGTACGGCGTCAGCGCATCGGTGTTCCGGGATGGCGCGGGCGCGGTGCAGGCCGTGATCATCAATCGCCCGCTCGACACCTTCCGGGCTGAGCGGTGGTGGATCACAAACGCCGGTGCCCAAAAGCTGAACCTGCCCGCCCGCGCCGGCTTGCATGGCGTCATGGGTGGTCGGCTGGTGTTCACGGTCGAGGAAGACTGGACCTGGTACACCCAAGCCCGCGCCGCCGGGACCCTGATGGCGATTAGTCTGGAGGAACTGGGCGACAACCCACGCCAGGCCATCTCGAACGCCGCCACCACCATCTTCGCCCCGGGACCACGCCAGTCCGTCGAGGATGTCGCCGTATTCGATGATCGGGTTGTCGTCTCGGTGCTCGACAATGTGCGGGGTCGGATCAGCATCTTCCGCGATCGAGGCGAGTTCGGCTGGCCCGAGACGACCGTCGAGGTACCGGAAAACCTGGCGATCGGTCTGGGCGACACCAGTCGCTCCAGCGGTCGGCTGTTCCTCAGCCAGCAAGGTTTCCTCACGCCTCCGAGCCTGGGTCTGATCGACGTGAACGCAGCGTCCATTGCGCCCCTGAAGTCCGCGCCCGACCTGTTTGATCCCTCGACCCATGTCGTGGAGCAGTTCGAGGCCCGGTCCAGCGACGGGACCATGATCCCCTACTTCGTGGTGCGCCCGCGCGAGATGGCGATGGACGGATCAGCACCGACGATCCTGTTCGGCTACGGCGGGTTCCAGATCAGCTTCCCGCCCGCCTACAAGCCCGAGATGGGCAGGCTGTGGCTGGAGAACGGCGGCGTCTTCGTCCAGGCCAACATCCGGGGCGGCGGCGAGTTCGGCCCGGCCTGGCACCAGGCGGCGCTTCGCGAGAACCGCCAGCTGGCTTTCGATGATTTCGCAGCCGTGGCGCGAGATATCCAGACGCGCGGGATCACCTCGCCCCGCCGTCTGGGCATCTACGGCCGGTCCAATGGCGGGGTCCTGACCTCGGTATCGATCACTCAGAACCCGGACCTGTTCAACGCGGCGGTGATCGAGAGCCCGCTGATCGACATGCTACGCTACCCGGACCTGCCGGCCGGCGCGTCGTGGATCGGCGAATATGGTGATCCGCGCATTCCGGGCGACGCCGCCTTCATCAGCCAGTACTCCGCCTATCAGCGCCTCAGCCCAGAGGTCGACTACCCGCGCGTCTACATCACCACCAACACCCGTGATGACCGGGTGCATCCCGGCCATGCCCGAAAGTTTGCCGCCCGGCTGGAAGCTCAGGGCCACGACCACCTCTATTTCGAGGACACGGCGGGCGGGCACTCCAACGACGCTGATCCGGTGGCCAATGCCCGGCGCTGGGCGCGACACTACGCGTACCTGGCCCAGCAGCTGATGGACTGAGGCGATTCTCACGGATTTATGAGCGGCGTGGATCGTCCAGCCAGATTACCAATCGCTGCCATGACAACGCGAGGCTGGGTTATCGGCGCGGCAGGTGCCTTGGCGCTGCTCGGCGCGGCATCGAGTCCGGCCCAGCCAATGGGCACGCGTACGGCCGCCCGGGATGCGCCGGTCGAGCCAGTCGTGGTGGAGCTTTTTACCGCTCAAGGCTGCGCCGGTTGTCCCCAGGCCAACCGGATGGTCGAGGCGATGGCCGACAAGCCGGGCGTAATCACGCTGACCTATGCGGTCGATTACTGGGACTATCTGGGCTGGGCGGACACCTTTGCTCGTCCCGAGTTCGAGGCGCGACAACGCGCCTATCAGGCCGCGATGCGGCTGAGAAACGTCTACACACCGCAGGTCGTGATCGATGGGCATCGCCAGCTCTCGGGAGCGGAGGCGGACGCGATCGAGGCGGCGGTCGATGTGGAAGCCCAGGCGCGCACCTTCCCGCCCGAGGTCGAGTTCCGCGAGGGCGGCCATGCCGTTGGTATCGGCTCTGGACGAGTGCCGACTGGTGGTGCCGAGGTCTGGGCCGTGACCTTCATGCCCGGGCCGCAGACGGTGACGGTGCAGAACGGAGATAACCGTGGGCAGGACGTCCGGCACGTCAATGTCGTCCGCAGCCTGACCCGATTGGGCGAATGGCGCGGCCGCCCCATCCTGCTACCGCTGCCCGAGATCGAACGCCCCGGAGAGCGAATGGCGATCTTGGTTCAAGCCACGGCGGACCGGCGCATTCTGGCGGCCGCTGTGGACTGATCCGTCGCGCTCCGATGCCGGCCAACCGCTTGAAGCACCAGTCGTCTTCGGCCAGTGTCCGCGTCCTGAAGGGCATCGGTGTTGTTGTCTGACCGTTCCGGCGGTCCACGGGGGTCAGTTGCGATGCGGAGGGGGCGTACGAGGGCGGAACAGCGCGTGGTCGCCGGCATCGCGCTGCTTCTGGCAAGCCTGAGCCTCGCCGCCGCAGCCGCTGGACAGCAGATGCCCGCCAGGCCACCCAGTCCCGACGCGGAGGCGGCCGCCATCACCCGCGTCGTCATGAGCGCCGAACTGGCGGCGTGGGCTCGGATGAGAGGGGATGCTCAGGCGCTGTTGGTTGCTGCCCGTGTGCTGGATGAGATTCGGGTCCGTCCCCAAAGCGGCGAAGCCCCGTTTTTGACAGCAGACGCCTTGGTGCGGGAAGCCGAAAGCCTGGCTCCTGAAGATCCGGCCGTTCGCGCGGAAATCCTGCGGCTGCGCAATCGGCACAAGGGTGTGCGCGCTTCCGCGTTTGGGCCAGGGCCGATCGTCATCGTCCGCCGCGTGCCAGCGCGAGAAACGTTCGGCTTTGAGGTCGAGGCGCGACCGAATGAGGTGCTCCGTGTGGCCGCCATCGGTGACGGCGATACCAATATTGACCTCGTGCTGCGCGAGCGGGACGGGACTGTTCTGTGCTCTGACAGTTCTCTCGACCACTATCCGGTCTGCACCCTCGGCAGGCCTCGGGGAGGGCCGGTTCGGATCGAAGTGGTGAACCGGGGAGCGGTCTGGTCCCGAGTGCAGATCCTCACAAACTAGCCGGCACGACCGTCCGGATCGCGCAGCCTCGCGGCCCTAGCGCGGCTCGGTCACCCGGATCTCGAAGAGCTTGGGCCAGTTCTTGCCGGTGACGAACAGGCGGCGCGTGGCCGGATCCCAGGCGATCCCATTCAGGACATCGTCGTTGGGGTCGGCGATGTCGCCGGGTGCCAGCAGGCCCGACAGGTCGATGACGGACAGGATGTTCCCGCTCGCCGGATCGATGCGCAGGATGGCGTCGGTCTGCCAGACATTGGCCCAGACCTCGCCGTCGATGAACTCCAGCTCGTTGATGCGCCCGACCGGGCGTCCCTGCCAGTTGACAGTGACCGATCCCGTCTCAGCGAAGGTCCGGGGGTCCAGGAAGCGCAGGCGAGCGGTGCCATCCGACAGGATCAGCCGCCTTCCGTCGTGGGTCAGGCCCCAACCCTCTCCCGCGTAGGTGAACTCGCCGAGAGGTTCGAGCGTGTCCGGGTTCCAGATGAAGCCCTTGCCGCTCTGCCACGTCAGGGAGAAGGCGCGATCGCCAAGGACCGTCAGACCCTCGCCGAAATAGGTGGTGTCCAGGTCCCGGCGCACGAGGACCTGCCCATCCTCGAGACGGACGCGCCGCACCGTGGAGGGGTAGCGGCCCGTGCTTTCGAGGAGCTCGCCGTTCCGGAACACCAGCCCCTGGGTGAAGGCCGTGGGGTCGTGCGGATAGACGGCGACGACTTCATAGCCCTGACGTGGAGGCCGCGCCACCGGCGGCGCGACCGCCGGAGAGGACGAGGTCGCAGGAGCGGGCGTCTGGGCGACGGTCGCGCCTGACCCCGCCGCGAGGGCGAGGACGAGCGCGAGCGCGAGACCGAGGCCCGGAAGGCGCATCAGTGGGCAGCAGGCGGCGTCTGCCCCGCCGTCCTCGCCGCGCTTTTCCGACTGAGCATGTTCAGTCCCTCCACGAGGGCGGAGAACGCCATGGCGGCATAGATGTATCCCTTGGGCACATGGACGCCGAAGCCGTCGGCGATCAGCACCATGCCGATCATGAGCAGGAAGCCCAGGGCCAGCATGACGACCGTCGGGTTCTTCTCGATGAAGTTGGCCAGGGGATCGGCGGCCAGCAGCATCACGGTGACGGCGGTCAGGACGGCGATCACCATGATCGGCACATGATCGGTCAGGCCGACGGCCGTCAGGATGGAGTCGATCGAGAACACCAGGTCCAGAAGGATGATCTGGACGATGGCCGAGCCGGCGTTGTTGATGGCCACGGACTTCTTGTCGAGCACGTCGTGGTCCGACGGGGTCGGGTCCACGGTGTGGTGGATTTCCTTGGTCGCCTTCCACAGCAGGAACAGGCCGCCAGCGATCAGGATCAGGTCCTTCCAGCTGAACGAGGTCTCGAAGGCCGGTTCGCCGTGCTCGTTCAGCGGGCCGACGATCCCCAGGTCGAACACCGGCGCGGTCAGGCCGACGATCCAGCCGATGGTCACTAGCAGGGCCAGCCGCATGATGAGGGCGAGGCCGATGC
The DNA here is from genome assembly GCF_001295975.1 of Brevundimonas sp. AAP58. GTDB lineage: Bacteria > Pseudomonadota > Alphaproteobacteria > Caulobacterales > Caulobacteraceae > Brevundimonas. Next base: position 13,015 of record NZ_LJHU01000036.1, on the reverse strand, counting down.
CGATCCGGCGGGTCCGCTGGCGCTGATGCTCGGGCAGCTTGTTGGACAGGATCGAGATGAAGATCAGGTTGTCGATCCCCAGGACGATCTCCAGCACCACTAGCGTGGCGAGGGCGGCCCAGGCGGCCGGGTCGGTGAAGATCTGGACGACGCCGTCGAGCATGAGTGTTTCCTGTGGACGAGCCGTCTCCTAAGCGCACGTCCGCCGAACTCGTTCAAGGCCCCGCCTGTGCGCTCCTGCCTCGGTTGCTCCGTGGGACAAAGGGTGCTATCCGGCGCCCGGCTTAGCGAGGGGCGTTTCCTGAGAGACGGCCCCCTCCGTGCTTTCCTTAAGCATTACAAGCCTTTGATCGGCGCAGGCGTGCGGCCGATCGTTTGACGAAACCGCATATCGGACGGACAGGTCTTGGCTGACGATTTCAGAACGACGGAAGTCGGAGGGCGCTACGCCCAGGCGCTGTTCGACCTGGCGCTGGAGACCGGCCGTCTGGAGCCCGTGCGCGCGGACCTGAATTCGCTGAAGGCGGCCTGGATCGACAGCGCCGACCTGCGTCGCCTGGCGACCTCGCCCATCATGGCGTCAGAGGATCAGGTCAAGGGGCTGGTGGCCATCGCCGACAAGGCCAGGTTTGACGCCACGACCCGGAACTTCCTCGGCCTGCTGGCCCAGAACGGCCGGGCTAGGGACCTGCCCGCCGTGATCGCGGGCTTCGAGCGCCTTTATTCGGCTCATACCGGCGTCGTCGCCGCCGAGGTGGTCTCGGCCGTGCCGCTGACGACCGCCCAGGCCACCCATATCCGCTCGGCCCTGATGCAGGCGCTGGGCAAGGCCCCCGAGATGACCGCCCGGGTCGATCCGTCGATCCTGGGCGGCCTGAAGGTCAAGGTCGGCTCGAAGCTGTTCGACGCCTCGCTGAAGACCAGGCTCGATCAGATGAAGTTTGCCCTGAAGCGCGCGTAAGCGCGCCGACCAACCCGATGCAGTGGGCCTGACGGCCCGTCCGAAGACGATAGAGAAGAAGAGCCCGCCATGGACATCCGCGCCGCTGAAATCTCGGCCATCCTCAAGTCGCAGATCGCCAACTTCGGCGTCGAGGCGGACGTTTCGGACGTCGGCCAGGTCCTGTCGGTCGGCGACGGTATCGCTCGCATCCACGGTCTGGACAACGTCCAGGCCGGCGAGATGATCGAGTTCCCCAAGGCCGGGGTGAAGGGCATGGCCCTGAACCTGGAGCGCGACAACGTCGGGGCCGTGATCTTCGGCCAGGACAGCCAGATCGCCGAGGGCGACGAGGTCCGTCGTCTGGGCGAGATCGTGGACGTGCCGGTCGGCAAGGGCCTGCTGGGTCGGGTCGTCAACCCGCTGGGCGAGCCGATCGACGGCAAGGGCCCGATCCAGTTCACCGAGCGCCGCCGCGTGGACGTCAAGGCGCCAGGCATCATCCCCCGCAAGTCGGTGCACGAGCCGATGCAGACGGGCCTCAAGGCCATCGACACCCTCATCCCGGTCGGCCGCGGCCAGCGCGAGCTGATCATCGGGGACCGTCAGGTCGGCAAGACCGCCGTCGCCGTCGACACCATCCTGAACCAGAAGTCGATCAACGTCGAAGGCGCGCCCGAGAGCGACAAGCTCTATTGCATCTATGTCGCCATCGGTCAGAAGCGCTCGACCGTCGCCCAGATTGTCAAGACGCTCGAGGAGCGTGGCGCGCTGGAATACACCATCGTCGTGGCCGCCACGGCGTCGGAGCCGGCCCCGCTGCAGTTCCTGGCGCCGTTCGCCGGCACCGCCATGGGCGAGTATTTCCGCGACAACGGCATGCACGCCCTGATCGTCTATGACGACCTGTCCAAGCAGGCGGTCGCCTATCGTCAGATGTCGCTGCTGCTGCGCCGTCCGCCGGGCCGCGAGGCCTATCCGGGCGACGTCTTCTATCTGCACAGCCGCCTGCTGGAGCGTTCGGCCAAGCTGAACGAGGACAACGGGTCGGGCTCGATGACGGCCCTGCCGCTGATCGAGACCCAGGCCAACGACGTGTCGGCCTATATCCCGACCAACGTGATCTCGATCACCGACGGCCAGATCTTCCTTGAGTCCGACCTGTTCTACCAGGGCATCCGCCCGGCCGTGAACGTTGGCATCTCGGTGTCGCGCGTCGGGTCCTCGGCCCAGATCAAGGCGATGAAGCAGGTCGCCGGTTCGATCAAGGGCGAGCTGGCCCAGTACCGGGAAATGGCCGCCTTCGCCAAGTTCGGCTCGGACCTGGACGTCTCGACCCAAAAGCTGCTGGCCCGCGGCGCGCGCCTGACCGAACTGCTGAAGCAGCCCCAGTACTCGCCGCTGACGGTCGAGGAGCAGGTGGTGTCGATCTATGCCGGCACGCGCGGCTTCCTCGACAACGTCGCGGTCTCCGACATCGGCCGTTTCGAGAGCGAGCTGCTGGCCCGGATGCACTCGGCCCACCAGCCGATCCTGGACGCGATCAAGTCGACCAAGGCTCTGTCCAAGGAGCTCGAAGCCGAGCTGAAGGCCGCGATCGAAGCCTTCGCCAAGACCTTCGCCTGACCCCCGGACAGCTGAAAGAGTAGCGCCCGATGGCCAGCCTCAAGGAAATGCGCAATCGGATCGGAAGCGTGAAATCCACGCAGAAGATCACGAAAGCTCTGAACATGGTCGCCGCGGCCAAGCTGAAGCGCGCCCAGGACCAGGCCGAGAGCGCGCGCCCCTATGCCCGGAAGATGGCCGCCGTCATCGCCAACCTGGCGGCCGGCGTCTCGGGCGACAACGCGCCCCGGCTGCTCGCCGGAACGGGCTCGGACAAGAAGCACCTCGTGGTCGTCGCCACCGGCGACAAGGGCCTGGCCGGCGGCTTCAACTCCAACGTCATCCGGGCGGCGCGCGAGCGGATCAACACCCTGATCGCCAACGGCAAGGACGTCCGGATCATCGCCGTGGGCCGCAAGGTCCGCGACGGCCTCACCCGTCTGTACGGCGACAAGATCATCCGCACCTTCGAGCTGTCCGACCACAAGGTCATCGGCATGGCGACCGCCGAGCCGATCGCCGAGCTGATCGCCCAGGAGTTCGAGGCCGGCAACGCCGACGTCGTGACCTTGTTCTACAGCCGCTTCCAATCGGTCATCTCGCAGGTGCCGACGCCCAAGCAGCTGGTGCCCGCGGTCGTCGATGGTGACGCGCCTCCGATCGACCTGAACGGCGCGGTCTATGAGTACGAGCCCTCGGAAGAGGACATCCTCGAGACCCTGCTGCCGCGCAACATCAAGACCCAGATCCTGGCCGTCCTGCTCGAGAATCAGGCCAGCTTCTTCGGGGCCCAGATGGGCGCCATGGACAACGCCACGCGCAACGCGGGCGACCTCATCTCCGCCCTGACGCTGCAGTACAACCGCAAGCGCCAGGCCCAGATCACCACCGAACTGATCGAGATCATCGCCGGCGCGGAAGCGCTCTGATCCTCCGATCCTGACAGACCTTACGAAACGGACCCCGCCGATGACCGACACCGTCGCCCCCAAGAAGCCCGCCGCCAGGAAGCCCGCCGCGCCCAAGGCGCCCAAGGCCGCTGCCGCGCCGAAGTCGGCCGCGCCGGTCTCGGCCGTCGCCACCGGCAAGATCGCCCAGGTCATCGGCGCCGTCGTGGACGTGGAGTTCACCGGACACCTGCCGGCCATCCTGAACGCCCTGGAAACCCAGAACGTCGACCAGAAGACGGGCGAGCCCTTCCGCCTGGTGCTGGAAGTCGCCCAGCACCTGGGTGAGAACATGGTCCGCACCATCGCCATGGACACGACCGAGGGCCTGACCCGCGGCCAGCCCGTGACCGACACCGGCACGTCGATCCTGACCCCCGTCGGCCCAGGCGTTCTGGGCCGCATCATGAACGTGGTCGGCGACCCGATCGACGAAGCCGGTCCGATCCAGACCACGATGTACCGCCCGATCCACCGCGAGGCCCCCAGCTTCGAGGAACAGTCGACCTCGTCGGAAATCCTGGTCACCGGCATCAAGGTCATCGACCTGATGTGCCCCTACACCAAGGGCGGCAAGATCGGCCTGTTCGGCGGCGCCGGGGTCGGAAAAACCGTGACGATGCAGGAGCTGATCAACAACATCGCCAAGGCCTACGGCGGCTACTCCGTCCTGGCCGGCGTGGGCGAGCGCACCCGCGAGGGTAACGACCTGTATCACGAGATGATCGAGTCCAACGTCAACGTGGACCCGTCCAAGAACGGCGGCTCGACCGAGGGCTCGAAGTGCGCCCTCGTCTATGGCCAGATGAACGAGCCCCCCGGCGCCCGCGCCCGCGTCGCCCTGACCGGCCTGGCCCAGGCCGAGTACTTCCGCGACGAAGAGGGCAAGGACGTCCTGCTGTTCGTCGACAACATCTTCCGCTTCACCCAGGCCGGTTCGGAAGTGTCGGCGCTTCTGGGCCGCATCCCGTCGGCCGTGGGCTATCAGCCGACGCTGGCCACCGAGATGGGCAATCTGCAGGAGCGGATCACCTCGACCAAGAAGGGCTCGATCACCTCGGTCCAGGCCATCTACGTGCCCGCTGACGACCTGACCGACCCGGCGCCCGCCGCCTCCTTCGCCCACCTGGACGCGACGACGGTGCTGAGCCGCGACATCGCCGCCCAGGCCATCTTCCCGGCCGTGGACCCGCTGGACTCGACCTCGCGCATCATGGACCCGCTGGTGATCGGCGAGGAGCACTACCGCGTCGCCCGTTCCGTCCAGGAAGTCCTGCAGCAGTACAAGGCGCTGAAGGACATCATCGCCATCCTGGGCATGGACGAGCTGTCGGAAGAGGACAAACTGATCGTCAGCCGCGCCCGCAAGATCCAGCGCTTCCTGTCGCAGCCCTTCTTCGTGGCCGAGCAGTTCACCAACTCGCCGGGCAAGTTCGTCGAGCTGGCCGACACCATCCGCAGCTTCAAGGGCATCGTCGCCGGCGAATACGACCACCTGCCGGAAGCCGCCTTCTACATGGTCGGCACCATCGAGGAGGCCGTCGAGAAGGCCCAGAAGATGGCGGCGGACGCCTGATGGCTGGAAAGCTGAACTTCTCCCTTGTCGCCCCGGAACGCGAGGTCTTCTCCGGCCTTGTGGACCAGGTCGATGCGCCGGGCGTCGAAGGCGACTTCGGCGTGCTCGCTGACCATGCGCCCTTCATGACGGCGCTGCGCGAGGGACAGGTGACGGTCATCAACGGCGGCACGCGCCGGACCTTCACCGTCAAGGGCGGCTTCGCCGATGTGACGCCGGCCGGTTTGACCATCCTGGCCGAGGAAGCCGCCGAGGTCGCGGCCTAGTGAGGCTTGGGGCCTGACATGGGCGCAGGGGCGGGCATCGGCGGATACGCCGGGACCGCCCTGATCTATGTCCTCGCCGCGATCGCCGAGATCGCCGGATGCTTCGCCTTCTGGGCCTGGCTGAGGCTGGATCGCTCGGCGCTCTGGGCTGTGCCGGGCGTCGTCTGCCTGGTCCTTTTCGCCTGGCTTTTGACCCGCGTCGAGGCCGATGCGGCCGGGCGCGCCTATGCGGCCTATGGCGGCGTCTATATCGCCGCGTCGCTGATATGGCTGTGGCTGGTCGAGCAGCGCGCGCCGGACCGATGGGACCTGACCGGGGCGGCGATCTGTCTGGTCGGGGCCGGAGTCATCCTGTTCGGGCCGCGGGGAGGCTGATTCCGGGCTCCAGGGCCGACGTCAAATCGACCAATCCGAGACATCAAGCTCACCAACCTGACCAGGGCCTCGCGCGGCTTGAACCCGAGCGTCCCCGGTCCTAGATGACCGCCTGAAAGACGAGGCCACGTCCTCGCCCCCGGATCACCTGACATGGGCACCGGGGACAAGTCCGGGACGGCCCGGCCTTTCGCGAGGAGGGCTGATCTTGGCCTGGGTCTATCTGATCGTCGCCGGACTGCTGGAAGTGGTCTGGGCCTATTCCATGAAGCAGTCGGCCGGGTTCACCAAGCTGGTTCCCAGCCTGATCACGCTCGGCACGATGGGCGTCAGCTTCGCCCTGCTGTCCCTGGCCATGAAGAGCTTGCCACTAGGCACGGCCTACACCGTCTGGACCGGCATCGGGGCGGTGGGGGCCTTTATCGTTGGCGTCATCTGGCTGAACGAGGGCGTCCATCCCGTGCGGGTGGCGGCGGCCGGGCTGATCCTCGCGGGTCTTACCCTGATGCGCCTCGCGCCGAGCACCTAGGTTGAGACGCGTCCGCTCGCCGCGCGGCGTCTCGGGGGCTAACTCGCGAACCGCGTAAACGCCGCCACGACCTGTTCGTAGGCGTCGCGCTTGAACGGGACGATCAGCTCGGGTGCTTCTTCCAGACGGCCCCAGCGCCAGGCGTCGAACTCGACCTCCTCGTGGCGATCGAGCGCGATCTCGGCGTCTTCGCCGGTGAAGCGGAAGGCGAACCAGACCTGCTTCTGGCCGTCCCAGGGCTTGCGACCGTCGCGGCGGTGCTGCGCCTTCAGGGCCTCGGGGAAGTCGTAGACGATCCAGCCGTCGGTGCGGCCCATAAGCTCGGCGGAGGTGACGCCGGTTTCCTCCTCCAGCTCGCGGCGGGCGGCGGCCTCAAGGTCCTCGCCGGGATCGACGCCCCCTTGAGGGAACTGCCAGGCGTGGCCCTCGGTCATGCCCGCGCGGCGGCCGTACCAGACCTGGCCCTCCGCGTTGAACAGGACGACCCCGACGTTGGGGCGGTGGCGAGAGAGATCGGGCGAGGACATGGCGTCCCCATCTTCGCTCACATCGATGCCGTCAATGATCGATCACCGCCCGGGCCGGGCCGCCAGGGCCGAGGCCGGAGCCAGCTGCACGCCGCGGGCCTCCAGACCGGCGGTCCAGCGGGCGGCGGCCTCGACGGTGACCGGATAGGCGAAGCCCGTGCCGAGCGCGGCGCCGCGCGTCTTGGCCGTGGCCTCCAGCGCGTTCAGGCGGGCGATGATGGCGGCGGGCGTCTGGGTCTCGTCGACGATAGTGTCGGCCGAGGCGCGCGACCAGGCACCGGGGCGGCGGCGCGCGACCCCGTCATCGAAGAAGGCGAGGCCCCGCTGGCGCAGGATGCCGAGGAAGGCGCTCATCCCCGCGTCCGACGTCACGAAACGGTCGCCGAGATAGTTGGTCACGCCGAAGTAGCCGGTGGCGCGCCCCAGGAGCCAGGCCATGCGGGTCTCGATGTCGTCGGGCGTCGCGTTGGCCAGCAGGGTCTGGGGGCCGGGATCGTTGTTGGGATAGCCGGTCGGCTCCATCGGGATCTCGATCAGGACCTCGTGGCCCTGGCGACGGGCAAGGTCGATCCAGCCCTGAAGATCCTCGGCGTAGGGGACGAAGGAGAGGGTGACCTCCGGCGGCAGGCGCTCGATGGCGGCGCGGGTGGTGACCGCGTTCAGGCCGAGGCCTCCGACGATCAGGGCCACGCGCGGGCGGCCGTTCGGGGTGAAGGGACGGGCATAGGCCTGGGCCGGGACGCGGCCGTCGGTGGCGATGACCGGCAGGGGGCCGTTCGGGCCCGGCTGGCTGAGGCCCGCGATGGGGGCGGGGGTGAGGGGTTCGGCCGGGATGACCGGCGCGGCGATGGCCGAGCCGCCCGCGACGGTCGCCCCGTCCGGCAGGGTGATCAGGGCCTCGCCTCCGGCCGCGCCACTGGCGTCCAGCAGGGCCGGATCGGACAGGCCCTGCCAGGCGGCGAACCCGCCCATGGAGAAGGCTTCGAGGCCGGTCGGAGCCGCGGGGGCGGGCGCGGCCTCGCGCTTCAGCGCGACATGCGCCGACGGCGTGCCGGCGCGGGGGTCGCCCAGAACCGTCAGGAACAGGGCGACGGCGGACAAAAGCACCAGGCCGGCTGCACCGACGGCGACCGGCGGGCGCTTCAGGAAGGCCAGCACGGCCTTGAGATCGATCTTGGGCATCCGCGAGGGCGGAGGGCTGCCGGCGGCGGCGGCGAGGGCGGACTGGCGCTTGGCGAACATGGACGACGTCGAACGCTCTGGCCGCCGGACGGATTCCGGGCGGCGCTCTTCGCGTGTCAGAATGGCGGTCGGCGGTTAAGAAAGCCTAACGCGCCGTTAGCCATGACCGGTTGCGCGTCACTCCTCCGTCGTGTCCTCCAGGGCGGCCGTCTCGATGTCCGGCGTGCCGGGTTCGGTGACGATGATGCCCTCGGGCGCGGCGGCCAGACGCGTCAGGTCGCCCCCGGCGCGCAGCACGTCCAGCGCCCGCTGCAGCTGATAGTCCGCGTCCGCGTCATAGTCCGGGCCGGGGGCCTCGCGCGGCGTGTGCGGGCCGCGACGTTCGGCCCCGATGGAGGCGTCCAGCGCCGTGGCATAGGCGGCCTCGGAATAGACGAAGCTGGAGCGCGAGACGATCCGCCCCTCGGCCTCGGTGCGAGCGACCTCGAGGTCCGGCTCGATGCCGATCTTCTGGATCGAGCGGCCCGACGGCGTGTAGTAGCGCGCCGTCGTGATCGACAGGGCGCCGTCGCGGCCGCCCCGCAGCGGAATGACGGTCTGGACCGAGCCCTTGCCGAAGCTGGTCAGGCCCACAATCGTGGCCCGCTCCTGATCCTGAAGGGCGCCGGCCACGATCTCCGACGCCGAGGCCGAGCCGTAGTTGATCAGGACCACGACCGGCAGGCCGCCGGTCAGGTCGCCGGGCCGTGCAGCGTAGCGCTCGATCTGATCCGGGCGGCGGCCGCGCTGGCTGACGATCTCGCCGCGTTCCAGGAAGGTGTCGGACACGTCGATGGCCGCGCTGAGCAGACCGCCGCCGTTGTTGCGGAGATCCAGGACATAGCCCTGGATGTTCGGGTTCTGGCTCTTCAGCCGCTCGATGACCTCGGTCAGCTCCCGACCGGTGTTCTCGTTGAAGGTGGCGACCCGCAGGTAGCCGAACTCGCCTTCCATGCGGCCGGTGACGCTGTCGACCGTGATGACCTCGCGCACCAGGGTGACTTCCAGCGGGTCGGAGCCGTCCCTCAGGAAGGTGACGTTGACCGAAGTGCCGATGGCCCCGCGCAGCTTCTCGGAAACCTCCGAGACTGTCAGGCCGGCGGCGTTCTGGCCGTCGATGACCGAGATGACGTCCCCCGCCTGGACGCCCGCGCGGGCGGCGGGGCCGTCGTCCATCGGCGAGATGACCTTCACCAGGCCGCCTTCGGTGGTGATGGTCAGGCCGACGCCGGAGTATTCGCCCGATGTGCGCTCCTGCAGGTCGTCGAAACCGTCGGGCGCCAGGTAGTTCGAATGCGGGTCGAGCGCCGTCATCATGCCGGCCAGCGCGGCCTCGATCAGCTTCTTGTTGTCGACGGGAACGACATAGGCCTGCTCGATCACCGCCAGGGTGTCGCCGAACAGCTGGAGCATCCGGAAGGTCTCGTTCCGGGGCGTCTGGCCGACGACAGCGGCGGCGGATAGGCCCAGCGCCGCGACGGCGGCTCCGGCAACGAGAAGTCTGCGCATTCGGTCTCTTTCAGGCCCCGGTGGGGCGGGAGGAAGCCGCGGACCGTCGCCGCCAATCGTGGCGGGTCCGCGTCCGGTCGATAAAATCAGCGTCATGCGGCGGAGGAAAGTGGAAAAGGGTCAAGGATCGCTCCCGCACGGGTCGATCGACCAGTCGCTGGCGGTCGGGATGTCCCCGAAAGACAATGACGACCTGGAGTCCGCAAAATTGGACTCCACTTTCTCCAACTGGGGATGAGGTAAAGGCGCTGCAGCTGGGCTCGGGGTTGCGGCTTTACACCGGGACGGCGCATCGGACGCCAGCCGCACCAGAGCGGCGTGGACCCGGGCCCAGCGGACGGCGTCCATGGACAGGCCGTCGTCGATGGCGCGACACAGCCGACGCCAGGCGATCTGGACCACTTCGGCGGGGCTTCGGGTCAGGGCTGCGGTCGACTGCACCCTCGCAGGTTAAGGCCGTGCTGCGTCAGTATCGGTCGTATCGACCACGCGGTCAGAAGAACGGCGCGGGATCGACCGGACGGTCGCCCCGCCGGAGTTCCAGGTAGACCTCGCCGCCCGCTTCGGCGCGGCCCAGGGTCTGGCCGTCGGCGACCCGCTGGCCCGGTTCGACCGAAACGGTATCGAGGCCGGCCAGGACCGCCCGCCAGCCGTCGCCGAGATCGAGGATCACCACCTCGCCCCAGCCGCTCAGCGGTCCCGCGTGATCGATGCGGGCACCCGCCGGGGCAGCGACGTCGCCTGACGCGCTCCAGCGCCAGCCTTGCGAGCGCGCGCCGTCGCCGCCCTGACCGAAGCGGACGGACGGCGGCCCGGGGACAGGGGCGGTCAGTCGGTTTCGACCCGCGGGAAGGCGGCTGGCCGGGGCGTCGGCATCCGCAGTGGCAGAGACGGGCGTAGCTCCCAGGGCGCGGATGCGGTTCTCGAGTGTGCGGGCGGCGCGCTCTGCGCGCTCGGCATCGGCGCGAAGGACGGTCAGAAGGGCGGTGCGGCGCGCCGAAAGGCCTTCGATCTCGGCGCGGCGGTCGCCTTGGGCGCTTTCGGTGGTCATCAGCCGCTCCGATGACAGGACGGCGAGGCGGCGGATCCGGCCGATCTCGGCCTGTCGGGCGGAGAGCGCATCGGCACGGGCACGCAGGTCCGGGGCCATGGCCTTCATCAGGATGGCGGCGCGAACCGTGTCGACGGCGCGCTCCGCCGGGATCAGCAGGGGCGGGGGTGGGCGGCGACTCATCATCTGAAGCGCGGACAGCAGCCGCATCTGGCTGTCGCGCGCCCTGGCCAGCTCCGAAACGAAGGCGGCCTCGCGTCGGCCCAGAGCCGCCAGCCGGGCGCGCTGGGCGGCCAGTTCCCGGTCTCCGGAGGCCACGTCGCGCTCAAGGATTGCCAGTTCGCGGTCGAGCGCGGCGATCTCGCTCTGGGCGGCCTCGGCATCGGCGCGCAGGCGTCGTGCGCGCACCTGTTCGTCCCGGTAGCGGGCCTGTAGTTGCTCGAGGTCCTCCTGAACGGCCGCAGAGGCGGGCAGGGCGGCCAGCAGGACGGCGGCGAGGACGGCGAGACGCTTCATCAGTCGCGATGATAGGGCGATCCGGACAGGATCGTCACCGCGCGATAGAGCTGCTCGGCCAGCATGGCGCGGGCGAGCGCATGGGGCCAGGTCTGGGGTCCGAAGGCGAGAGTGGAGCGGGCGGCCGACCGCACCGAGGCGTCCAGTCCGTCCGCCCCACCGATGGCGAAGACCAGCCGCCGCTCGCCCTGATCGCGCAGCCTGGCGATGTGGTCGGCGAAGGCGCGGCTGGAGAAGGTCTTTCCCCGCTCGTCGCAGGCGATCAGGTGCGCGCCTTCGGCGGCCGTCAGGATCAGTTCGGCCTCGGGCACCTTGCCGGTCTTCTTTGGCTCCAGGTCGATCAGATCGAGCGGACCCAGCCCCAGCGGACGCCCGGCGGCGCTGGCGCGGGCGGCGTAGTCGACGGCCAGCTCGGCCTCCGGCCCGCGCCCGGGCCGGCCGATGGCGAGGATGGCGAGCTTCACGCCCGGCTCAGGCCGAGGCGGGGGTCCGGTGCGCGCTGTCCACGGCCCAGATCTTCTCGATGTTGTAGAAGACGCGGACCTCGGGGCGGAACAGGTGGACGATCACGTCGCCGGCGTCGATCAGCACCCAGTCGCAGTGCGGCAGGCCCTCGACCTTGGCGCGGCCCAGGCCGTGGTCCTTCAGCGTGCGCAGCAGGTGGTCGGTCAGAGCGCCGACGTGGCGGTGCGAGCGGCCCGACGCCACGATCATGGTGTCGGCCATGGGCGACTTGCCCTTCAGGTCGATCAGGACGATGTCCTGGGCCTTGTCCTCGTCCAGCTTGGCCAGCACGGCCTGTTCGATCGGCGTGGAGCCGACCGGCAGGGGGGCGTCGCGGGTGAAGGGGGCGTCGTCGTCCTCGGGCTCATTACCCTCGGAACCTGTGCCGAACAGGGAGTAATCGGAGGAGTCGTCGTCCTCGGGAGCGCCGTCCTCGGCGTGCGGGGGCTCGAAGGACTCGGTCGCGGGGGCCGTATTGGAAACGGCATCGTCTTGCGCGTCGTGCGCGGGCGAGGGGGTCAGCGGAGGGCTCCGAAGGTGGTCACTAAAGCGGTCTCATAGCACGGGAGGGCCGAAAGGTCACCGGCTCTTGGCGCTATCGCTCGGAACGCGGTTCCTCGCTGCTTGAGCGCGAAGTGGGTGACCGGGCCCGCAACGCCGTTGACGACGACGGGTTCAGCGGCGCGCGCAGATAGGTCCAGGCGGGCGCCTCCATATGGGCCAGCAGGCGGGCTTCGCGCGAGGAGACGCGATGGCCGGCGAAACGGCGGGCGGCTGGGGCAGCGCGGCTTTCCAGAAGCGAACCCGGGCGGGCGACCACGGCCACGGGCATCATCCGCATGATGTCGGTCCAGCCCCGCCAGCGGTGGAAGCTCTCCAGATTGTCCGATCCCATCAGCCAGACGAAGTGCACGCCCGGGTGGCGGGCCCTGAGCGCGCGCAGTGTGTCGACCGTCCAGCGCGTACCCGCGCGGGTCTCGAAGTCCGAAACGACCATGCGCGGGCCGGGCGCCACGGCGCGGGCCGAGGCCATGCGCTCGGCCAGAGGCGCGGTCTGGCCAGCATCTTTCAGCGGGTTCTGGGGCGACACCAGCCAGACGACCCGGTCCAGATCGAGCCGCTGGAGCGCCGTCTCTGCGACGTGGGCATGACCATCGTGCGCCGGATTGAAGGAGCCGCCGAACAGGCCGACCGTCATGCCGGGCATGAGGTTCAGGCCGGCGCGCAAGGCACCCCGGCGGGGGCCGATCGCCTGTGGCGCGGGTCCGGCGTGGAAGAAGGACAGGGCGAGGCTCTGGGGGCTTCGGGGCTTTTGCTCAGGATGGAGCTAACACGGCGGCGCATGGCTGTCTCCCTCCCCGTCCGGGGAGGGTGGTCGCAGCGAAGCGGAGACCGGGTGGGGGTGGCCGGGTGAGCCAGACCCCGACATTGCCTGTGTATCGCCTTGCC
>NZ_LJHU01000035.1 GCF_001295975.1 Brevundimonas sp. AAP58 | reverse complement strand
AGGCCCCAGACACCGAACGCGCGTCGGGCCCCCTCCGCCACGGCGCAAGCGCGCCGTGCCACCTCCCCCGACGGGGCAGGATTGAAACCCTACAGCCCCGGCAGCTTGAACCCGCCGCTGCGGCGCGGCTGGATGGTGATCGACCGCTCGCCGCCGGTCAGGGCGCGCAGACGCTCGGCCTCGGTCGCGGCGTCGATGGTCACCGCGCCTTCGGCCGTCTGCGTCTGGGTCGGCGCCTGGGTGGAGGCGTCGTCGCGGCGCCAGAACAGGATGCGGTCGGCGAAGCTTTGTTCCTTGTGCGCCAGATCGCCGAACTCGTCGTCGATGACATAGCGGGCCAGCGGGTCTGCGCGGTCTGCCCCGGCGGCGGTCACCAGGGCCGTCTCGCCCGGCGACCGGGTGATCGCCTGGCGCTGACCCAGCAGGATCTGGCGCGCCGCGCTTTCGGGGGTCAGCTCCTGGGGACGCGGTTGACCCGGTGTCGGCGGACGCAGGCCGTATTCCGGCGGAACGGTCAGGGGCGCGGTCGAGACGGTCACGAACTCGTCGGGCACAACCTTGGTCAGGCCGATGGACTGGCGCAGACCTCCGCAGGCGGTCAGGGCCAGGGCGGAAGCGGCGACAAGAGAAACGGTCAGCAGACGCATGGTCGGTTTGGGCTCCGGCGTGGACGACGCAGGGTGAAGGCTCAGCAAGAGCCGGTGATTACGCCTTTTCGGGGGCCGCGCCAACGGCAGGTTTCCGCTCGGAGATCACGCTGTCGAGAATGAGCAGGGCGACCCCCACGGTGATGGCGCTGTCGGCCACGTTGAAGACCCAGGGGAACAGACCCGTCGCGGAGAAGTCGATGAAGTCGACGACGTAGCCGAAGCGAACCCGGTCGATGACGTTTCCAATAGCACCGCCGATGACCAGTCCGATGGCGGTGACCAGCAGCCGACGCTCGGCCTTCATCGCCCACCATGCGAGGGCACCGGCGACGACAATGGAGAAGGCGCTGAGAAACCACCTCGCCTCGCCGCCGCCGAACAGGCCGAAGCTGACGCCGGTGTTTCGCACCATCGTAAAGGAGAGGACGCCGGGAATGATCTCGGCAAACAGGTAGCCCGGCGGGATCATGTTGGCGTCTGGCACGTCGACCGAGCCCAGGATCATGGCCTTGGTGATCTGGTCCATGATCACGACGACGAGGGCGAAGCCGTAGGCCGCCCATGCGATGCGGGGAATGCTCATGGGCGGGGGGTTAGCAGGCCGCCAGCCGGGCCGCCAGCCTCCGGACGCGACGGCTTCTTGCCCCTGTGCCCGACGCTGCTTACCGTCCGGCCGATGCGCATCGCCACCTGGAACGTCAACTCGGTCAACGCCCGCCTGCCGACCGTGCTTGCGTGGCTGGAGGCGGCCCAGCCCGACGTCGTCTGCTTCCAGGAGATCAAGACGACCGACGAGAAGTTCCCTCGAGAGCCGTTCGAGAGTCTGGGCTATAATGTCGAGGTCCATGGGCAAAAGTCGTATAACGGCGTGGCGCTGCTCTCGAAGCGGCCGATGTCGGACGTCCGGCGCGGACTGCCGGGCTCGGACGAGATGGGCGAGGGCGTCGAGGACCAGGCCCGCTATATCGAGGCGGTGATCGAGGGGCCTCGGCCGGTGCGGGTCGGCGGGCTGTATCTTCCGAACGGCAATCCGATCGGGACCGAGAAGTTTGACTACAAGATGCGTTGGATGGCGCGGCTGAACGCCCACGCGCGCGATCTGCTGGCCCAGGAAGAGGCCTTCACCTTGTGCGGCGACTACAACGTCATCCCGACGCCGGAAGACGCGAAGAACCCCCAGGCCTGGGTGAACGACGCCCTGTTCCAGCCCGAGAGCCGGGCGGCGTTCCGGGCGCTGAAAGGGCTGGGGCTGTATGAGGCGGGCGAGCTGGGGAACCAGCCACCGGGGACCTATACCTTCTGGGATTATCAGGCTGGGGCCTGGCAGAGGGACCACGGCATCCGCATCGATTTCCATTTGCTGTCGCCGCAGGCGGCGGACCGGTTCGTGGGCGTGGAGACCCACCGCGATGCGCGCGACATGGACAAGCCGTCGGACCATGTGCCGGTGGTGGTCGAGCTGGCCGACTGATGGGCGCGGCCGGGAATGGATGAAGCCCTTCGCCTCATCCTGCTGGTGGCGCTGGCCGCTGCGGCCCTGACCACGGCGGCCCTGACCCTGAACTGGTGGATGGAGCCCGAGCGGCGGTTGCGACGGGCCTTGCTGAAGTCGCTGGGACGGGTGCCGGAGGTTGAGGCCATGGCCCCGTCTGAGGGCAAGGCGGCGGGACTGGATTTCGACACGGGCCAGATCGCCACCCTGTGGGATCGCGGCGCACATGGACTGGTCTATGCCTTCGACGAGATCGAGGGCGGCGAGATCATCGTCGACGGCCACGTCGTAGCCCGCATCCGACGGGGCGAGCCCAGGAAGGCGCTGGACGTCATGGCCCCGGACGCGGCGCAGGTGACGCTGCGCCTTCTCTTCGCCGACGCCCGCTGGCCGGAGTTCGAGCTGGCGTTGTGGAACGCGATGGCACCGGCGCAGGCGGGATCGCCGTCGGAGGCGCTGAGGCTCGGGCGGCGCTGGCTGAGCCATCTGGAGGCGCTGCTGAAATAGGACACGGCGTTCTCCCTCCCCCTCAGGGGGAGGGAGAGGGTTGGCGCATGGTTCCTGACGGACTAAACGTCCGCCACTCCTCTCCTGCTTGCCCCAAGGACCCGCCCGTGGCCCGCCTGTTCGACGCCTATATCATCGCCGACTGGACCGCCGCCGAGGGCAAGAAGCTGGGCGAGAACTCGGTCTGGATCGGCGTGGCCAAGCGCGACGTGCGCTTCCGCCTCTACACCGAGACCCACAACGTGGCGACGCGCGCCGAGGGCGAGGCGCTGATCCGCACCCTGCTGGCCGACCACGCCAAGCGGGGCGACCGGGTGCTGCTGGGGTTCGATTTCTCGTTCGGCTATCCGGTTGGGACGGCGGCGCGACTGGGACTGAAGGACACGCCGGCCTGGTCGGCCGTGTGGAAGTTCGTGGCGTCCAACGTCGTCGACAAGCCCGACAATACCAACAACCGCTATCAGGTCGCGGCCAAGATGAACCGGCTGATGACCGACGACGCCTGGCCGATGTGGGGCGCGCCGGCCAAGCAGACGCAGCGCTGGCTGACCGCGACCAAGCCGCCGCAGGGGACGGGAGACATCCCCGAGTTCCGGGCGACCGAACGGGCGGTGAAGAAGGGCAAGCTGCAGCCCAAGTCGAACTGGCAGATGCACGGCGCGGGCGCGGTGGGCGGTCAGACCCTGGTCGGCATTCCGATGGTGCGGCGTCTGATGGAGCACCTGGGGCCGTCGGCGGCGGTGTGGCCCTTCGGAACCGGCTGGCGCGCGCTGGACACGGCCGACGTCGAGCCGCTGTCGGTTGTGGTCGCCGAGGTCTGGCCCTCGATGTGGCCGACCACCGTGGCCGAGGGCGAGTTCAAGGACCAGTCCCAGGTCCGCACCACCGCTGAAGCCTTCGCCCTGATGGACGAGCGAGGCGAACTGTCCAAGGCGTTCGCCCCTCCGAAGGGAACGGACGACGCGCTGGTCGCGCAGGTCCAGGACGAAGAGGGCTGGATTCTGGGTGTCTAGGGTGGCTGGCCAATCGTGTCAGCCGTGAGCCGGACGCTGACAAGGTCGATCCAGGAGGAGGCGGCTTCGGGGGCATGAACCCGGACCCACTGACCGAAGCGGACATTCGTCTCACCATCCTGACGTCAGCCCGGCGTGCCTTGCCGTTCGCGGTGCCCTCGAGCCTGCGTATCCGTCGAAACTTGAAACGAGGCCCGGCCTGCGCAAGCAGGCCGGGCCAGTTCTTGCTCCGGGAAGAGAAGTCAGAAGCGGATTGAACCCGTCACACGGAAGCCGTGGAGCTGGATCGTGTCGCTGGAGCGGATCTGGTCGGTGCCAGCCGGGTTGACCAGCAGGAAGGGGTTGGTGGCCGGGGCCGTGCCGGGGCCGGTGCGCACCACCAGCGGATCGTTCCGCTCCAGGTCCGAATAGACGTATTCCAGGCCGACCGAGATGCTGTCGGTCAGGCGGCGCTCGATGCCGGCACCGACCTGGAAGCCGTCGGCGTCGCCGCTGCTGCGGACCGGGGTGAAGCTGTTGGCACCGTTGGAGGTCGAATAGCTGTCCTCGACCTGGGCGAGCGCGTAGCCCGCCGTCACGTAGGGCAGATAGGCACCCATCGCATAGCCCAGGCGCACGCGCGCGGCGGCGAGGCCCTGGACCTCGCGCTGGAAGGCGTAGTTGGCAGGCGTGGTCGAAAACGCCGAGACGCTGTCTTCGGCATTGGTCAGGCTGAGGTCGCCGACGACGCCGAAGACCCAGTTGCCCATCTGCCAGTCGTAGCCGGCGCGCAGGCCCACTTCGCCCGCAGCCTCATCATCGTCGGTGCAGCCGGCGGCGGCGTTGTTGGCGTTCGGCGAGCCGTCGCAGAAGCCGGGCGAGAAGGCGTCGGCACCCGCCGTGGTGCGGACCGTGTCGTTGAAGCTGCCGTCCAGGTTGGTGTCGAACAGGATGCGTTCGTTCTCTTCCTGGTCTTGAACCTGGGCACCGGCGAATCCGCCGAAGTAGGCACCGCTCCAGTCCTGGGCGGCGACGGGGGTGGCGGCGATGGCGGCCGTGAGCGCGCCGAGCGCGACGAGAGTTCGGATCATGATGTCTACCCTACCAGCGGCCCGGGAGGCGGGCCTGACAGGGCAGATACGCATCATCCCGGGTCTGGACGCATCGACGGTTGCGGATGCCTACCGGTCGCGCCAGCGGCGATCGCCCTGATAGCGGTCGTCCTGGATGTAGCGGCCCGAGCTGTCGTACCAGCCATAGCCCTGCTGGAAGCGGCCGTAGTTGTCGGGCGTGTAGAAATAGTCGTCGTAGGGGTCGCCGTAGGCACCGTCCATCTCGTCCCACCAGTCGCGGGGATAGGGCGAGTATTCGCACGTCCAGCCCTGGTCGGGACGCTGGGTCCACTGGGGTTCATAGCGATCGCGGTAGCGGGGACGGTAGGACGGACGGCATAGCGGCCCGTCGGTCCAGACGCGGTTGCCCGAGGCGTCGATGTTGGCGCGGTACTCGCGATAGAAGACGTCGAGCACGCCGACGAAGCTGTTGTTTCTGACGACGGCTCGGCCCGACACGGCGGCGAGGCCGATGGTGCGGGCGCGCACGCGGCTTTCGAGCAGGGTCAGTTCGCCGTTGTAGAGGACCAGCCCCTTGTCCGATCGGCAGATGCGCGAGCCCTCTATGGAGACCGATGCCCCCTCGACCGCCACGCCTTCGGAATAGCCGCAGATACGGCTGTTGGTGACCTCGACTCGGCCGTAGTCGCGGCGCGAGCGGACGAGCAGGCCGATGGCGCGCGGGCCGAAATTGTTCGGGGTCTCGACGCCCGACAGGGTGACGGAATCGATCCGCGAGGGTTCCCCCGACCCCGGCGTGATGTCGATGCCGGACTGGGCGCCAGTGACCACCGTCTCCCAGGCGTTCAGGGTCGCGCCGTCCATGACGATGGCGGGGGCGACGGTCTGGGCGTCGATGACGACGTCGCGCAGATCAACCCTGCCGCCGTCGGCGTAGATGGCGGCCTCGTCGCCGACGTGGCGGAAGCCGACGCGGCTCATGACGATGTCGGAGCCGTAGCCGACCACGCAGGCGGCCTCTCCGGCGTTGGGCGAGGCCAGAACGATGTCGCGCAGTTCCAGCCGCACGCCTTGCGCCACCGTGATGCAGGGCACGCCGTCGGGGGCCTGGAGCGTGGCGGTCGGGTTCTGGGTCCAGCGGCGCGGGTCAAAGCCGCCCTCGCCGATGATGGTCATGGGCTTGTCGATGTTCAGCCAGCCGACGCAGGGGCCGCTGCGTGCGCGGATGACCAGGGTGCCGCCTGGACGGACCCGATGCACCGCTGCCTCGACCGCGCCGGTGCCGGGATTGCCGCCGCAGTCCACCAGCACGATCTCCTCGCCGCCCGGCGCATAGGGTGGGCGGTAATCGGGCCGGTAGTCCGGCCGGTGCGAGCCATAGGTCCAGCGGCGATGCTGGCGCGGGCGGCTCTGACGGGTGGGCGGATCGAGCAGCAGGCCGAAATTCGGGCGGGTCTGGCTTTCGACGCGGGCGGCGGTCTGGGCCTCGGCCTCGGGCGCCGCGACGAGAAGGCCCGCGACAAGAGCGAGGGCGGAGGCGGCGAGTGCGAAGGTCTTCATTGGATCGGCCCTTCCTTAGCGGCGCTGCGAACGGGAAACCTGGGCGAGGACCGCCTGCAGGCGAGACGCCGAGGGGCCGAAGCCCGCAAGAGCCGAATCGATGCGGAGCGCGACCGCCTGAGCCTTGTCCTGATCCGCCACGCCCGCGACGCCGAGCGCGAAGTAGGTCGACATGGCGAACTTGGCCTCCGGGCTGCCCTGCCGGTCGGCCTGGGAATACCAGTGGAAGGCACGGGCGTAGTCAGCCGGCACCCCGATGCCTTCGGAATACATGACCGCCAGCACCAGCTGTGCCTCCGAGCTGCCGTTCATCGCTGCCAGCTGGATGGCGCGAACCATCTCGATGGAGCTGAGGCGAGATTCCATCGCGTGGCCCAGCATGGCTTCCAGGGTCTGGATCTGGCGGGCCGAGAGGTCGTTGGGGCGTTCCGCCACCGTCTCTGTCACGCCGAGGTAGCGCAAGGCGCGGCCGACGTGGACGAAGGGCAGCTCGGTCATGCGGCCCAGGGCATATTCGTAGGCGTCGCCGCGGGGGCGGCTTTCGTCCGAGAAGGGCACGCCCGAGGCCGGGGCCTCGTTCGGATAGAACTCGTAGGGCGGCACCCACTGGCGGGCCTTGGCCTCGACGAAGGCGCCATAGCGGGAGCGGGCGGGCGTGGAGCGCTCAAAGTCCCTGAGCAGGACATAGGCCCCGACGTCGCCTGTCTGAACCGCCAGATAGTTGTAGAGGTAAGCGTCGACGTCGTTCCGGGGGAACAGGTTGATGGCCGAATAGAAGCCCCTCCGACGGGGGTCGGTCTGACGGCCGCCGGGTCCGCCCTGGGCCTCTCGCGCCTCGCGGTTGTCGGACGGTTCGCCGAACGGGCCATAGAGCTCGTCGTGCAGCCGGGCGAGCGTGCGGAAGCCGTCTGCGTCCTGGGTCGACAGGACGTAGATCATGCGGTTGCGGACCTCAGCCTGCTCCTCCATCGTCATGCGCGAGAGCTGGGCGTCGAGGCGCCGATAGGCGACGTGACGTTCCCAGGCCCGGCAGTCGTCGTAGCGCGACACCGGCCGCCAGCCGCCGAAGCCACCGCGGTCAACCCGGTTGATCGGGGCGAAGCCCTCGTCGTTGGCCAGAGCCAGACCGGTCCAGACCGCGCTCTCGATCGGGTCCTCGATGTTCTTGTCGGTGGCGCGAATGGCCGCGTAACGGCTGCCGAGCTCCAGCTGGGCGAAGAAGTCGCCGCGGAAGGCCGCACGGCGCAGCTGTCGCAGCCCCGCCTCCTGAGCGTTGAACTCAGCCCCCGTGATCGATGGTGGGCGGGGACAGGCGTTGGCGTTAGCGTTGGCGGCGGCGGCGTCGCCGCGCCGCAGGAAGGAGAAGTTCTGATCGCTGCAGCTTGCGATCGAGCCTGCGATCATGGCGATGACGGCGATCGCGCCCACGGCGGCAGCCGGTCTGCGCCAGCGGCGTTGTGGACGCTGGTCCGTCTTGCCCTCGCCATCGCGCATGCTTGCACCCCAAGTTGGCCTTGGCCTCGCCCCGGCGTTAACCATTTCCCAAACCCGCGTCGGGGTCCAGTGAACTTACAAAAATGGTTAACGCGGTTCGCCGACAAAGCGTTGCCGCACCGTGGCGCGAATGGGGCGCGCTCACGCTTCATCCACAGAAAACAGCGATTTACGCCTGCTACGCGAGCGGCAAGCTCGCTTTCGGGTGCGGCTGCTCCTATTTGCCGCGTCCGATTTCGCCCGAGCCGTGATCTTCATGTCCTACGTCGCCCGCACCGACCGTCCCGCCGACAAGGCCGCCCGCTATGCCGAAGTCGAGGCAGAGGTTCTGGCTGTACTGGAGGGCGAGACCGACCGTGTGGCGAGGATGGCGACGGTGTCGTCGATCCTGGCCGACGCCTTTGAGGACTACTTCTGGACCGGCTTCTATGTCGTGGATCCGACGAAGGCGCGTGAGCTGGTCGTGGGTCCGTATCAAGGCACGCTGGGCTGCCTGCGAATCGCCTTCGGGCGAGGGGTGTGCGGGACGGCGGCAGAGACTGGCGTCACCCAGATCGTCGAGGACGTCCACGCCTTCCCGGGTCACATCGCCTGCGATGGGCGGTCTGAGAGCGAGATCGTGGTGCCCGTGTTCGATGGCGACGGCCGGCTGATCGCCGTCTTCGACGTCGACGCGACGCGGAAGGCGGCGTTCGACAGGGTCGACGCAGAGGCCCTGGAACGGCTGATGGGGAAGGTGTTCGCCGCCTGAGCCTCAGCCAAACACCGGCGCGCGTTTCTGGGTGAAGGCCATGAAGGCCTCCATCGCCTCCGGGCTCGACATCTGGGAGCCGAAGGCCTCGCCTTCCTCCTGCATCAGAGCCCACAGGCGCTCGGCGTCACGCATCAGGCGCTTGGTCTTCTTGATGGAGTTGGGCGCGCGACCGGCGACCTTGGCGGCCAGTTCGGCGGCCGTGGCATCGACCTGATCGGACGGAACCGCGCGGTTGGCCAGGCCCCAGGCGTGGGCCGTGCGGCCGTCGATGGGCTCTCCCAGCGCGAAGATCTCGAAGGCGCGTTGATGGCCCACGACCATGGGCAGCAGGAGCGATGACGCGGCTTCGGGCGCAAGCGCCAGGTTCACGAAAGGCGCGGACAGAAGGGCGTCGTCGGCCACCACCACCATGTCGCAATGGAGCAGCAGCGTCAGGCCGATGCCGACGGCCCGGCCGCGCACCGCGGCGACGGCGGGCTTGTCCAGATGGGCGAGCGCCTTGAGGAAATGGAACACCGGCGCGTCAATCACCTGGCCGCCGCCGGACTGGCCGATGGCGATGAAGTCGGCGATATCGTTGCCCGCCGAGAAGCTGTCGCCCTCGGCCCGGAACAGCAGGACCCGCACGGCATCGTCGGTCCGCGCCCGGTTCGTGGCCTCAGCGAGCGCCGCGTACATCGCCTGGGTGATGGCGTTCTTCTTCTCGGGCCGGTTCAGGGTGACGGTCAGGACGCCGTTGTTCAGCTCGGTCAGGACGGGCTCGCTCATGCCCCGGTCTCCTTTTGTGTGAGGGTCCACCAGTCGACGCCCAGGGCGTCGGGGGTTCGTTGGGCGCGGCCGCGCCGCTCCAGATAGTGCAGGTGAGCGATGGCCTCGCCGGTCGCCATGCCGAACAGGCCGTCGCCGACGGGTCGTGCGAACAGGGCGGGGAAGACATCGACCGCCCGGCTGGGGGTGCGCAGCGTCCGCTCCAGCCGCTTCAGCGCCACCTCGTGCCCGCGTCGCAACGCCTGGACGCGCGGCAGGACGCCCATGAAGGGCTCGCCGTGGCCGGGCAGGCAGAAGGTCCCGGCCGGCAGGGTCTGTTCCAGCTTGTCCAGAGAGGCCATCCAGTCATCCAGAGGATCGGCCATCGGCTCGGTCGGCCAGACCGAGACGTTGGACGAAATCTTCGGCAGCAGCTGATCGCCGGAGATCAGGACGTTGTCGGACTTCCTCCACAGGCAGGCGTGCTCGGGGCTGTGGCCGTCGCCGATCAGGATGCTCCAGTCGTGGCCGGCGATCGACAGGACGTCGCCTTCGCTGAGGCGCATGTAGCTGGGCGGCATCGGTGCGACGCCCTTGGCGAACAGGCCGTAGGAGGCTCGCCATTTCTCGATCCGCGCGTCCTCCCAGCCGGCGGCGTGGAAGAAGCGCGCGCCGCTTTCCGGGGCCGGGCCGGTGTCGGCGATCAGCATGCGGGCGGTGACATACTCCAGCCGCGTCATCAGGAAGGGCGCGTCGAACCGCTCGGCCAGCCAGCCCGCCAGGCCGATGTGGTCCGGGTGCATGTGGGTGGCGATCACGCGGGTGACTGGCCGTCCGCCCAGAGGCCCGGCCAGGGCCGCCTCCCACGCCTGGATCGTGTCGGGGGTGCGCAGGCCCGTATCGATGATGGTCCAGCCTTCGCCGTCGTCGATGGCGTAGACGTTGACGTGGTTCAGCGCCATCGGCAGCGGCATGCGCAGCCACAGCACGCCGGGCGCGGCCTCGATCGCCTGACCGGGCTCGGGGCTGGCACCCAGGGGATAGGTCAGGCCGCGGGCTGAGACTGGCTCGGACGGAATGTCCAGCGTCTGGTCGTCGAGAATGATGCCGCCGTCCGCCAAGTCCGTCTCCAATCGCAACGGGCTGACCCTAGCGGGCGTTCATGGGCGCGTCCAGTTTCCGCCGCGTCACGGTCTTGACCTCGACCCGAGCGGGCTCCAAGGCTGCGCGCAAAGACCAGAGCGTCAAGGAGCCTGTTGAGTGTCGATGACCCGTACCTTTTTTGCAGCCGGACTGGCCCTGATCCTGGCATCCGGCGCGACCTTCGCCTCGGCCCAGGACCTGGGTGTCGGCACCAACCCGGCCGATCAGCAGCAGAACCAGATGCAGGACGCGGTTCAGGACCAAAATGACCGCAGTCAGGAACAGACTGGCCGCAACCGCCGCAATCGCAACAGCGCCCCCCCACCGCCGACGCCGGAAGAGCTGGCCCAGCGGGCCCAGGTGATCGCGACGGCTGCGAATGTCAGCTGTCAGGTGACCCAGGCCAATCTGCTGGGCCAGACCGATGCCGGTGAGCTCAGCTATGAGGCGACCTGCGCCGCGGGACCGGGCTACATCCTCATCAACTCGACCCCGCCGCAGGCCGTCGATTGCGTGCTTCTGGCCGGTCAGGCCGACATCGAACGCGCGCGCGACCCCGCCGCCGACGTCGGCACCCAGTGCGCGATCCCGCAGAACACGGACGTCGTTCGGGTCGTCAGCGTCTATGCGACCGAGGCGGGCTTCCGCTGCACGGTCAACGAGGCCGCCTCGATCGGCAAGTCGCGCGACGACAACCTGATCTATGAAGTCGGCTGCGACGGCGTCGACGGGGCCTGGCTGGAGCGCCTGCCGACCGGGTGGAAGGTCACCGAGTGCGCCCAGATCATCACCCAGAACGGGACCTGCCGCTTCTCGACCGCCGCCGAACAGGCCGCGACGCTGAAGGCGCGCTTCGCGTCCAACGCTGAAGCCGCCGCCTGTGACGTCACGCAGGGCCGCTACATGGGCGCCAACGCCAATGGCAGCTTCTTCGAGGCCAAGTGCGCGGCGGGCAATGGTGTGATCGTGCGCTTCAACCCCGCGTTCGAGGTGCAGCAGGTCTATCCGTGCGAGACCGCCCAGCGCATCGGCGGCGGCTGCACCATGACTGTGGTCCCGGCCCCGGAAGCGGCGGCTCAGTAAGTCTGGGCGACCCAAAGAAGAAAGGGCCCGCGGTCCTCCGCGGGCCCTTTTTGTATCCGCGATCAGGCTTGTTGGGCGTCCCACCACCGAACGGCGTCAGCGTCGCGCGCAGACAGGTCCGGGTAGTCAGGGTCCGACCCCACATCCGGCACCCGCCGCCAGGAGCGGGCGCATTTCGGATAGAGTGACGGCGCGATGACCGCCTTGGCATAGAACAACTGCGAGAGTCCGAAGGCGTCTGACGGTGCGCGCTCATCGGTCACACTTGCTACGCTCGTAATAAGCACGTCGGCAAGTTGATCTGTAAGTCCGAGAACCTCGAAGTCCTCTAAGGGATCGAAACCGTGTTCCGCCTGAGCAAAGGAGCGATCTAGGTAGATTGTCACGGCCGCGTCTAAGCTCGAACCGATCAGCCTTTCACGCCGTGCTTGTTCAAGCGCACCCAGCACGACATCACGGACTTCGTTTATACGAGCCCACCTTACAGCAAGCTGAGCGTTCTCCCAATCCGCCGGTGTCTCGGGGATCACCCGGGCGCAGTTCGTGCCCGCGTCCGGATAGCGCGTCGTCCACGCCTCCTCCATGGTGAAGGGCGTCAGCGGCGCGAGCCACGCGGTCAGCCTCAGGAAGACCTCCTGCATCACCGTCCGCGCCGCGCGCCGCCGGATCGCGTCGGGCCGGTCGCAGTACAGGCTGTCCTTGCGGATATCGAAGTACAGCGCCGACAGATCGCCCGCGCAGAACTCCAGCACCGGGCGCACCACGTCCTGGAAGCGATAGGTCTCGTAGGCCGCGCGCACGTCACGATCCAGCTCCCACAGCCGGTGCAGGATGAACCGCTCCAGCGGCGGCATCTGGTCGTATCCGACCCGCTCCGCCTCGTCGAAGTCCGACAGTGCGCCCAGCAGATAACGCACGGTGTTGCGCAGCTTGCGATAGGCGTCGACCGTGGTCTGCAGGATCTGCTTTCCGATCCTCTGGTCCTCGGCATAGTCCACCAGCGCCACCCACAGGCGCAGGATGTCGGCCCCGCTCTCCTTGATGACCACGGCGGGATCGACGGTGTTGCCCTTGGACTTGGACATCTTCTCGCCGTTCTCGT
This sequence comes from Brevundimonas sp. AAP58, assembly GCF_001295975.1. GTDB lineage: Bacteria > Pseudomonadota > Alphaproteobacteria > Caulobacterales > Caulobacteraceae > Brevundimonas. The sequence continues at coordinate 18,269 of NZ_LJHU01000035.1, read as the reverse complement.
CCTGGGTGAACCCGTGGGTCAGGACGGCCTTGTAGGGGGCGCGGCCCCGCGTGCCGGACCCCTCCAGCAGGTTCGACTGGAACCAGCCGCGATGCTGGTCCGAGCCTTCCAGATACAGGTCCGCCGGCCAGTGGCTCGGACGGTTGCCGACATAGCCCTTGGCCGGATCGCGTGGCTCCAGCGCGAACGCATGGGTGCAGCCCGAGTCGAACCAGACATCCAGGATGTCCTCGACCTTCTCGTAGCGCGCCGGATCATGCGCGCCCAGGAACTCGGCGTCCGGCGTCTCGAACCAGGCGTCGGCCCCGCCCTTTTCGATGGCGGCGACGATGCGGGCGTCGACCTCCGGATCATGCAGCGGCTGGCCGGTGTGCCTGTCCACGAACATGGCCAGCGGGGTGCCCCAGGCCCTCTGCCGGCTGACCAGCCAGTCGGGCCGGCCCTCGACCATCGAGCGGATGCGGTTCTTGCCCGCCGCCGGATGGAAGGCCGTCTGGTCGATTGACGTCAGCGCCACCTCGCGCAGGGTCTCGCCTGTGCCGTGGTCCAGCGCCTGGTCCATGCGGATGAACCACTGCGGCGTATTCCTGAAGATCACCGGCGCCCGCGAGCGCCAGCTCATCGGATAGGAATGCTCCAGCCGCCCCCGGGCCAGCAGCGTCCCGGCCTCGATCAGCTTCTCGGTGACGGCGGTGTTGGCCGGGCCGAACTTGCCCAGTTTCTTGCCCTCGGTCTCCAGGATCTTGAGCCCGGCGAACAGCGGCACGCCCGGATAATAGGCCCCGTCCGGATCGACCGTATCGGGCACCTCGTGATGGCCGTGGGCGCGCCAGACCTCATAGTCGTCCGCGCCATGCCCCGGCGCAGTGTGGACGAAGCCCGTACCGGCGTCGTCGGTGACGTGGTCTCCGTCCAGCAGCGGCACGTTGAACCGGTAGCCGTCGTCCAGCTCGGCCAGCGGATGGGCGCAGACCAGACCCGCCGGATCGATGTCGTCGACGCGGGTGAAAGTCGCGACCTTTGCCGCCTTCATCACCTCCTCGGCCAGCTTGTCGGCCAGGATCAGCCGGTCGCCCGCCTTGGCCCAGGGCTGGAACTCCAGCCCCTGCTCGATCGACTGCACCTCGTACAGGCCATAGGCGATCTCGGGCCCGAAGCTGATCGCCCGGTTGGCCGGAATGGTCCAGGGCGTGGTCGTCCAGATCACCACGCTGGGCGTCTGATGGCGGAAGGCCAGCAGGTCATCGGGATGGTCGTCGGTCGCCGCGATGACCGGGAACTTGACCCAAATCGTCGGCGAGACGTGGTCGTGGTATTCGATCTCTGCGTCGGCCAGCGCCGTCCGCTCGACCGGCGACCACATCACCGGCTTCGATCCACGATACAGCTGGCCCGAGTTCTTAAACTTGTGGAACTCCTTCACGATCGCGGCTTCGGTGCCGAAGTCCATCGTGGCGTAGCGGTTGGCGAAGTCGCCGGTGATGCCCAGCCGCTTGAACTGCTCGGCCTGCACCCCGATCCAGCCCGCCGCATACTCCCGGCAGGCCTTCCTGAACTCCGCCTTGGAGACCTCGTCCTTCCTCCGCCCCTTGGCCCGGAACTGCTCCTCGATCTTCCACTCGATCGGCAGGCCGTGGCAGTCCCAGCCCGGCACATAGTCGACGTCATAGCCGAGCAGGAACCGCGACCGGACCACGAAGTCCTTCAGCGTCTTGTTCAGCGCATGGCCGATGTGGATGTCGCCGTTGGCATAGGGCGGGCCGTCATGCAGCACATAGAGCGGCGCGTTCTGCTTCTGGCGCTCGGCGCGAAGGCGGCCGTACAGATCGCCCCACTGCTCGATGATCAGCGGTTCCTTCTGCGGCAGGCCGCCCCGCATGGGGAACGGCGTCTCGGGCAGGAAGACTGTCTCGCGATAGTCGCGGCCTGCGGATGCGGAATCGGTCGGGGCGTCGGACATGGTCTGTCTCGGATAAGTCGATGGGCGTTTGGCGTGGGATCGGACCCGGTCGGCGCGGGGGCTGTGCGCCCCGACTTACGCCGCCGGGCCGGTAATCCGGATCGAGAGGATCGTGCGCCCTTGCATGGTGGCGGTCTATCAGGGCCGGGGGGCTGGGAAAAGCGGCGCGTTCGGCTAACGTCTGATCCGACCGGCGTTCGACAGGGGATGCCGAAGTGGGGAGACCATCCATGCGCATCCTGATCTCGCTGGCCGCCCTGACCGCCGTCGCAGCCTGCTCCCCGGCTGAAGAGGCTCAAACCCCGGCCGCGCCCGAGGCCGCCGCGCCCTCCGCCGACCCGCGAAGCCGCGAGGCCGTCTATGCCGTCCAGGCCGAGAGCCCTGAGGCCTTCGTGCGCGCCCTCTACGCCCGCTATACCGCCGGTGGCCCGACCGGCGAGCCGCCCGCACCGGGGCGGGACCCCTTGTTCTCGCGCACCATGAACGCCCTGATCGGTGCCGACGCGCGGGCAGCCAATGGCGACGTTCCGACCCTGAACTATGACCCCTTGTGCGGCTGCCAGGACCAGGGCGAGTTCGTCGTCACCGCGCTGGCGGTCGCCCAGGCCGACACCAACACGGCAGAGGCCAACGTCAGCTTCACCAACGGCGGAGAGGCCAAGACCCTGACGCTGGAACTGGTCCGCGAAGGCCCGAACTGGAAGATCGAGGACATCGTTGACGGCACGACCTCGCTCTACGACACCCTGATGGCGGTGGCTGAACGGGCGGGCTGATCAGGCCGCGGCCAGCGCCAACCGCGCCGCCCGGGCGTCCGCCTCGATCTGCGCCTTGAGCGCGTCCAGCCCGTCGAAGCTCATCTCGCCGCGCAGCCGCGCGATCAGCTGGGTCTCCACGACCTGGCCATACAGGTCGCCCGAGAAGTCAAATAGCCAGACCTCCAGCAGAGGCTCGGGCGTCTCGAACATGGGCCGTACGCCCAGATTGGCGACCCCGTCGACCACCCGCCCGTCCGCCAGCCGCGTCCGCGTGGCGAAGACCCCATAGGCCGGACGCATGTAGTTGCCCATGCGCACATTGGCGGTCGGCACGCCGATGGTGCGCCCGCGCTTGTCGCCGTGGACCACCTCGCCCTCGATGGCGAAGGGTCGGCCCAGGATGCGCGTCGCCCGCGCCATGTCGCCTGCGGCCAGCGCCTCGCGCACGGCGCTGGACGACAGCTTCAGGCCGCTCTGGTCATCGACGCGCTCGGTGACGGAAACGCTGAAGCCCAGTTCGCTCCCGGCCCGGGCGAGGGCTTCTGGTGATCCGGTGCGTCCCTTGCCGTAGGTGAAGTCAAAGCCGACGGCGGCGTGTTTCAGGCCCAGCCCGCCCGCCAGCACGTCGCGGGCGAAGGCTTCGTCCGACATGGCCGCCATTTCAGCGTCAAAGGGCAGCAGATGCAGCCGCTCAATGCCCTGTTCCTCGAGGGCTCGCGCCATCTGGCTGGTGGTCATCAGGCGAAACGGCGCGGCCTCGGGCTGGAACCAGCGGCGCGGATGGGGCTCGAAGCTGACCACCGCGAGCGGGGCGTGCAGGCGCTCTGCGGCCTCGCGCGCGGCACCGATCACAGTCTGATGGCCGCGATGCACGCCATCGAAGGCCCCCACGGCCGCAGCGGCTCCGCGATGATCGGGAGCGAGGTCGCGCCAGCCGGTGACGATCTGGATCGGCACGGTGGCCCCGGTCAGTTCTTGGCGGGACGGCGGCGGCGCGGCACGCGCACGATCGCTTCGCCGCCCATGATGAGTTCGCCGCCGACATAGCCTTCGGTATGCAGGGTCACGCGCGCCGACTCGGCGTCGACCGCCGCAACGGTTATCCGCGCCTGGACCACGTCGCCGATCCGGACCGGCTTATGGAAGGCGAGGGTCTGGCTGAGGTAGATCGCACCCGCGCCCGGCAGAATGGTTCCCACCACCGCAGAGCCAAACGAGGCGCTCAGAAGCCCGTGCGCGATCCGCCCGCGATAGGCGGTCTTGGAGGCAAATGCCTCGTCCATGTGCACAGGATTGAAGTCGTCCGACGCCTCGGCGAACTGGACGATGCGATCCTCGGTGACCGTCACCTCCTTGACCGCCACCATGCCTGGCGACAGTTCTTCGAGGATGTAGCCGCCCGAGGGGTGAGGTCCTGTGATCATCGCCCGGTGTTAGCGGGGCTGTTGTGATTTGGCGAGAACTACCACCGCAGTTCCAGCGCCGCGTAGCGAGCATACGCCGTCTCGGCCCTCAACAAGGCCCCCGCGCGTTCGGGATCCAGCTGACCACCCTCGCCGCGCGCCGCGTCGCCGTGGATGCCCTGGGCGATGAACAGGCAGTCCAGCGCCTGGGCATTGGCCCCCAGCACATCCGTCACCACCCCGTCGCCGATGCACAGCACGCGAGACCGATCCACTGTCCGGCCGAGCAACTGTTCCGCCTCGGTCATGGCGAGCGCGTAGATCGGTTCATAGGGCTTGCCCGCCATGGTCACCCGCCCGCCGAGCTCTTCGTACAGGTCGGCCAGCGAGCCGCCGCAGTAGATGATCTTGTCCCCCCGCTGCACGATCCGGTCCGGGTTGGCGCAGATGAGCTCAAGCCCGCTCTCGGCCGCCGGCGTCAGCCGCTCGCGATAGTCCTCGGGCGTCTCGGTCTCGTCGTCCTCAGGGCCGGTGACGGAAATGAAGGCGGCGTCCTCAGCGCCCTTCGCCCGCTCTAGCCCGAGACCCTCATAGAGCGGCCAGTCTCGATCCGGGCCGATGATCCAGGCCGGTCCGGGCGCGCGTTTGGCCAGCTCCGCCCGCGTCGCGTCGCCGGAGGTCACGAAGGCCTGCCAGCTCTCGCGCGGCACGCCGAGGCGGTCCAGCTGCTCGATCACATCGGACGCCGGACGCGGCGAGTTGGAGATCAGCACAACCTGACCACCCCGGCGGTTGAACTGGATCAGGGCGTCGCACGCCACGGGCCAGCTTTCACGGCCATTGTGGATCACACCCCAGACGTCGCACAGCAGCACATCGTAGTCGTCGGCGACGGCCGAAAGGTGGGGCAGGGGATGGGGCAGGGTCATGCCGCGCCGTCTAGCCCGACCCCGCCCTCATTCAAAGCGCGAGCGTCGAGGCTCAATCGTTCCGGTGAACGATGCCCGCCCGCATCACGAAGTCCATGTCCTCCAGCACGGTCACGTCGGCCAAGGGGTCGCCGTCGACGGCGATGATGTCGGCGGGCATGCCGGGCGCGATGCGGCCCGCCTCATTGGACAGCTGCAGGTGCTCGGCGGCGACGACCGTGGCCGACCGGATCGCTTCCAGCGGCGTCATGCCCGCGCGGACCAGCAGGGCGAATTCCTGGGCGTTGTTGCCGTGGGCCGAGACGCCACTGTCGGTGCCGAAGGCGATCTGGACGCCACCGGCGTGCGCACGGCGCGCCATGTCGAGCATCCTCGGCCCGGCCTCCAGCGCCTTGGCCGTCTGGGCGGGCGTGAAGAAGTTGCCGGGGCTTGAGGCGACACGAGCCACGAAGTCGCCGGCCAGCAACGTCGGCACCAAATAGGCGTCGGTCTCGCGGAACAGACGGATAGATTCGTCGTCGAGATAGGTGCCGTGCTCGATGGAATCGCCGCCGGCCCGCAGGAAGGCGTTGACTCCGTCTCCGCCGTGGGCGTGGGCGGTGACGCGGCGGCCCATGCGATGGCCCGCTTCGACGATGGCGGCCAGCTCGGCGTCGGTGAACTGCTGGGCCAGACCCGCGGCCGTGTTCGACAGTACGCCGCCCGTCGCCGTGATCTTGATCACGTCGGCGCCCGCCCGGACCTGGGTCCGCACCGCCCGCATGCAGTCCTCCGGCCCCGAGCAGATGCTCTCGGAGGACAGCAGGTGCATGATGTCCTCGCTGTAGCCGTTCACGTCGCCGTGCCCGCCGTGGATCGAGATCGACCGGCCCGAAGCGATGATGCGCGGTCCAGGAATCTGACCCGCCGCGATCCCGTCGCGCAGGGCGAAGACGGAGTCGTTCGGTCCGCCCAGATCGGCCACGGTCGTGAAGCCTGCGCGCAGGGTCCGCAGGGCGTACTGGGCACCCAGAATGGCGCGATCCGCGTCGCTCTCCGTCACCGCCATCAGACGGGCGTTCGGGTTCTGCTGGCTGGTCAGATGGACGTGGCTGTCGATCAGGCCGGGCAGGACGAAATGCTCACGCAAATCGACGACATGGCCTTCTCCGACGAAGCCGTCGCGGATTTCGACGACCCGGCCACCCGAGATCACGATAGTTTTATCGCGCAGCACAACGCCGCTCTCGGGGTCCGCCAGAAGCCGCCCCGCCTGGACGAACAGGGTTTCGCCGCCCGAAGAACTCGCTTGTGATGGCGGGCTCTGTTGCGCCTGCGAAGCGCCGACGACGGCGAAACTCGCGAGCAAGGCGAGAGCAAAGGACTTCATGAACGCCTCCCGATTATTGTCGTGCACCTTACCCCGCGTCGGTCTGTCGCCAAGCCTTGGCTTGCTGCGGCGGGTCGATTTGTGAAACACGTCGTGACTTCGGTTCAACCGCTACGAGGGCGTCGCATGCGGCTGTCGAGACGAGGCTTGATCCTGGGTGGTTCGGCCATGCTGGCCGGTTGCGCCACGGCCGCGTCGCCTCCCGCGCCGATCACGGTCGCCGAACTGCCGCCGCCTCCGCCCCAGCCGACCTACACGCCCGCCGTTCAGATCACACCCCCGCCGCTCGACCCCCAGCGTCTGGTTCGCCCGGAGCTCATGAGCCGCGCCATGGCCGCGCTCGACATCCATCACGAACGCCTGCCGCTGCGTGACCGGATGTATCTCGTCGATTTTCAGAAGTTCTCCGGCGACACCCGCCTTTTTGAAGTCGACCTGATCGGCGGCCGGGTCACGGCGTTAAGGACCAGTCACGGCAGAGGCTCGGACCCCGAACATTCCGGCTTCGCGCGTCGGTTCTCCAACGAACCGGATAGCCACATGTCGTCCGTCGGGGCGTACGCCACGGCCGGGCCGAGCTGGGGGCCTCAGCAGGGACCGAACGTCCTCCTCGACGGGCTGGAGTACACCAACAACCTGGCGCGCGACCGGGCGATCATCGTCCACGGCGCGGACTATGCCGAACCGACCTTCCTGGAGCGGGAAGGCAAGCTGGGCCGATCCTACGGCTGCTTTTCGACCGCCCACGCCGATCTGCCGATGCTGCGCGAGCGCATGGGACAGGGCCGTCTGCTTTTCGCCTTCGCTTAGGGCCATCGCTTAAACCGCCATTAACCACACGGGCGGCAGTTTCTGCCTAGCGGGGCTGCAGCTGAACCTCGCCAAGTATCGGGTGGGGACGCGTGGGCGGCTTTACGGCGGCGTTGCAGAGATTCGGGATCGGTCGCCTGGCCATGGTGCTGGGGGTCGGCGCGGGCGTGACCATCGCATTGATCCTCTTGATGACCCGCATCGGCCAGGCGCCGGACGCGCTGCTCTATTCCGGCCTCGACCTGCGCGAGGCGGGCGAGGTCACCGCCTCGCTGGAGCAGGCGGGCATTCCCTATGCCACGCGCGGCGACGGCTCGACCATCATGGTCAACCGCGATCAGGTCGCCGAGGCGCGGCTCATGCTGGCGGGGCGCGGTCTCGTGACCTCGGGCTCGGTCGGCTACGAGATCTTCGACACCCAGTCCGTGCTGGGGCAGACCGAGTTCCAGCAACAGATCAACGAGCAACGCGCGCTCCAGGGCGAACTGGCGCGCAACATCATGTCTTTGAGAGGCGTATCGTCGGCTCGGGTCCAGATCGCCCTGCCGCGCCGCGAGCTCTTCCAGGCCAATGCAGCAGAGCCTACCGCCGCTGTCGTGGTTGGCCTCAATGGGCGCGCTCTGACGCCTGATCAGGTTCGGGCGATCCGGGCCTTGGTCGCCTCGTCCGTGCCGAACCTCAAGCCCGGCAAGGTCACGGTCGTCGACGAGACCAACCAGACGCTTGCCGCGGCTGATGACGAGGAGGGCTTCACCTCCGCCACTGCCCGCGACGCCAAGGCCACGACCGAGGCTCAGCTCCAGGCCCGGATCAAGGACCTGGTCGAGGGCGTGGTCGGTCCTGGTGCCGCGCGCGTCCAGGTCACGGCCGACATCGAGATGGCGCGCTCCACCACCCAGGAGCAGCGGTTCGATCCCGACGGTCAGGTCGTCCGTTCGACCTCGACCAACGGCAGCCAGTCCCAGGACACCACGGGCGTGTCCGACGGTGGCGCGACGGCGGCGAACAACATTCCTGGCGGCGAGGCTCCGGCCGAAACCCCTTTGGGGTCGACCGAGACCATTAACGGCGAGACCACCAACTACGAGATCTCCAACACCACCACGACGACCGTGAAGGAGCCGGGCGAGGTTCGGAAGCTTTCGGTCGCCGTCGCCGTCGACGGTGTGCTGACGCCGGCCGCCGAGCCGGGCGGAGAGCCGACCTATGCGCCGCGCTCGGCCGAGGAGATCACCCAGATCGAGGAGTTGGTGAAGGCGGCCATGGGCTTCGATGAGGCGCGCGGCGACCAGGTGCGCGTCACCAACGTCCGCTTCAACCGGGACGCCCTGATCACCGCGGGCGGCACCGACGGGGGCGATCCCCTGTTCAACTTCACCCGCAACGACATCATGCGGGGCGTCGAGCTTCTGGTGCTGCTGATCACCGGACTGCTGCTGATCTTCTTCGTGCTGCGGCCGTTGATCAAATCGGCCACGGGTGGTGGTGTCCCGGCTCTGGCCGGTGCCGGTGCCGGCGCTGGCGCGGCGGGCGGCCAGGTCCCGGTCACGTCGCTCCAGACCACCGTGGTCGGCGGCCCGATGGGTCAGCTGGCCGGACCGTCCGAGATGGAGCAGCGGCTCGACATCGCCCGCATCGAGGGACAGGTGAAGGCCTCCTCCGTCAAGAAGGTCGCGGACTTCGTTGAAAAACATCCGGAGGAGTCGGCCTCGATCCTCCGCAGCTGGGTGCATGAGGGCTGATGGCGGCCCGCATGGTCAGCAAGAAAGCCTCGGTCGACGACGCCAAGAAGCTGTCGGGGCCGGAGAAGGCCGCCGTCATCCTGCTGGCGCTCGGCGAGGATCACACGCGGCTATGGCAGAGCCTCGACGACGACGAGGTCAAGGAAATCTCCCAGGCCATGGCGGCTCTGGGCACCGTGAGCGCCTCGGTGGTCGAGGAGCTGATGGTCGAGTTCGTGTCCGGCATGTCCGGCTCGGGCTCGGTCATGGGCAGCTTCGAACAGACCCAGCGCCTGCTCGCCTCCTTCATGCCGCCCGAGCGGGTCGAAGGCCTGATGGAGGAAATCCGGGGTCCCGCCGGCCGGACCATGTGGGACAAGCTCGGCAATGTGAACGAGGCCGTCCTCGCCAACTATCTGAAGAACGAATACCCCCAGACGGTCGCCGTGGTCCTGTCCAAGGTGAAGCCCGACCACGCCGCGCGCGTGCTGACGGCCCTGCCCGAGGATTTCGCCCTGGAATGCGTCCAGCGGATGCTGCGCATGGAGCCGGTCCAGCGCGAGATCCTCGACAAGATCGAGCAGACCCTTCGCACCGAGTTCATGTCGAACCTGGCGCGCACCTCCAAGCGCGACAGCCACGAGGCGATGGCCGATATCTTCAACGCCTTCGACCGCCAGACCGAGGCCCGCTTCATCGGCGCGCTGGAGGAACGAAACCGCGAATCGGCCGAGCGCATCCGCGCCCTGATGTTCGTCTTCGAGGACCTGTCCAAGCTCGATCCCGGCGGGGTCCAGACCCTGCTGCGTGCGGTCGAGAAGGACCAGCTCGGTCTGGCGCTTAAGGGCGCGTCCGAAAGCCTGCGCGAGATGTTCTTCACCAACATGTCCGAGCGCGCCGCCAAGATCATGCGCGAGGACATGGAATCGATGGGTCCGGTTCGTCTGAAGGATGTCGATACCGCCCAGATGGCCATGGTCACCGTGGCCAAGGACCTGGCGGCGCGTGGCGAGATCATGCTGGCGGGTGCGTCCGGCGACGACGAGCTGATCTACTGACATGACCCAGACCGCTCCCATCGTCAGCCGCCCCTTCGCCTTCGATACCGAGTTCGACGACGCGGGCACGGTCGTGCGGGCCTCGACCTTCCGCCCGATGAAGCGCGCCTACATGCCCGCCGAGGTCGAGGCGCTGGTCGCCCAGGCCCGGTTGGAAGCTCGGGAGGCCGCTCTGGCCGAAGCCGACAGCATCCGCGCCATGGGTCTCGCCGCGATAGGCCAGGCGCTTTCCGATGCCATGCCAACCCTGCAACAGGTCGCCCAGAGCCACCGCGAACAGTCCGCCGAACTGGCGTTGGCCGCCGCCCGCGTGATCGCCTCTAGCGCGCTGGAGCGGATGCCTCAGGGCCCGCTGCAATCGGCGCTGGAAACGCTGGGCCAGGAGATCGACGCCACGCCACGCCTGGTCGTCCGCGCCTCGGGCCTCGACGACGAGGCTCGCACGAAGATCGAGGCCGTGGCTGCGGACGCCGGCTTCACCGGTGCGGTCGCCTTCCGCGACGATCCGAGCCTGCCGGCGGCTGCCTTCGCCCTCGAATGGGCCGACGGCCGCGCTGACTTCGATCCCGGTGCCGTCGCCGAACGCTTGTCGACCGCCCTGCGCTCGGCGCTCGCCGCCGAGGCCGGACACGGCGAACCCCTTTCCCCCCGGAGCAGCTTCTGATGGCCGACGATCTCGCGCTCGAAGAATTCCCCGACTCCACCGCGCTGGCCACCGTCGACGACGCCGGAGAGAAGGCCGCCGTCGATCTGGCGCCCGTCTTCGACGTGCCGGTCAACATCTCAGCCGTGCTCGGCAAGACCCACATGACGGTCGCCCAACTGCTCAAGCTCAACCGGGGCTCGGTGCTGGAGCTGGATCGCAAGGTCGGCGAGGCCATCGACATCTTCGTCAACAACCGCCTGGTCGCGCGCGGGGAGGTCGTCGTCGTCGAGGACCGCCTGGGCGTGACCATGACGGAAATCATCAAGACCGAGGACCAGGCCATCTAGGCCTGATCCTCGACAGTAGGCTCTGAAGGAGAAGACCCATGCGGCTTCTGGTGGTCGGACGGCTCAGCGGACAGCTGGCGGCGGCGGTGAAGATGGCCATGGCGCACGGCGCCAAGGTCAACCACGTCGAGCGCACGGATCAGGCGACGGAACAACTCCGGCGCGGGCAGGGGGCTGACCTGCTCATGGTCGACTACAACCTCGACATCGGGGCCCTGATCGCCGCCAATGACGCTGAGCGAATCTATGTCCCTGTGGTCGCCTGCGGCGTCGACAACGACGCGGAAAAGGCTGCCGCCGCCATCCGGGCCGGTGCCAAGGAGTTCATTCCGCTTCCGCCCGAGGCCGATCTGATCGCGGCGGTGCTGGCGGCGGTCGCCGACGACGAGCGGCCGATGATTTCCGCCGATCCGGCCATGAAGGCGGTGACGCAGCTGGCCGACCAGGTCGCACGGTCCGAGGCCTCCATCCTGATCACCGGCGAAAGCGGCGTCGGCAAGGAAGTGATGGCGCGCTATCTGCACACCCACTCCAAGCGCGCCGAGCGCCCCTTCATCAGCGTCAACTGCGCCGCCATTCCCGACAACCTCTTGGAATCAGAACTGTTCGGGCACGAGAAGGGCGCCTTCACCGGGGCCGTCGCCCGGCGCATCGGTAAGTTCGAGGAGGCCGACGGCGGCACGCTGCTGCTGGACGAAATTAGTGAAATGGACGCCCGGCTTCAGGCCAAGCTGCTGCGTGCGATTCAAGAGCGGGTCATCGACCGCGTCGGCGGGACCAAGCCCGTGCCGGTCAACATCCGCATCATCGCCACCTCCAACCGCGATCTGGCCAAGGCCGTGGCCGAAGGCACCTTCCGCGAGGACCTGCTCTATCGCCTCAACGTCGTGAACCTGCGCCTGCCCAGCCTGCGCGAACGCCCCGGCGACATCGCGGTCCTGGCCGATCACTTCGTCAAGAAATACGCCGCCGCCAACGGCGTGCCCGTGCGGCCCCTGTCTGCCGACGCGCGTCGGACTCTAGCCGCTCACCGCTGGCCCGGCAACGTCCGCGAACTGGAAAACGCCATGCACCGCGCGGTCCTGCTGGCCGTCGGGACCGAGATCGACGTCGACGCCATCCGCCTGCCCGACGGTCAACCGTTGTCCGGTGCTGTGGGCGCGTCTGTGGACAGCGGCCCGGCCGCGCGCGCGGCCCAGACCGCGGATGCAGTGTCTCGCGCCTATGTTGGCCAGACCGTCGCCCAGATGGAGAAAACCCTGATCCTGGACACCCTGGCGCACTGCCTCGGCAACCGGACCCACGCCGCCAATATCCTGGGCATCTCGATCCGCACGCTGCGCAACAAGCTCAATGAATACGCCGACGAGGGCACGCCGATCATGGCTCCCCAGACCGGCGTCGCCGGCACCGGCTACGGCGCGAGCGCGGCCTGATGGATCGTCGCGCCGTCCTCGGGGCTCTGGGCGGCCTCGGCCTGATTGGCTGCGCGCGGGAAGGGGACGCGGCCGCTGTCGCGCCGCCCGCACCCTCCGCCCCTGAACCCTTCGACCTTTCAACCCTCGAAGCCCGCGAGGGCGGCCGCCTCGGCTTCGCGGCCAAGGACATGGGCACGGGTCGGGTGTTGGCCTGGCGCGGCGACGAGCGGTTCGTCTACTGTTCGACTTTCAAGATGTTCCTTGCTGCGGCCACGCTGCTGCGCGTTCAGGCGGGCGAGGAGCGGCTGGAGCGGATGATACCGGTGACCCGCGCCGACATGGTCAGCCATGCGCCAGTCACCGAGCCCGCCATCGGTTCGTCGCTCAGCGTCGAGGCCCTCATGAAGGGCACGGTCGAGGTCTCCGACAACCCGGCCGCAAACCTCCTGCTCAAGGCGATGGGCGGGCTGGAGCCGATGCAGGCCTTCTATCGCGACCTCGGCGACGCCACGACGCGCGTGGACCGCTTCGAGCCCGAGATGAACCGCCTCGACGGGGACAAGGACACCATCCTGCCGCTGCAGTCTGTCGCCAACATCCAGCGCCTGCTCGTCGACGCCGACACGCCGCTGTCGGCCGACCACAAGGCGCTCCTGCTGAAGTGGATGATCGACACCCCTACCGGCATGGCCCGCATCAAGGCCGGCGTCCCGACCGGCTGGACCGTGGCGCACAAGACCGGGACCGGCGGCTATGGCCCGACCAACGACATCGGCGTCCTCTATCCGCCGTCGGGCGCTCCGGTGATCGTCGCCGCCTACTATCACGCCGCCTCCGACGACCCGAAGAACGAGGGCGTGATCGCCGAGGCGACCCGTCTGGCTTTGGCTGAACTCGGACGGGCATGACCGACGCGCCCATCCTGATGAAGGACGGCCTGGCGCGCCCCTCGGCGCAGGACGTGCGCGGCTGGCTGATGCGCTCGGAAGTCGGGATGGCCGTCGGCGTGATCGGCGTCATCCTGCTGCTGATCCTGCCCGTCCCCAAATTCCTTCTGGATCTCCTTCTGGCGATTTCGCTGGTGTCGTCCGTATTGATCCTGATGACGGCGCTGATGATGAAGAAGCCGCTGGACTTCGCCATCTTCCCGACCGTCCTGCTGGTCTCGACCCTGTTCCGGTTGGGCCTGAACCTGGCCTCGACGCGCCTGGTCCTGACCCACGGACATGAGGGCCACGATGCCGCCGGGCAGGTGATCGCCGCCTTCGGTTCCCTGATGATGGGCGGCAGCTTCATCATCGGCGTGATCATCTTCGCCATCATCCTGGTGGTGAACTTCGTGGTGATCACCAAGGGCTCGACCCGCATCGCCGAGGTCTCGGCCCGCTTCACGCTCGACTCCATGCCCGGCAAGCAGATGGCGATCGACGCCGACCTGTCCAGCGGCCTCATCACCGAGGATCAGGCCAAGCTGCGCCGCAAGGAGCTGGAGCAGGAATCAACCTTCTTCGGCGCCATGGACGGTGCCTCCAAGTTCGTGCGTGGCGACGCGGTCGCGGGTCTTGTGATCGTCTTCATCAACATCATCGGCGGCATCCTGATCGGCACGTTGCAGCACGATCTGCCGCTGGGGGATGCGGCCAACACCTACATCCAGCTGACGATCGGTGATGGCCTCGTTACCCAGGTCCCGGCCATCATCATCTCCATCGCCGCGGGCTTCCTGGTGTCCAAGGCCGGCGTCGAAGGCTCCGCCGACAAGGCTCTGGTCAGCCAGCTCGCCACCAACCCCGTCAGCCTCGGTATGGTGGCGGGGGCCTCAGCCCTGCTGGCCGTGATCCCGGGCATGCCGATCCTGCCCTTCCTCGGTCTGGCCGCTGGCGCGGGCTTCATGGCATGGCGCCTGGGCCGGGCCAAGCTGAAGCCGCCCCCCATCGAGAACGACGCCGTCAACGCCAAGCCCAAGGAGGACGTCGAGGAGCCGATCGGCACGGCGCTCACCATCGACGAGGTCAAGATCGAGCTGGGCTATTCGCTGCTCAGCCTCATCAACGACCTGGAGGGCCGCCGGCTGACCGATCAGGTTCGGGCGTTGCGCCGCGCCCTGGCGCAGGAGTTCGGCTTCGTCATGCCAAGCGTGCGCATCCTCGACAACATGCGCCTGCCGACCCAGGGCTACGCCATCCGCATCAAGGAGATGGAGGCCGGGACCGGCGAAGTCCGGCTGGGCTCGCTCATGGCCATGGACCCCACGGGTCGTCAGGTCGAACTGCCCGGCGAACACACCAAGGAGCCCGCGTTCGGCCTGCCCGCCACCTGGATCGACGAAAACCTGCGGGAAGAGGCCACCTTCCGCGGCTACACCATCGTCGATCCCTCGACGGTGCTGACCACGCACCTGACCGAGATCCTCAAGGAGAACATGGCCGACCTGCTCTCCTACGCCGAGGTGCAGAAGCTGCTGAAGGAGCTGGGTCCGGAAGAGAAGAAGCTGGTCGATGAACTGATCCCGTCGGTGGTCAGCGTCACCACGCTCCAGCGGGTGCTGCAGGCCCTGCTGCGCGAGAAGGTCTCGATCCGCGATCTCGGCGCCATCCTCGAAGGCCTGGCCGAGGCCGCGCCGCATTCCAACTCCGTCACCACCCTGGTCGAGCATGTCCGCACCCGCCTCGCGCGCCAGCTGTGCTGGCAGCACAAGGCCGAGGACGGCGCCTTGCCTATCGTCACCCTGTCCCCGGAATGGGAGGCTGCCTTCGCCGAGGCCCTGGTCGGTCAGGGCGAGGACAAGCAGCTGGCCATGGCCCCCAGCCGCCTTCAGGACTTCATCCGGAATGTCCGCGACGTGTTCGAGCGCATCGCCATGTCGGGCGACCAGGCCGTGCTGCTGACCGGCCCCCAGATCCGCCCCTACGTCCGCTCCATCATCGAACGCTTCCGGGGACAGACGGTGGTCATGAGCCAGAACGAGGTTCATCCGCGCGCCCGGCTGCGGACACTCGGCTCGGTGTGACCCTTTCGCCGGTTACGCGACCTTCATTTGACGGTGACAGTCCCGTGCCTATGGTCGATCCGAGGCCCCTTTCGGCCGCCTGACCGGACGCTCCCCCGCCCATGAAACAATTCTTCCTGACGGTGCTCGGTGTCTTCACCGGCCTAATCCTGTTCCTGGTGGTCCTGCCGATCGTCCTGATCATAGGGGCAGCCGCCACCGCCAGTCCCGCCACGACCCCGGCCAACTCTGTGCTGGAGCTGGACCTGCGTCAGGGCCTGACCGATCAGGAGAGCGACAATCCCTTCGCGGCCTTCGGCAGCTCGGGCCTGTCGGTCATGGAAGTGGTCGATGTGCTCGCCCAGGCCGAGACCGATCGCGCCGTGAAGGTGCTGCTGATCCGCCTGCCCGAGGCCGGATTGAACCCTGCCACCGCCGACGAACTCCGTCAGGCCGTCCGTCGCTTCCGCGCGGCGGGCAAGCCTGTGATCGCCCACTCCCAGGGCTTCCTGCCGATCGGGACCGTCATTTCCAGCTATATGGTCGGTGCCTCGGCGTCCGAACTGTGGATGCAGAACACCGCCAGCTTCCAGGCGACGGGCTTCTCGGCCGACAGCGTCTTCCTCGGCCGGGCTTTCGAACGCTACGGCGTCAACGCCCAGTTCGAGCAGCGCTACGAATACAAGAACGCCGTCAATGAGTTCACCCAGAGCGACTACACCGGCCCGCACCGCGAGGCGATGACGGCGTGGATGACCTCGATCTACGACTCGGCGCTCGCCAACGCGGCGTCCGACCGCCGCGTCCAGCCGGCGGCGCTCCGCACCACCATCGAGGCCGGCCCCTATTCGGCCCAGCAGGCCCTGTCGCTCAAGCTGATCGACAAGATCGGCCAGGTCGAGGAAGCCGAGGCCGAGGCCAAGCGTCGGGCTGGAAACGGTTCCGACATCATCGCCTTCGAAGACTACGCCGAGACCAAGGGACTGCGCACCGGCTCGGGCCGCAACGCCATCGCCATCGTCGGCGGGGAGGGCGCGATCCTGACGGGCGCGGGCGGGTCCGGCGGCTTCGGCGGCGGTAGCTCGATCTATTCAGACCGCACGGCAGAGGCCATCTACGACGCCATCGAGGACGACGCGGTCAAGGCGATCGTCTTCCGCGTCTCTTCTCCCGGCGGCTCGCCCGAGGCGTCCGAGCAGATCCTTGCGGCCGTCCGCGCGGCCAAGGCGGCCGGCAAGCCGGTCGTGGTCTCGATGGGCGAATACGCCGCATCCGGCGGCTATTGGATCAGCTCGGAAGCCAACTGGATCGTCGCCCAGCCCTCGACCCTGACCGGCTCGATCGGTGTCTATGGTGGCACCTTCGTCATCTCCGAGGCGCTCGGCCGTTTTGGCGTCGATCTGCGCAGCCTGTCGGTCGGCGGGGAGTACGCCGACGCCTTCTCGCCGTCCGAGACCTGGACCGAGAGCCAGCGCGCCGCCTTCTCCGCCTCGATGGACCGCACTTATGAGGAGTTCGTCCAGCGTGTCTCGACCGGCCGCCGCCTGCCCGCCGCCCGCGTTCGCGAGATCGCCCGCGGCCGCGTCTGGACCGGGGCGCAGGCCCGCAGCCTGGGCCTCGTCGACCAGCTCGGCGGCCTCACCGAAGCCATCGCCAAGGCCAAGGAACTGGCGGAGATCCCGGCCGATCAGTCAGTGCGCTACAAGCGCTTCCCGACGCCCCTGTCCCCGTGGGAGGCCCTGTCCGAAGCGTTCGGCGTCCAGTCCGAGGCCGCCCGTGCCCTAGTCATGCTGGGCGGCGTCATGGCTGACCCGCAGGCGCAGAGGGTGCTGGGCGAGATCCGCACTCAGCGCATGCGG
Organism: Brevundimonas sp. AAP58; assembly: GCF_001295975.1. Lineage (GTDB taxonomy): Bacteria > Pseudomonadota > Alphaproteobacteria > Caulobacterales > Caulobacteraceae > Brevundimonas. The sequence goes on along the minus strand of NZ_LJHU01000035.1, from coordinate 1,002 downwards.
GGCGAGGGCGCCACCGTCCTGGCCGACCAGCCGCTGTGAGCCGCCCTGCGGCACACTCGCCTGTGATGCGTCCGGTCATTGACGGTTCATGCTTGTGGACCGACATTGATGGTTCAGGCGTTGGTCCTTTCCACCGGCCTTCGCCCAGCAGGGATATGGAATGACCAACGATCGTTTCGCTTCGCTCGGCTTTCAGCACCGTCGCCACCAGGGGCTTCTTGCTCCGATCATGTGGCTAGGCGGGGTGATCGCGACTGTGGCGGCCCTGACGGTCGGGGCTGTGCTGGCGGTCTTCACGGCCGCTGCCGTGGCGGTCATCGCGCTCTGCGCCAGCGTGCTGGTCTTCTTCGCGGGCCTCGCCATGCGGGCCCGCCGCCGCGCCTTCGTCCGCGCGCGCCGCTCTGACCACGTCATCGAAGCCGAGAAGGTCGGCGACACCTGGGTCGCCTACGGCTGGGAGCGTCACGGGCGCTGATTGTGCCCCTGAACATCCTCGAGGCCCCATCTCCCAACTTCGACCAGCGTCGGGGCCCGCCCGACATGCTGCTGCTCCACTACACCGGCATGCAGACCGCCGAGGCCGCCGTCACTCGCCTGCGCGATCCCGAGGCCAAGGTTTCCGCCCACTATGTCGTCGACGAGAACGGCTCCATCCTGCGGCTCGTGCCCGAGGAGCGTCGCGCCTGGCACGCCGGCAGGAGCTGGTGGAAGGGCGAGACCGACGTCAACGCGGTCTCGATCGGCATCGAGATCGTCAATCCAGGCCATGAGTGGGGCTATCGCGCCTTTCCCGATGTCCAGATCGACGCGGTCATCGCCCTGATCGACGACATCCGCACCCGCTGGGCCATCGAGGACGCGCGCATCCTCGGCCACTCCGATGTTGCTCCGACCAGAAAGCAGGATCCGGGCGAGCTGTTTCCGTGGAAGCGGCTGGCCGAACACCGCCAGGGCCTGTGGTTCGAACCGGCGGCCGAACGGATCGCGGCTCTCGGCCCGCCG
>NZ_LJHU01000034.1 GCF_001295975.1 Brevundimonas sp. AAP58 | reverse complement strand
CGGCCGCGAATGCCGGCGTCCGAACCGGGCCCCCTCCGTCTCCTCCGCTTCGCTCCGGATCCACCTCCCCCAACGGGGGAGGATTTTGCGGCTACGTCCGATCCTGACGCACCGCTCGCCTACGCTGTCCCGATGACCCCATCAGTCGTCCCGAAGTGCACCATGTCCACTATGTGCACCCTGTTTTTCGCAGTGCGCTTCCGTGGATTTCAGACGTTTCAGACCATTCGCACTCTGTTTTCGCTCCGCGGCCCCTCGGCTTCACCGAAACGGAAACACCGGCTTCCTCTTCCCCAGGAACGCATCCCGCCCCTCGCGGAAGTCCTCGCCCTCGACCGCCTCGATCAGCCATCGCGCCGTCTCGGCCGTGTCCGCCGTCTCCCCATCGGCGATCAGCCCGACGATCGCCTTGGCCCGTCGCGCGGTCCACTGGCTGGCCGCCGCGATCTGGGCCGTCTTCTCCGCCACCGCCGCCTCCAGCGCGTCCGGCGCATGCAGCGCATCGACCAGCCCGATGGCCAGCGCTTCCTCCGCCCCGATCAGCCGCCCGGTGAACAGGATGTCCTTGGCCTTGGACAGCCCCACCGCCTGCACCAGTCGCCGGGTATCCGGCAGCGAATACACCAGCCCCAGCTTCCCCGGCGTCAGCGCCAGCCGCGCATCCGTCGCCGCGATCCGCAGGTCGCAGGCCAGCGCCAGCCCCAGCCCACCCCCGACGCAGGCCCCTTCGATCATGGCCACCGTCGGCTTCGCGAACGTCGCCAGCGACTCCATCGCCTCGCCGACCCGGTCGAAGTAGGCGCGGGTGCTGTCCGGCGTCGCATAGACGGTCTCGAACTCGCCGATGTCGGCTCCGGCGGCGAAGGTCCCGCCCGCCCCGCGCACGACCAACACCTTGGCCGCTGGGTCCGCCGCGATCTGCGCCAAAAGGCCGGGCAGGGCACTCCACATGGCGAGCGTCAGGGCGTTCTTCTTCTCGGGCCGGTTCAGGGTCAGGGTCGCCACATCGCCCGCGACCTCGACCTTCAGCGCGTCATCCATGTTCTGGTCCAAAAAGGGTTTCCCGCCCAAATGATCTAAGTCTATACCATTTGCCAAGGGCGGATCGCGCCGCCCCATCGAGGGAGCGAACGATGAGCGGAATCCGCGAAGGCATGCCGGTCCTGGCCCGCCACGCCGGCGAATGGGAAGGCGAATACATCCACGTCGATCCCGACAACAACCTGATCGACCGCCACCGCTCGCACCTCCAGTGCAAGTTACCCGACGACGGCCCCTACGCCTACTATCAGATCAACACCTACATCTGGGACGACGGCCGCAAGGAAGAGATCCACTTCCCCGCCACCTATCGCGACGGCCAGATCTGGTGGGACACCGATCGCATCGACGGCCGCGCCTGGGAAATCGACCCCCGCACCGTCTGCCTGACCTGGACCCGGAAGGACATGCCCGGCGCCTATCTCTACGAGATGATCCAGCTGTCCGAGGATGGCAATGATCGCGCCCGCACCTGGCACTGGTTCGAGAACGACAAGCTGTTCAAGCGCACTTGCATCACCGAGCGCCGGGTGAAGTGAACCCGCTGCATGAGCACATGCCGGCGCTGGTCCGCCACGCCGGCGTCTGGGAGGGGACCTATCGCACCGTCACGACCGACGGGATCGAGGTCGACCGCCACGCCTCGTGCATAGAGGTATCCTTCCCCGATGACGGTCCCTACGCCTACGTCCAGAAGAACCGCTTCACCTGGCCCGACGGCCGGGTGTTGGAGGCCGTGCATCCCGGCACCTATCGCGACGGCCGCCTGTGGTGGGACACGGGACTGATTCAGGGCTACGCTTGGCAGGGTGACGACCGCACCTGCATCCTGACGTGGGAGCGGACGGACACGCCCGGCGCCCATCTGTACGAACTGATCGTTCTGGCCCCGGACGGCCGGACCCGGGCGCGGACCTGGCACTGGTTCCGCGACGGGGAGTGTTACCAGCGGACCCTGATCGACGAGGTGAAGGTCGCCTAGCGCGAGCAGCTGCCTTGGATTGTGCGCAGATTGATCCCGATCCGCGTCGCGTCGGGGTTGGCCCAGGCGTAGCTGATGGCGGGCGCGCCGCGCTCGTCGTGGACATACAGCGTCAGGGCGTCGGCGTTCTGGCCTGTCGGCCAGCGCACATTTCGCATGCGGAAGCCGAAGGTCCGGGGCGTGGTCTCGTCGGTGGTGATCCAGACCTCGCCGCCCTGGTCGTGAATGGCCAGGTCGCGGGCGAAGAACCACCCCTCCTGTGGAGCCTGTCTGGGCACAGCGATCCAGCAGGTGAAGGCCGTGGCGCGGCGATACTGGACCGGGGCGTCGGGCTCGTCGGGATAGGCGTCGCGGCCGCGGGCGTCGCGGGCCGTTTCGGTCATCCACAGCTGGTCGGCCGACAGGGCGATGTCGGCACCGATGGTCAGCTCCGGACCGGAGCCGCCTTGGGAGCGAACCTTGCAGGCCCCGTCCTCGATCCAGCCGACGAACTGGTCGGCGTTCCGCCGCCACTGGGTTTCGCAGCCGGGATTGAAGCGCATTCCCTCCCGCGTGAGGGCGGCATGGTCCGCGTCGGCGGGCAGGCGGTCGCCGAGCGGCGTCAGCACATCCATGCGGATCGCCATCTTCGCGGGATCGACGGCCAAGGCGTAGAGGCGCTGGCGACCGAGGTCGGCGGGGTCATTGTTGCGGTATTCGTCCAGCCGCAAGACCAGCGGGCCAAGGCCGGGAGCGTCGATGCGGCGGATCGTGACGTGGCGGCGCGTTGGCGGGGCACCGTCGGGAAAGCCGAGTTCCTCGGCGAAACCGAACTGCTCGGCGTTGTCCCATGCGCCCTGAAGCATCTCGACCAGGCGGGGCAGGTCGCGTTCCAGGACCCCGACGGCCATCGGTGCGGGCGGCGGGTCGCCCGCCGCCGCCGACCCGGCGATCAGGGCCAGGCCGAGGGCGGCGGGCAGGACCGCTCTCATCAGAAGCGGGCGCTGAGCGTCACGCCATAGCTGGCGCCGGGCGACGCAGTGACGGCGAAGGCGCGGGGCCGATCACCCGACGGCGTCAGGGCCGCCGGGAAATCGACGTAGCGCAGCACGCCCTGCGGCGTGTCGTCGTCGGTGATGTTGCGACCCCAGAAGGCCAGACGCAGGTTGTCGTTCTGAACGCCCAGCTGCACGTCCAGCCGCGTCGCGGCCGGGATGGTGATGTTGTTATGCACCTGCTCGAAGAACGCGCCGCGATAGCTGACGTCGGCCGAGGCGAAGGGGGTCCAGCCGTTATCCAGCGCGTCGCCGTCCCAGCGGATGCCAGCGCTGGCCAGATGTTCCGACACCAGAGGCGGCCGCTTGCCCACGATGGAGCCGGCGTCACGGCAACCGGGTCGATCCAGGTTGATCGCGGTGCCGGTCTTGCACGCGGCGCCGAGCAGCAGGACCGCCTGATCGCCGTCAACGCCCTCTGTGATTTCGGCATCGAGGTAGGAGTAGGTGAAGCGCGCCGACAGGTTGTCGGTCAGGGAATAGGCCCCTTCCAGCTCAATGCCCTTCAGCTCGGACTCGCCGATGTTGGCGCGGAAGCTCTGCACCACCGTCAGCGCCTGGAAGGTGTTGGTCAGGACCTGGTCTTCGTAGATGTTCCAGAACAGCGAGGCGTTCAGGTAGTCGAAGCCGAACAGACGGGTCTTGGCGCCCACTTCGTAGTTGGTGAGGGTCTCTTCGTCGAATGTCGTGACAGGCGCGGCCGGATCGTTGAAGCCGCCCGGCGAGTTGCCCTGAGCATACTGGGCATACAGCGTCAGGTCCGACGACGGCTCCCAAGTGAGGGTGGCCCGGGGCAGGGTGTTGTCGAACTGGGCCGTGCGGGTCAGGGCCGTGCCGACCACGGCATTCGGGTTGGGGCTGCGCAGCGTCGCCAGATAGGCCGGGGTGAAATAGGTCGAGGCTGTGTAGGGCTGGTTGGTCGAGGTGACCTCATCCTCCTGATAGCGCAGCTCCAGGGCCAGGGTCAGCGTGTCGGTGAGGGCCAGGTCCACCCCGCCGAAGATGGCGCGGGTCTCGACCTCGTTGATGGCCCCGAGCGTGTCGAGGCCGACCTCGGTCGCCTCGAGGTACTCCGGCGAGGGAGTGTTCTTGTCGTTGGCCGAGTAGACGCCGATGTTCCAGGTCAGGAAGCCGCCGCCCGGGCTGGACAGCCGCAGTTCGTGGGTCTGGGTCTCCCGGTTCGAGCTGGAGGTGTCGTTGAATGGCGAGCGACCGCACAGGCGGTTGGCGATCGGCACGAAGGGGCAGCCGGCCCCGATCAGGAAGAAGTCGCGGTCGTCATAGGACTGGTCGTAGCCCGAGGCCTCATAGACGTCGTTCACGCCGCCGAGATAGGACAGGACATAACCCGAACCGGCGATGTTCCAGTTGGCATCGGCGATGAAGCGCTCGGCCTCGCGCTTGAGCCCGGGCAGCAGGAAGCGGTCGGTGTTCAGGGCAAACCGCGTCGGCGTCGGGATCTCGCCGCAGTAGTAGCTGCGGGTCGCCTGGAAGCAGTTGTTGAAGGTCGAGTTCTGCAGGGCCACGGCGAAGTGGCTGTCGCGATCCTCGGAACGGAAGTAGCGGATCGAGGCATCGAAGTCGGGGTGGGGATTGAAGAACAGCCCGCCATAGAGCCCCTGCGAGCTCTGGCTTCCGAGGTCTTCGCCGAGGCCGGCCTGGTTCCGATACTGACCGTCAACATCGTTCTGGGTCATGCCCAGCATGACTCCGACCCCGTCGAACAGGGGGCCGGAGATGACGCCCGACACCGAGAGACGATTGTCGGTCCCGGCTGTGTAGCTGACCCTGCCACTCCAGTCGTCGCCGGGACGGCGCGTGACGACGTTGATGGCGCCCGAAAGCGTTCCGCGACCGAACACCGCCGACTGGGGTCCGCGAATCACCTCGACGCGCTGGGCGGTGTCGAGGTCCAGCGTCGTGAAGTCGCCGAACCACGGGATGCCGTCGAGGAAGACACCGACCTTGCCGTCGGAGACCAGGATGTTCGAGGCGCCCCGGATGACCGGACGGTCGCCGTCGCGGCCAAACGCCTGCTGCAGCTGAACGCCGGGCGTGTAGCGAGCGATGTCGGAGAGGTCTTCGAGTTGGCGATTCTCGATCGTTTCCTCGGTGAAGGCCGAGACGGCGATCGGCACGTCCTGAAGAGATTCCTCACGACGACGCGCCGTGACGACGATGTCCTCGACGGTGGAGGCTTCGGGATCGCTGCTGGCGGCCTGCTGGGCCGATGCCGGCACGGCGGTCGAGGCCAGGGCCGCGAAGGCGACGCCCGCGAGAATGACGCTGCGCGTCCGGATCACACCGTGAGTATGCGACATTGGGTCCAGCCCCTCCGATTGGCCAAATGATATACTTATAGATCATTTGACTATGGACGACCGTCCGCGCGCGTCAACGCTGTAATGTAACGCCGCCGCACGGCAGGTCGCGTGTGCGCAGCGACCGTCACCATGACGACACGGTGACGGTTGTTCAGTTGGCGTCAGATCACGCCGGCGTCGGCCAGCTTGTCGATCACCGCCCTCTGGCGCTGGGCGTAGAAGGCCGGGGTCGGCACGGTCACGCCGCCGGAGCCGTCGAGCAGGGTGTTCCTTGGCTGGATGTCGACCCCCGCATAGGCCTGGCTCCAGAGGTGCATGGGCTGGCGCGACAGAATGTTGGGCATGCCCGGACGACGGCGGTAGCGGCGCAGATCGCCGACATCGATTTCCGCATAGCCTGCCATGCTCTCGCCGTAGCCGGCTTCCGCCAGCACGAGCCCGCGGAAATCAATGACCTTGGACGAGGCGTCGGTCGAGGCCTTGGGGATGGCGATGCCCTCTATGCCCGCCGAGTTGGCGCTGACGATATAGGCCAGGTTCTCGATGGCGCGGGCCTGCTTGGCGATGTTCTTGGGCGTGGGCAGGGCCGCGGCGATCTCGCTGGAGGAATGGACGAAGACCTCGGCGCCTCGGACGGCGTGGGCGCGGGCGATCTCCGGATAGAGGATTTCTTCTGAGGCGATGGCGGCGAGGCGGCCGATCTCGGTGTCGGCGACGGGGAAGACACCGTCCAAGCCATAGTGTGCGATGTAGTGGTCCCAGACGTCGTAGGGGCTGGGTCCAAACAGGGTCACAAGGCGGCGATAGCGAAGGACGACGTCTCCGGCCGGGGCAATGACAAAGCTGCACTGGAAGTAGAGGCCGGGGAAATGCTCGTCTGTCTCATAGGCGTTGCCGGCCAGGAAGACGTCATGGGCGCGCGCGACCTCGCCGAGCGCGCGGTACTCGGCACCGCCTGGTTCAAGGCAGGCCTTCGCCACCCAGACGGCCGTGGGTTCGCCCATCGGAAAGCCGGTCAGGAAGTACTCGGGCAGGACGACCAGCCGAACGTCCGGGCCGATGAAGCGTTTGGACGCCGCGATCTGCCCGCCGATCCGCCGAATGGTCTCGGCCATGCGCGGCCGACTGGCGCGGGCGTCGGCGTCGCCGTTGACGGCGAAGCAGGTCGTCTGCAAGGCGAGGGCGATATAGGGCGAAGGGTCGGACATTGCGCGCTCCGGGCGGATCGTCCTATGCGTAGCGCGGACTGAGTTGGTATAGGAATAGGTCTTTTGGCCGACGGCGCATCGGACATCCAGGCGGACGACGCGGGGCTGCTGAACGGGGCCCTGCCGACGCCGCTTTATCATCAGGTCTATCTGGTGCTGCGCGAGCGCATCCAGTCGGGCGTCTATGCCGACGGCCAGACCCTGCCGGGCGAGCAGGAGCTGGCCCGCGCCTTCGACGTGTCGCGCATCACGGTCAAGCGGGCGCTGAACGAGCTGGCGGCCAACAATCTGGTCTCGCGCCATCGCGGGCGGGGGACAATCGTGTCGACCGGCGGGGTGATCCCGCTGGTGTCGGGCTCCTTCGAGACGCTGATCTCGTCGCTGAAGTCGATGGGTCTGACGACCGAGGTCGAGCTGCTGGAGGTCGCCGACGAGCCTGCCGACGCTCTCGTCGCCGCGCGACTGAAGCTGGAATCGGGTGCCGTGGTTCAGAGGGCGGTTCGTCTGAGAAAGCTCCAGGGCGAGCCGTTTTCCTATCTGACGACCTATGTGCCGGCCGATATCGCGGCGCGCTACTCCATCGACGAGCTGCGCTCGACGCCCCTGCTGACCCTGCTGGAACGGGCCGGGGCAGGGGCGGTCGAGGCTGAGCAGTGGATCACGGCGGCGGCGGCCTCGCCGACCGTCTCGGCATGTCTGGACGTGCCCTCTGGCGCGCCGGTACTGAAGATCGAGCGCATCATGATCGGCGCAGACGCCCGGCCGGTGCAGATGATCGTCGGACATTATCGGCCCGACCGCTTCCAGTACCACATGACGTCCCAGAGGCAGGGGACCGAGGGCTGGACCTGACGCCCCTTTGGGCTTGCCAACCGGGCCACGAGCAAATGATATAGACTTATATCATTTGCGGACGATGCCTTGGCCGACGCGCTTCTCCTCCTGCTGCACGTCCTGATCCTCGTCTACTGGCTGGGGGGCGACCTCGGCGCGTTCGTGGCGTCGTTTCTGATCGCGGATCCGGCAAAGGACCGAGCGGCGCGGCTGGGCGCGGCGGGGCTGCTGGGCGATGTCGACATGGGGCCCAGGACGGCGCTGATCCTGGCCTTTCCCACCGGGTTCACGCTCGCGGTCACGCGGGGCTGGTTGGCGCTCGATCCGCTCTGGATGGTCGTGGCGTGGATCGCGGCACTCATCTGGCTCTCGATCGCGTGGCGCATCCATCTCAGCCACGCTGGACCCGCGTCGGGCCTGCGACGGTTCGATCTCGGCCTTCGCTGGATCGCTGCGGTGGCGCTTGGCGCGGGCGGAGCGGCGGGTCTCGCGGGCGGGACGAGTTGGCCGCTGTTTCTGAACCTCAAGCTGCTGATCCTGGCGGGGTGTGTCCTAACCGGCCTGCTGGTACGCCGCCTGACCGCCGACCTCGGCCCGGCGCTTGGCGCGCTGGCGGCGGGGCAGGCGGACGCGGATGCCCGCATCGCCCGGTCGCTGGCGGTCACCCGACCTGCCGTCCTCCTCATCTGGCTGCTGCTGCTGGCGGCGGCTCTTCTCGGTTTGTGGAAGCCCCAATGAGCCCTGCCGACGACCTGTCCCGCCCGTCCGCCGCCGACGCCCTGAGAGCCGCGCTCGGTCCCGACGTCGTCTCGACCGATCCGGCGCTGCTGGAACTGTATGGCCAGGACATCTGGAAGATCGGCCGCCGCCCCGTCGCCATCCTGCGCCCCGCCGATACCGCCGGGCTGGCCAGGGCGCTGGCCGAGACCGCCCGCCTGAACCTGCCCGTCGCCCCCCGCGGCGGGGGCATGAGCTATACGGGCGGCTATGCGTCGGACGCCGGACCCGTCGCCCTGATCGATCTGTCGCGCATGGACCGGGTGCTGCACATCGATGCGGAGGCCATGACGGTGACCGTGGAGGCCGGCTGCACCTGGAAAACCCTTTGGGAGACGCTGAAGCCTGAGGGGCTGCGCACGCCGTTCTGGGGGCCGCTGTCGGGCGTGTCGTCCACCATCGGCGGGGGCCTGTCCCAGCTCAACGCGGTGTTCGGCGCGGGCCACTGGGGCACGACATCGGAGAGCGTGGTGGGGCTGACGGTGGCGCTGGCTGACGGGCGGCTGGTCTCGACGGGCGCGCGGCGAAAGGCTGACGGTCGCGCCTTCTATCGCCACTATGGCCCCGACCTGACCGGCCTGTTCTGCGGCGACTGCGGAGCCTTGGGCGTCAAGGCCGAGATCACACTGCGCCTGATGAGAGCCCCGGCGCACGAGGCCCACGGCTCCTTCGCCTTCGAAACGGCGGACCAGGCGCTGGCGGCCACGGCAGAGATCAGCCGCGCGGGCGTCGCCGCCGACATGTTCGGCTTCGACCCGGCGCTCTCGGCCATGCGGCTGAAGCGGGCGTCGCTGGTGCAGGGAGTCAAGGCGCTCGGCGCCATGGCGACATCGGGCGGTCTAAAGGGCATCGCAGCCGCCGCCCGCACGGCCGTCGCCGGTCGCGGCTTCCTCGGGGCGGACGACTGGTCGATCCACCTGACGGCCGAGGCCCGCTCCGCCGCCGGGGCCGACGCCGATCTGGCCGAGGCGCGCCGCATCTGCCTAGGCGTCGGAGGGCGGGAGGTCGAGGCGTCCATTCCCCGAGTCGTCCGCGCCAGCCCCTTCACCCCGCTGAACAATGTGCTCGGCCCCGACGGCGAGCGGTGGGTGCCTGTTCACGGCCTGGTCGCCTTGCAGGATGGACCTGCAGCCTATGGTGCCATCATGCACCGGTTCGAGGCGCTGAGGCCCCGGTTCGACGCCGGCAAGGTCCAGACCGGCATTATGCTGACCGCGCTCTCGACCAACGCCTTGTTGATCGAGCCCGTCTTCGTCTGGCCCGAGGAACGCCGCGCCCTGCACGAAGCCACGCTCGAACCGCATGTCCTGTCCAAGCTGCCCCGCCACGGCGAGAACTCCGAGGTCACCGCCCTGGTCGCCGAGGCCCGCGCGGCCGCCATCGACGCCTTCACCGAGATCGGCGCCGCCCATTTCCAGATCGGCCGGACCTATCCCTGGCTCGACAGCCTGGACGAGGGCGCGCGTCGCCTGATCCAAGCGATCAAGGCCGAGCTCGATCCGACCCACCGCATGAACCCCGGCGTGCTGGGTCTATGAGGGAGTTCACCGCCCGCAATCCGAGGACCGGCGACCACGACTGGCGCGGTCAGGCGCTCGACCCGCCCGAGGTGGCGGAAGTCGCCGCCCGCCTGCGCGCCGCCCAAGTCGCGTGGGAGGGCAGGGGGGCGGCGTCCCGGCTGGAGGTCTTGCGCGCCTTTGGCCAGTCCCTGCGCCGCCACGCCGGGCCCATCGGCGCAGCCTTGGAAGCCGACACCGGCCGCCGCCGTATCGCCCGGCTGGAGATCGACAGCGTCGTCACCTCCATCGAGGCCTGGGCTCGCGTCATTGCCGCCGATGCTCCGCCGGAGTGGATCCAGGGTCGGGGCCTGCCGAGCGTGCGTCACACCGCCGCCTGGAAGGCCTATCCTCTGGTCGGGGTCGTCAGTCCTTGGAACTTCCCCTTGCTACTCTGCATGATCGATGCGGTGCCGGCGCTGCTGGCCGGGTGCGCCGTTCTGATGAAGCCGTCGGAGGTCACGCCCCGCTTCATCGCCCCGGTCATGGCCGCCGTGGCCGAGGTGCCCGAGCTGGCCGCCGTTTTCGCCCTCATCCCCGGCGACGGCGCGACCGGACAGGCGGTGGTCGACGCCGCCGACTGCGTCTGTTTCACCGGCTCGGTCGCGACGGGGCGCAAGGTCGCCGTCCAGGCCGCTGGTCGCTTGATCCCCGCCTACCTCGAACTCGGCGGCAAGGACCCGCTGATCGTGCTGGAGGGCGCCGATCTGGAGGCCGCCACCGACGCGGCGCTGCGCGGCTCGGTCCTGTCCACCGGCCAGGCTTGCCAGTCGATCGAGCGCATCTATGTCGCCCGGCCGATCCACGACGCCTTCCTCACCCGTCTGGTCGAGAAGGCCGCCGCCGCCCGCCTCAACTGGCCCGACATCACCGCCGGAGAGATCGGCCCCATCATCTTCGACCGCCAGGCCGACATCCTGTCCGCCCAGATCGCCGATGCCCGCGAGAAGGGCGCCCGCGTCCTGACCGGCGGCGAGATCGAGACCCATGGCGGCGGCCGCTGGCTGCGTCCCACGGTTCTGTCCGGCGTGACCCCCGACATGGCCGTCCTGCGCGACGAGACCTTCGGCCCCATCCTGCCGGTCGTCGCTTTCGACACGATCGATGAGGCCGTGGCCCTGGCCAACGACGGCGAATACGGCCTGTCCGGCGCCGTCTTCGCCGCCACGCTGGAGCAGGCCGAGGCCGTCGGCCGGCTGCTGGAGGCGGGGGCCATCAGTCTGAACGACGCGGCCCTGACATCGATCTTCTACGAGGCCGCCAAACAGGGCTTCAAGGCCTCAGGCCTCGGTCCGTCCCGCATGGGCGAGGACGGCTATCGCCGATTCCTGCGTCGCCAGGCCCTGATCGCCAACACCGCCCGGCCCCTGCCGCTGGGGGCCTTTTCCGAAGAGGGTTCGACGTGAAGCACCGCTCCATCACCGGCACCATTCTCTACACGTCCAAGAAGCCCGAGCGCCTGGACCAGCCGCGCGGCATCGAGCACTTCCGTTTCACCCACCACACAGACGGCAAGGTCACGCTGCGGGCCCACTGCGAGATCGAGGATCCTCACCCGACGGTGCTGCGAGATATCGTCTATTCGCTGGACGAGCATAAGCGGCCGATGGACTGCCATGTCCGGCTAACCGTCGACGACCGCTTCATGGGCTCGGGCTGGTTCCGCTTCACCGAAGACGCGGTCGAGTGCGAAAGCTACGGCCCCGCGATCGGGCGACTATCCCAGCGCGTGCCGTTGAATGGCCTCATCGACGGCATGGGCACCCACCCGGTGGTAGCCGACGGATACCTGCTGGCCCTGTCGGATTGGGCGGACGGCGAGAAACGCAAGCTGCGCGTGATGCTGCCCAGCCCGGACCATCGCGGGGCGACGCCGCCGATGATCTCGGAGGTCAACATCGACGTGCTGTTCCTGGGCCGCGAGACCGTGACGGTGAAGGCCGGGACGTTCCCCGCCAAGCACTTCCAGTTCATCGACGACGGCACGGCGGGGATGGGTGGCCAGCACCCG
>NZ_LJHU01000033.1 GCF_001295975.1 Brevundimonas sp. AAP58 | reverse complement strand
GAAGTGGGACGAGCCGGTGCGGACCTATCTGCCGGGCTTCACCCTGTCGGACCCCTTCATCGGCGAGCGGATCACGGTGCGTGATACGCTGAGCCACCGGGCGGGCTTCGGGCTGGGGGCCGGCGACCTGCTGTTCTGGCCGAACTCGGACCGGACGCGCGCCGAAATCATGGCGGCGGTCCCCCATGTGCCGATCGAGGACGGGTTCCGGGCCAACTATCACTACTGCAACCTGATGTTCGTGGTGGCCGGCGAGGTGATCGCGGCGGTTTCGGGCATGCCGTGGGAGGCCTTCGTCCAGACGCGCATTCTGGACCGGGTCGGCATGACGGAGACGGTGCCGTTCACCAGCTTGGCCGATCCGGCGAAGTCGGCCCTACCGCACGGGCGGATCGGGCCGCCGCTGCGGTATCAGGGGGCGATGACGCTGCTGAGCGAGACCATCGCCGGCATCTGGAACTGGGACGCGGCGGGAGCGGCCGGCGGTTTCTGCTCCACGCCGGCGGATTGGGCCAAGTGGATCCAGGTGCGGCTGGCCATGGGCGCGCTGCCTTCGGGTGAGCGGCTGTTCTCCGAGGCGCGGGCGACCGAGATGTGGCGGCCCAACATCATCAGCGGCTCCTCGCCGGGGCCGACGGCGGAACTGCCCGGGAGGGCCATCGCCACGACCTATGCCATGGGCTGGTCGGTGCAGGACTATCGCGGCGATCGGCTGATCAGCCACGGCGGCGGGTCGCCGGGCGGGATTTCGGCGACGGTGTTGCTGCCGGGGCGCAACGCCGGGTTCGCGGTGTTCTCGAACGCCGAGGAGAGTCTGTTGCTGCGGGCGCTGCGAAGCGGGATCGCCGATATCGTCATGGCCAGGACCGGCTTCGACTGGATCGCGGACTCCAAGAGGCTGGAAGGCGAGGGGACGACCCGCTCCCTCGCCGCCGCCGTCGAGATCGACGCCAAACAGGCGGCGGGCGCGGCGCCGTCGCTGCCGTTGCCGGCCTATGCCGGAACCTGGCGCGACCCCTGGTACGGGGACATCGTCATCGAGATGCGCGACGGTCGGCCATGGCTGAGGTTCACCCGCACGCCGGCGCTGCAGGGGCCTCTGGAGCCCTATGACGGCGAGATGATGCGGACCCGCTTCCCCGACAAGCGCGAGGAGGACGCCTTCATCACCTTCGAGCTGGAGAATGGCCGGCCGGTACGGGCGACGATGAAGGGGGTCAGCCCTGACATCGACTTCAGCTACGACTATCAGGACCTGAGGCTGACGCGGGTCTGAGGGTCTCCGGGGAACCGCGAAGCCTGAACGACGCTTCATCGGGCCGCCGGAATATGGTCAGGGTCGTGTCATGGCCGCGCCGCGACGTCCCGCCATGTTCAGCACGATCACGAACGATTCCCGCATGGGAAAAGGTAAACACATGACGCTGTCCCGCAGAGATCTCGGCTTCGGTTTCGCCGCCATTGCGGCGCTGGCGGCCCTGCCCGCTTCGGCCCAGTCCGGGCTGTCGGAGGCCGATCGGGCGGTGCTGAACCAGGCGCAGTCCTATCTGCAGAACCTGACCTCCGCCCAAGGGACCTTCGTCGAGACCGGCACGGGCGGCCAGCGGCGCGAGGGGCGGTTCTATCTGCAGCGGCCGGGCCGTATGCGCTTTGAATACACCACGCCCGCAGGGTTGCTGGTCGTGTCGGACGGATCCAACGTGAAGCGTTGGGACCCCCGACTGGAGGTGTTCCGCCAGGTGCCGCTGGGCCAGACGCCGCTGTCGACCTTCCTGGCGAGGAACGTCCGGCTCGATCAGGGCGTGACCATCGAGCGAGTGACGCGGATGCAGTCTGGTGCCTTCGCCATTACCGCGCGCGACGCCCGCCGGCCGCGCGACGGGCAGGTGATCCTGGCCTTCGCCGGCAATCCGCTGCGGCTGCAGGAGTGGACCATCACGGACGCGCAGGGCGCGCGGACGCGGACCCAGCTGACGACACTGGAGCCGGCTTCAGGTCTGGCGGCCAGCCTGTTCCGCCTGACGGACCCGACACGGCGGCCGGGACGGAATTGACGAATTCATGATTCGTTGACCGTGTTCGGATGAACACAGGCAAGCTCTCGTCGTCTGCATTTGACTCTTTCCGCTTGGCGTGACACTTTCGACACAGGACGGCGGCCCCGTCCTTCGCCTTCGGACCTCATCCCCTCCCGACGGCGGCGAGAGAGATATCCTCCAGCCCCCGGCGCCGGCGCCGGGGGCTTTTTTCGTTCCGGAACGGTCGCGCATGCGAAAGCCCTTGGAAAGCGGGTCGGGGCGCGCTAAGTCTGCCTTGTCTCCCACCCAATCCGCACCTTCTCGATCCGTTCAAGGATCGGCGACGCGCGGGCCGGGTCGCGCGTGAGGGTCCGAAGGTTTCGGGCGGACCACGCCGGGCGACGACGGTCTTTCCGATCACATCGCCAGTGGGGATCCGACCCCAGCGACCGCGAGCGGCGACCGGACCAGGAACAGCGGCCTTACCCCCACGCCAGACGCCTTGGGGACGCCGACCAGCACGGACGTTCGATGAGAGATTTCAAGGGCATGAAGCGCCAGCGCGGCCGCAACCGGAAACCGGGCGGCGGCAATGCGAACGCGGCCAATCCGAACCGTTCGTGGGACTCGCAAGGGCCTGAGAACATCAAGGTCCGGGGCAACGCCCAGACCGTCTATGAACGCTATCAGCAGCTGGCGCGGGACGCGGCGTCGTCGGGCGACCGGGTTCTGGCCGAGAACTATCTGCAGCACGCCGAGCACTATTTCCGCGTCCTGAGGGCGCTGCAGCCGCAGCGTCCGGTGTCGGAGATCGCGGCGCGCGAGCTGTCCAACCAGGGCTTCGACATCGACTTCGAGGACGAGACCGGGGCCCAGGCCGCCGCCTTCCTGGCCGCCGCCCAGCAGCAGGCCGAGCGCGAGGCGCGCCAGCAGGCCGAGGCCGAGCAGCGCGAGAGCCGCGAGCCGCGCGAACCCCGCGAGTGGCGCGACCGCGACCAGAACCAGAACCGGGATCAGAACCGCGAATGGCAGCCGCGCGAGCCGCGTGACGGCGAACCGCGCGCCGAGGGCGAAGGTCGTCCCGAGGGGGGACGTCGCGAGACGCGCCGTGAACGCTGGGAGCGCCGCCGCGAGGAACGCAACCGCCGCTTCCAGGCCGAGGGCGGCGTGGGCGAGGCGCCGGACGATCGCGGTTCGGCCGACCAGGGTGGCGGTGAATTCGACGACGCGCCGCCTGTGATTTCGGCTCCGGTGGAGACCGTCGCTGAAGAGACTCCGGCGCGCGAGGAGCGTCCGGCCCGCCGGACCCGCGCGCCGCGCGCCGAACAGGCCGCGACCGACGAT
>NZ_LJHU01000032.1 GCF_001295975.1 Brevundimonas sp. AAP58 | reverse complement strand
CCGCCGCTGTCGAACGACAGCGGCGGCTTTGTCGTGCGCCGTGCGCGTGGTCCCGCCGACGGGCCTTTGTCTTCGACAGGACGGGCCTTGGGACGGTGGCTAGCGGTCACGGGCCAAGGAAGCACCGTCAGGTCGAGGGCCGTCGAGCTGACCAGCCCGCCTGCGGGCATCGCCGCGACCGAGCGACCGCGCGCCCGTGACCAGCAAAACGCCCTCCCAGCCGGGAGGGCGTTCTTGGCACTGCAGGACCTAAATGGGGTCGGCTGTTTGGCTCTCCCAGTATCGCGTTAGCCGGCAGAGCGGGCTGCTGCCCTCGCCGTGTCTGTGCGTGAACGTACGCGCGCATGTTCCTCGCGCTGGGTCGGCGACAGCTGAGACATCACCTCCGCGCGGAAGGCCTGAACGCACTGGCCGTTAGGCAGCCGGGAGCCCGTGCCTGTACAGGCCAGTCTCGCCTGACGGGCCAGGCGGGTCTCGAAGGTCTGCACACCCTCCGGGGTGGACAAATCGATGTCCGTCAGATTGATCCTGAAGTCCTGAGCCTGAGATACGGTCGCGGAAATCAGAGTGGATGCGATGATGAGTGTCGCGATACGCATTTTTGAAGTCCTTTTCGACTTATAAGGTGTGGACTTGTAATTGTCCTGGACCTCGAATCTGAAGAGAGTCCAACTTGCTATATGAGCTAAAGGACAGAATTTATCCCGTTAAATGGGATTTATCTTCTTACGTTCAATTCACGAATATTGTAATATATGTACAGGCCGCATCACTGTATCGGGACCCGGGTCTGGCTTTCGATGGCGCGACACCGCCCGCTTTCGAGCGGGGCGGCCAGCGGACAGCGACCCGGTCGTTGCGGGGAACAGGTCCCGGCCGAGCGATCCGGTTGCGTGTCAGGAACGGCGACGGCGCTGCTTCGGAGCAACGGGATGTAACACGTCCCTGTCGGGCGTCTCGCCAAGTGGAGGCGGCAGAGGGGCCAGAGTCCACGTCAGGACGACAGCCTGGTCGGCAGGGCCCCGAGCGGCGATCATCAGGGCGTCGATTTCTTCAAGCTTTTGGTTGATCTGGGCCAGTGCGGCGGGGCCGGGACTGGCGCAGATACGGCGCAGGCCCAGGTTCCTGTCGGAACCCTCTGTTGTCGCCGACGGATTCACCTGTCCGAGCACAAAGTCACGGTCCATCTGGCGTCCGAATCCGCGCACGACGCTCTGCACGGCGGCCCGATTGTCCGGATCCTCTGGCCTGAGCTTCAACCGTACCGCCTGGGCCGGCGCGCCATAGAGCCGCTCGCGCCTGCGATTGACTGAACGGAACCCGGCCTCGACCACCATCCCGGCCGCGACCAGAAAGCGGAGATGATGATACAGGGCGGAGGGCTGGGCATGGAGGTGTTCGGCGAGCGTCCTGACGGGGAGCGGGCCGAAGGCTAGAAGGCGGTCCAAGATCTCCTGACGCCGAGGGGAGAGGACCCGGGCGTGAGAGCCGGATGCTTCAATCCAGACCGTATCGTCTACACTCCGATCGCGGTCGCCACGCGCCCCCGTCCGACGCCCCATGGCTCGCCCTCCTGCCAGGGAGGCGAGGCCCCCCGGATTCCGGGGATGATCAGGTCTACAGTCTGGGTTTATGTCAATGCATCAGCCGTGTGCGCCATCTGCAACCTCACTGTCGGCGGCGGTCGGCGCATGAAGATAGCCGCAGCCCCGCACGACCCGGACGAATGGCTCGAGGGCCAGTGGATCCAGCCGACGGCGAAGACGGGAAATCGCCGTCCGGAAAGCGGCCGGTTCCATTCTCAGGGCCGGTGCCTCCTGGGCGAGACTGTCCACGGTCACGACAATCCCAGGCCGGTTCAGGAAATGTGTCATCAGGCGCGCCTGGTGGCGCGCGAGTTCGACTGTGCGTCCGTTCGGACCCGTGGCGATGTGAGTCTGGGGATCCAGCCGCCAGCGCCCCGTCCCGTGGCCGTATTGCGAAGGAACGGTCGATGAAGCCCGTCTTCGCAGCACAGCTCTGGCTTGCGCCACGAGAAGGCGGGGGTCGATGTCGGCGCCTACCACCGCGTCGGCCCCGACCTCGAGCGCGACGATCCGGCTGACCGTGTCGGTGGTTCGCGCCATCACGATCACGGGTGCTCCACCGGCGACTGTGGCCGAGCGGCAGAACTCGTAGACCTGGGCGACGCAGGACCGTTCGTCGAGGATGACGAGGCCCACGGAGACGTCATTGATTTGCGTGGCGGCGTCCTCCGGCGATGCCGCCTCAACGACGCCAAAGCCGTTCTCGGTAAACGCGTGGACGAGCTGGCTCCGCTCGCTGCCTTCGGGGGAAACGATCAGGATCGTCTGCGCCTTGAGTGTGCCGACAGACACCGCCAGATCATAGGGCATGTTGCACCGCTCCCCTTTCGTCGCGGCTGTACCGGTCATACAGCTGTGATGATCAAGACCGAAATGTAGCGAGATGACAAATGAACTAACGGATAGACCGCGATGTCTTTAGTTGCGCACGTGCAACCCTTTTGGAAGTAAGATGGCAGTGCCGAATTATCATCTCGTCAGAAACATCTTTGGATGGAGGCGATCAGGAGGCAGATCGTCGGTGATCGCGATACGACAACAGTCAGTCGTAATCCGAACACGTACCAAACACGATTATAAAATCGCGTTAATCTAAGTGGTTGGGTGAGAGAGATCCGCGCCACAGACCTCGAAAATGATCGATCCCGTTCAAAATTCGAGGCGATTTTTTGTTCCGGAGGGCGGAGATTCTCGGCATGCTCACTGGGCCAACGAGGGGCTTTCATCATGTCCGAGACATCTCACTTCCCCACGCTGACCCGTTTGCGCAGACCCCCGGCCTGCCAGCCCGTTCGCCTCAGGGCGACCATCACTCTGGATATTGAGGCCGAGGACTATCTGGCAGCGGAGCGGCTCAAGGCGAAGGTGGCGGCCGAGTATGATCTACTGCGCACGATCCACCCCGAGGCGACTCTGGAGTTCCGCCAGCGCAAACCACGCTCCGGCCCGAGGGCTGCAGCGCCGTCGATGATCATGGCCTATGTCGATGACTGAGGAGGGGGGGCGGCGCCGCAACACCATCCTGGCCGCCCTCGTGCTGCTGCGCCGCATGGCACCCGATATCACGGTGTCCGAGATGCTGGCCTTTCTCTACGTCGCGGAGAATCCGGGCATTCGTGTCAAGGAACTCGCAGGGCTCATGGTGACCAGCTCAGCCACGGCGTCACGTGCGTCGCGCTCGCTTCTCGGTCGCGATGAACCCGGGGCGCTCCCCCCCGGGCGAGGGTGGCTCCTGATGGCGTCGAACGGTCGTGAGGCGATTTCGCGCCATCTGTATCTCAGTCACGATGGACTGGCTCTTGCCGACCGGCTGGACGCACTCATTCTCGCGGCTCGCCCCATCGAGGCCGACCA
The DNA here is from genome assembly GCF_001295975.1 of Brevundimonas sp. AAP58. Lineage (GTDB taxonomy): Bacteria > Pseudomonadota > Alphaproteobacteria > Caulobacterales > Caulobacteraceae > Brevundimonas. Next base: position 11,159 of record NZ_LJHU01000032.1, on the reverse strand, counting down.
CGCCTCTCGGCCCAGGCCGCGTCTCGCCTCCTCAGCCTGACCGCATCAGGTCTCGATCCGAAACTCCAGGGCGAGATCGAACCGAAGTCGGTCAATCACAATGGAAGACTTCTGGCGGCGGATCAGCTCGGAGCCTATTAGCTCGCGCAGCATGAATTCCCGATAGTGCTCGATGTCTCGGAAGTGACCGACTGCCACGAAATCCGCCTCTCCGGACACGGCCCAGACCATCGAGAACTCCCGTTGTTCCGATAGTTGACGTTCGAAGGCCGTCCTTCGCTCGCCTCCCAGCTGATCGAGCGTGATCTCGATGACCACCGTCAGTGGCCGGGCCGTGTGCCGCGGGTCAACGAGGGCGATCTCGCGCTCGACGAGACCGCTTTCTCTCAACCGCTTGAGGCGGCGATGACAGGTCGCCGGGGTCAGCCCTACGGTCTCGCACAGCTCATTGACGCCCAGGCGACTGTTCTTCTGAAGCTCCGCCAGCAGTCGGCCATCAATGATATCCACGGTGTGCGGGGGCATGACGGGCGAGGTCCCAGCCTGAGTATGAGGCCCCCGGCGATCCTGGGAGGGGAGGGCAGGGTCATTTCTCTCGCGTTCGACGTCAACAAGAAGTAGTCAGGTTACATGTATTTAATAGATTGCAAGTCTGTAACGATTACGGTCAATGAAGTTTTGTTGCCAAACTCTTGAGTGGGGCGGTTTCAATCGGACCAGGACGCAGATTTTGATTAGACTTTGGGCTGGATCTGGCTCGCACTGTTCGAAAAGGGCTCTGCGGGATCATCCGGCCAGCGGATGCTCGCAGTCCAACAATAACCTGTCTCCAGTTTGGCTGTCAGGCCAGAAGGCGGGATCGTTCCAAGCGGCACTGCTTTCCGGCTGCCGTGATCGTTCAGGCGGTGCGCTGATACATCCGGTTCACGCTCAGCATTCGTGGCGTCTAGGAGTTGATGGCCGAGCGCGGGGTCGAGGTCAGCCGCGAGGCGATCTGGTGCTGGGTCATCAAGTGCGGCCCGTTGATCGCGGCCAACCTGCACCATAACCGACCATCGCCCACGGGCCGGGGGCATCTCGACGAGGTCGTCGTGAGGATCGGTCGCCGGAGGATGTGCCTCTGGCGGGCTGTCGATGACGAGGGCGAGGTACTCGACGCTCTGGTCCAGAAGCGACGGAGCAAGGAGGCGGCGCTGAAGCTGCTCCGTCCGCTTCTGCGCAAAGGCGGTTCCCATCCGCAGGCCATCGCCACCGATAAGCTGGCTTCATACCGGGCGGCGATGAAGGTGCTGAATCTCCAGGGCCGCCACCGCCCCGGCAGGATGCGGGATAACAATCTGGCTGAGAACTCGCACTTCGTGATCCGACGACGAGATCGCAAACAGCAGAAGTTCAAATCCCAGGGCCCAGCCCAGCGTTTCCTCTCCAGCCACGGCCCGATCTACAACGCGTTCAACCTCCAGCCCCACCTGATCTCCCGACCCGACCTCCGCAGTCTACGGCGGCAGGCGAACAACGCTTGGGCGGTGGTGATCCGAGCCGCCTGAAACGGGGCAGGGAAGGGGCGATCTGCGGAGTGAGAGACTTAAGTTGTCAGTCCCTCCCTGTGAACTCTGCTGCCCATAACCCTTAGATCGCCTGCGCGTGTCTAGGCGCCGCAGAGGTCGGAGCGTCATCAAAGGCGGCGCAGATGAGGCGCACGAAAGGACGACCGAGATCGGTGACGGCGATGGCTCCGTCGTTCACGACAACAAGGTCGTCGTCCATGAGGGGTTTCAGTGCAGACAGAGCCGAACGAAAGTGGTCGGGATCCGGCCCGTGGCGACGTTCGACAGCGGGTAGAAAGACTGCGAAGTCGCACATGAGGCGTTCGATAATTTCTGCGCGACGTCGGTCGTCCGCCGTCATCGCCAAGCCTCTCGCGGCGGGAAGCTTGCCCGAGGCGATCGCCGCTCGCCAGTCTCGCTCGATCGTGTGATTCTGGACGTAGCCTTGCGATGTCCGCGAGATGGATGATGCACCCATTCCGATCAGGTACACCGGGTCGGTGGTGTAGCCCTGAAAGGACCGACGCACTCGACCGTTCCGGGCCGCGACCGCAAGGCTGTCGTCCGGCAGGGCGAAATGGTCCAGTCCGATGGCATGGTATCCGGCCTGAACCAGCCGTTCCGCCGCCGCCTGGCTTTGGTCGAAGCGTTCGGACGCGCCGGGCAGTTCGGCGGTGTCGATCAGGCGCTGGTGCGGCTTCATCCAGGGAACGTGCGCATAGCCGAACAGGGCGATGCGATCCGGGCGAAGCGTCAGGATCTGCTCCAGCGTCGACAGGACCTGCGCGCGTCCCTGACGGGGCAGGCCATACATCAGGTCCAGATTGACGGAGGGGACGCCGGCCCGCATGAGCCACCCTACCGCCCGCTCGACGACCTCGAAGGGTTCGATGCGGTTGACCGCCTGCTGGACCTCCGGCGAGAGATCCTGGACGCCAAGACTGGCGCGGGTCAGCCCCAGCTCCGCGGCACGATCGACCCAGTCTGACGTCAGAACCGCGGGGTCCAGTTCGGCTGCGAAGGCCAGGCCCTCATCCGGTTGGAACAGCTGCTTCAATCCTGACACCAGGCGCGACAGCAGATCCGGCGACAGGCTGTTGGGTGTGCCGCCCCCGAGGTGGAGGCTGACGGGTCCAAGCGGAAGAACCAGGGCCTCGGCGACCATTTCCGCTTCCTTGAGCAGCAGGTCGACGTAGCTGCTCATCACATCGAGACGGTTCACCGCGCGGGTATTGCATCCGCAGTACCAGCACAGCCGCTTGCAGAAGGGGATATGGGCATACAGTCCGACCGGCTCGTCCTGGGGCAAGGCGCGCAGCCAGTCCGCCCAGGTCTCGGGCCCGACGGCAGGGGTGAACTGAGCCGCCGTCGGATAGCTGGTATAGCGCGGCGCACTGACGTCGTAGCGGCGAAGGAGCCTCTGGCGACGCACGGCCATCAGCGTCTCAGCGCAGGCGGACATCGGCGTCTTCCTCGGGCAGGGACAGTCCGGCGTCGCCTTCGTCGGACAGGTGGAACTCGTGCCACATGCCGTTCAGGACGCCGAAGGCAACGGCGAGGCCCAGCCCCAGGATCCAGGCGAAATACCACATGATGCGTCTCCGGTTCGGGGCTCAGTACAGGTCGGGATTGGTGGTCAGCGCCGCCGTCGAGGTGCGGCCCCACAGCACCCGGTAGACCCAGGCGGTGTAGGCCAGCACGATCGGCAGGAAGACGATGGTGCAGACCAGCATAATGAACAGGGTCGTGTGGCTGGAGGAGGCGTTCCACACCGTCAGGCTGGAGGCCGGATCGATCGAGCTGGGCAGGATGAAGGGGAACATCGACACACCGACCGTCGAGATGATCCCGACTGCCGAAAGGGAGGAACCGGCCAGAGCCAGGGGATGCCCCTTGCCCACCAGCCCGAGCAGAGCGAGCAGCGCCCCGGCGAAGCCGAGAACCGGCGCGATCAGCAGCCAGGGATAGGTGGCGTAGTTGTTCAACCAGGCACCGGAGGACGCCTCGGCGGTCATTCGCAAGGGATTGGACGGACCGGCCATGTCGGCCACGCCGGTCAGCTGATAGCCCAAGCCGCCCCAGGCGACGTAGGCCCCGCCTGCGGCGAACAGTACAAGGCTGAGCAGGGCGGCGATCATTCCGAAACGGCGGGCGCGATCATGAACCGGGCCCCGCTCGACCTTGACCCCGAGCCATGCGGCACCGTGCAGGACCAGCATGGCCACCGAAAGCAGGCCGCAGATCAGGCTGAACGGCGTGAACAGGCCCAGCAGCGTGCCTTCGTAGGTGGACCGCAAGTCGGTGTCGAAGCGGAAGGGCGCGCCCAGAAGCACGTTGCCGACCGCAACGCCGAACACGAGGGCAGGAACGAAGCCGCCGACGAACAGCGCCCAGTCCCAGGCCGAACGCCAGCGCGGATCGGGTCGCTTCGAACGGTATTTGAAGGCCACCGGCCGCAGGATCAGCGCCGACAGAACCAGGAACATCGCCAGATAGAAGCCGGAGAAGCTGACAGCGTAGACCAGGGGCCAGGCGGCGAAGATGGCCCCGCCGCCCAGGATGAACCACACCTGATTGCCTTCCCAGGTCGGGCCGACGGTATTGATGGCGACGCGCCGTTCTGCGTCGGTTCGGGCCACGAAGGGGAGCAGTGCTCCCACCCCGAGATCGAAGCCATCGGTCAGGGCAAAGCCGATCAGCAGCACGCCCAGAAGGCTCCACCAGATCAGGCGAAGCGTCGGATAGTCGAGTGGCAGGTCCATGTCCGGATGTCCTTGCGGTTGTTCAGGCGACGGCGGGCTGAACGCCCGTCGGGCGGGGTTCGGGCGCGCCGGGAGCAGGGCGGTCGGCGAATTCTTCCTGTTCGGCGAAGGGGCCGCGCTTGATCGTCTTCAGGATCAGGCCGACCTCGATGACGGCCAGCGTGCCGTACAGGGCGGTGAAGCCGATGATCGTCGCCCAAAGCTGGGGCACGGTCAGGCTGGACGCCCCGAGGAACGTCGGAAGCACGCCCTCCACCGACCAGGGCTGGCGACCAACCTCCGCCACGATCCATCCCAGTTCCGCAGCGATCCAGGGCAGGGGCATGGCGAGCAGGGCCATCCACAGGAACCACCGGGTCTCATGCTTGCGCAGGGTCGACAGGATGAAGGCGGTCGCGAACAAGGCGATCATCAGGAAGCCGACGCCTGCCATGATCCGGAACGTCCAAAACATGACCGGGACGTTGGGCACGGTGCTCCAGGCCGCCAGACGGATCTGCTCGGGCGTGGCCAGGCGCGGATCGGCGACGTACTGCTTCAGCAGCAGGCCGTACCCAAGGTCGCGGCGGTGAGCCTCGAAGGTGCCGCGGTTCACGGCATCGACCGGGTCGGCCTTGACCTTCTCCAAGGCGTCGTAGGCGATGACGCCGGATTCGATGCGGTCCTCCGCGACGGCGACCAGCTCCAGGATTCCCTCGACCTGACCGTCCAGGCTGCGGGTCGAGATCAGGCCCAAGACCCAGGGAATCTGGACCGCATAGTCGGTCCGACGCGCCTCCAGATTCGGGAAGCCGATCGCCGTCAGGGCGGCAGGGGCTTCTTCCGTCCGCCACATGGCCTCGATGGCCGCGAGCTTCATTTTCTGGTTGTCGGTCAGGGCGTAGCCACTCTCGTCGCCCAGCACGACGACCGACAGGGCACTGGCCAGGCCGAAGGCGGCGGCGACCGTCATGGACCGCTTGGCGAAGGCCCGGTGGCGACCCCTCAGCAGATAGAAGGCTGAGACGCCCAGCACGAAGGCGGAGGCGATGACGTAGCCGGCGCTGACGGTGTGAACGAACTTGGCCTGGGCGACCGGGTTGAAGATCACGGCCATGAAGTCCGTGACCTCCATGCGCATCGTGTCCGGATTGAAGGTGGCACCAACGGGATTTTGCATCCAGCCGTTCGCCACGAGTATCCAGAGCGCCGAGAGATTGGTGCCCAGCGCCACCATGAAGGTCACGAACAGGTGGCCGACCCGGCTGAGCTTGTCCCAGCCGAAGAACATCAGACCGACAAAGGTCGCCTCGAGGAAGAAGGCCATCAGGCCCTCAATGGCCAGCGGGGCCCCGAAGATGTCGCCGACGTAGTGGCTGTAGTAGGCCCAGTTCATTCCGAACTGGAATTCCATGGTGATGCCGGTCGCGACGCCGAGCACGAAGTTGATGCCGAACAGCGTGGCCCAGAACCGGGTGATCGTTCGCCAGATCGGCCGACGGGTCATCACATAGATCGACTCCATGATGACCAGCAGGAACGACAGCCCCAGCGTCAGGGGCACAAACAGAAAGTGGTAAAGGGCTGTCAGCGCGAACTGCAGCCGGGATAGGTCGACGACCGCCAGGTCGATCATGGCGAGAGACTCCGCTTCGTCGGCCCCCGTGACCGACGCTCCGCCCTAGTCCGCCCTGTCCCTTGATCGCTTTGATCTTGATCAAAGCCGCTCTGACCCCTGTCCCGCTAGCTCGGGTCATGACCGCGACAACCCTTGACACCGCTTCTGCCCCGTTCGCCGCCAAAGCTTGGCTCGCCGGGCGCTTGGCACCCTGGCGCAGGCTGGTTGGTGTCGCTAGCGCGCTTTGCATCCTCGACGTCGTGCCGGTGATCGGCTTCGCTGGAGGGCTCGCGCTGGCGGTATCGGCGATCCCGCTCGGGGTTTCGGCCGCCGCGCCCTGGCTTCTTCTGGCGGTACTCAGCTTGTTGGCGAGGGGCGGCTTGGCCTGGTTTACGACGAACGTCGCGAGCCGCGCCGGTTGGGTCTTCAAGCGCGATGTCCGCAGCAGCGTGGTCAGGGCCCTGTTCGAAAGCCGGGGTGCCGGACCAACCGGTCTCGTCGCCGCCGCCGAAGGGGCCGAAACGCTGGATGGCTATGTGGCGCGTTTCGTGACGGCCCGCGCGGCGGCATCGGTTTCGCCCCTGATGATCATCGCCGCCTGTGCTGTCGCCAGCCCGGTCTCGGCGGCTATCCTTTTAGGCACTCTGGCCCCGTTCGCGGTCGGAATGGCTCTCGCGGGCGTTGCCGCGGCCTCTGAAAGCCGCAAGCAGTTCGCCGCCCTGGAGCAACTCGCCTCACGCTACCTCGACCGCATCAGGACTTTGCCCGTCATTGTCGCGTTTCAGGCCCAGGAGGCGACTCGTTCCTCTCTGGCCGCGGACTGTCATCGACTGGAACAGCGGACGTCCGGGGTGCTGCGTATCGCCTTTCTCTCATCGGCGGTGATGGAGTTCTTCGCCGCGATCTCGGTCGCCCTGGTGGCGGTTTACTGCGGCTTCGCTCTCCTGGGCCTCATGCCCGTGCCAGTCCCGGAAACACTCGACCTGCCTCGCGCCCTGTTCGTGCTTGCTCTGGCACCGGAGGTCTATGCACCTGTACGGCGGCTGGCGGCCGCCTATCATGAGCGTCAGGCCGCCGAAGCTGCGGCAACTTCCCTGGCGACGGCTCCGACGGAGCGTACGAACTCCGCTCGGGTCCGATCTCGCTTGGTACTTTCAGCTCCCCCTGAGATCCGTTTCGAACGCGTTTCGGTTCGGTATCCAGGCGGTGAGGAGCCGATTTCCGAGTTCGACCTTCGGCTCGCCCCGCAGGAGGTGGTCGCACTCATGGGACCGAGCGGGTCGGGCAAGTCCAGCCTCCTTCACCTGCTCATCGGTCTTGCGCCTCTGGGTTCCGGAATGGTTCTTATCGACGGCACCGGACTGCCGTCAGAAAGCGGCCTGGCGGGCGCGGTGGCCTGGGCCGGTCAGCACCCGTTCGTCAGTCCTGGATCGTTAGAGCACAACATCGCCCTGGCTCGCCCATCCGCGTCCCGGCGCGAAGTCATGGCCGCTGCTGCGCAGGCGGGATTTGCCGGCGACCTGGAGCGCGAGTTGGACGAGCGAGGGGGAGGGCTGTCGGGCGGCGAGCGACGGCGGCTTGGGCTGGCCCGCGCTCTGCTCTCTGATGCGCCCATCGTTCTGCTCGATGAACCGACAGCGAACCTGGATGCGGAAGCGGAGCTCATGCTGCTGCCGATCCTCCGCCGGCTGACCGCCGGACGAACCGCGCTCATCGCGACTCACTCCGACGCGGTGGCAGCCTTGGCGGACCGGGTGGTGCGCCTGTGAGCATCTCCAGTAGACCCCTCGATACGCTCGTCTGCGAACAGTTTCGGGAGCAGACAGGTCGTCTCGGTCTCGCCGCTCTGGCAGGCGTCGGTGTGGGTGCCAGCATGGTGCTCCTCCTCGGACTGTCAGCGTGGTTCATCACCGGGTCCGCCCTGGCCGGAGCCGCCGGGTTGACTGCGGCTCATGCCTTCAACGTGCTGATGCCGAGCGCCACCATCCGCTTCCTCGCGATCGTCCGGACCGGATCGCGCTATGTCGAACGCGTTTCCAGCCACGAAGCTGCGCTGAAGGCCTTGGCCCGCATTCGCCCAGCGCTCTTCATGGGGCTGACAGCGGGACCGCCGGCGCGCGCGTTCAGCATTGCGAGCGGCGAAGCTTCCGCGCGCTTCATCCAGGACGTCGACGCACTGCAGACGCTGTTCGTACGTCGCTCTGCGCCCTGGACGGCGGGAGCTGGCGCGCTCGCCGCTTTGAGCCTGACAGCGATGGCCAGTCCACCAGCGGCCGCCGTTGTGCTTGGAGGCATGATGCTGAGCGGCCTAGGATCGGCCTCGCTCGGCCGACGGATCGATCCCCTTGGTCGTCGCCGCCAGATGGCTATGGGGATGTTCAAGAATCGACTGTCGGCGCATCAGGGCTCCGCTGCGGAGATTGCCGCTTACGGGCTTCAGGCGTGGGCGATCACCGATGTGATGCGACGGGCTGATGCTCACGACAGGCTGAAGGCGAGAGTAGAGGTGGCCACCGCCAGTCTCGCGCTCTGGCAGGCGGGCGTTTCCGGACTGACGCTGGTCGGCGTGGCAATTGCCGCGTCCGGGGCAACCTTGCCCTTGTTGGCGATGGCCCTGCTCGCGGCCCTCACCGGACTTGAAGCCATAGCAACGCTATCGGTAGCGGCCAGAGACGCCGGTGCGGCCAAGGAGGCCTATGCTCGGATCGCTGCCCTGGTGCCGCGAAGCGATGCGGCTTCTTCGGCTCATGAACCCATCGTCCCCGCTGGGCTCTCATGGGACGGTCCCAGCCTGGTTCCGGGCATGAGACTGGGGCTTCAGGGGCCCTCAGGCTCGGGCAAGACGACGGCGATCGAACGGTTGATGGGCCTGCGAGGAACGTCCCACGACTGTCCTGATCGACGCGCTCGCTTCAGCTATGCCGCTCAACAGGTTCAGTTGATCGATGGCACTGTGCGGGAGAACCTCCTGATCGGGGCGGAGGACGCGACAGAAGACGACCTCTGGCAGGCGTTGACGGACGCAGACCTCGCCAGCCGGATCGCAGCATCTCCCGGGGGTCTGGACACACCGGTCGGGCAGGATGGGATGCAACTGAGCGGAGGCGAACGCAGACGGCTGACGCTGGCCCGGGCCTATCTGCGCGCGGCCCCGTGGCTGGTGCTCGACGAACCAACCGAAGGTCTCGACGTTGAAACGGAGAAGCGGGTTTCAGAGCGACTGCGCCAGAGACTTTCGAGGACCCGGCAGGGCCTGATCCTGGTGAGTCACCGCGACACGCCTCTGTTGCTCTGCGATCGCGTGATGACCGTGGCCCGCGTCGATGTTGCAGGCCCGGTGCGCATGCATGATCAGGGCGCCCTGCTGGCCGCCTAGCCTTCGCCTCCGGCGAGGGCCTGCAGCCGTTGTGGACGCAAGATCGTCAGGTCAGACAACGAGGTCAGTCGGATCACGCCCTCGGTCTTTAGCCGTGTCATAACACGGCTCACGGTTTCGATGGTCAGGCCCAGATAATCGGCCATCTCGCCCCGCGTCATCGGCAGGTGAAGCACGCCGGTTGACGTCGGGCGCATTCGGTCGGCGCCGGGAAGGTCAGTCAGGAAGGTGGCGACCCGTTCGAGAGCGGTCTTGCGCCCGAGGAGCAGCATCTGAGTCTGCGCGGCCGCCAGTTCATGGTTGGCCCGGTCCAGCAAGATCGCTTCCAGCGCGGGCGTCTCCTGAATCAGCCTGCGATAATCGGCCTTGCGGAAGCGGCAGATCGAGCCGGCCTCCATGGCTTCGGCCGAAAAAGCATAGCGGTCCCCGGTCGTTAGCCCGAGGAAGTCGCCGGCGTAGAGAAAACCCGTGATCTGCCGGCGCCCGTCCGGCAGGAGCTTGTAGACCCGCACCGATCCGCCGGTGATGTTGAAGACGTGGGAGGCGGGATCGCCCTCCCTCAACAGAACGTCTCCAACCGCCAGGGTCTGACGTTCAGCCATTGCGTCCAGTCTTGCTAACTCGGCGTCGTCGAGGCTCGCGCACACGCTAAATGGCCGGGCGCCACAGGTGTCGCAGGCGGTGGTTCGTCTCCGGCTGCCGCAGCCCTCTGGCAGAGTCTTCAGTTCCAGCATCGCGCCGTGGCTCCTCTCCGAGAGCAGCCTAATCCGGGTCTGGCCTCCGCGCCACGGCCTTGATTCAGATCAAGGCGACTGTTCGATTGGCAGTCAGAATGCACTCATGGCGGACATCGATGTGCGGCCCTTGTGTAACGGCGAGATTGACGAAGCCTACGTCGTAGCGAGGCTGTCTGACCCTGCGTTGGATCGCCAGGCTTGGCGCGCCACCGCACTGGCGCACGGTAGAACCGGACCAGCAGAGGTCATCCTCTGCGCCAGGCGCGGAGGGGGACCGATCTGCGGCGTCGGACGTTACCGGATCGAAACGGGGGCGGCTCTGCACCCTACTTTTCAGCTGCTGCAGCTGGCCGCCGTCGACATATGCAGGCCAGGCGTGGTGGCTGCAGCCCTGATGTCCGAGATGCTGGCCCGCGCGCGTGCCGGCCAATGTTCGGCGCTCCGCCTCGAAACCCGGCTGCCGGGGGTTGGCGACACTTTGGATCTGGCGCTCGCGGCAGGTCTTTGCCGCCTCCATAGTCTCTGCTGAGTTTTGATCCCGATCAAAGCGTCCGGCCTGCCGTCGCGCTCATGTCGCTCATCGACACGGAGATCGACCATGCTCGCCAGCGCGTTTCCCTTTCTTGCCCTTTTCATCTCGATGTTCGCCTTTTTCATCGTCGTGATCGGCGGTGTCTCGCTTTGGTGTGAATGGGGAGTCAAACCAGATGATCAGGGCTGACGTCGCTCGACGGCGGTCGGCAGGCTTTCAAGACAAGCCACTATGTCCGCTGCCTCTTCAGGGGAAAACGCGAACGCGGGCATATCTGGGTGGGCGGTGACGATCCCCTCAGAAAGGGCCCCCCCAGGGTAGTGCACCGGGTAGTGCTCACCAAACGATCGAAGAGGAGGTGCCCCTGACGAGGACCGTCTTCGGCAAGTTCGACCGGTGCTGTCAGTCCCACGCGAAATCGTCTCCGAGGTCAGTCAGTCCGAAGACGGCAATTGCGCATTGTGATGCTTCACCGCGCGAGCCAACCACCGTCGACGGGCAGGGTGATCCCTTGCACATAGTCGGACGCGGCCGAGGCCAGAAATACCGCCGCTCCGCCGATGTCGGCGGGTTGTCCCCAGCGCCCGGCGGGGATGCGGCCAAGGATT
>NZ_LJHU01000031.1 GCF_001295975.1 Brevundimonas sp. AAP58 | reverse complement strand
CGGCGGAGGCCGATGCCTCGGCTGCGGCGTCCGCCGTTGCATCAGCCGCGGCCTCAGCCTGAACGGAGGCCGAATCGGCTGCAGCCCTGGCCTCCGATGCCTCGCGCGAGGCTGCCAGCGAGGCCGCCGTATGCGGCATGGAGCGCATCAGGTCCTGCTCGTAACGGTCCAGGATCGCTTCGATCGGCTGGTCCGTTAGCCGCACCAGCTTCAGCGACACCTCGGCACCGCGCGGGCCCGTATAGACGCAGTGCTGGCCCTCGTCGTGGGCGGAGCCCTTGCGGGTCAGGACGCCGATGGTCTCGGGGCACTGCAAGGTGTCGATCACCTTCAGCACGCCCTTGCCGTCGGTCCGGGTCTCGGTCGCGGAGATGCGCACCGAGTTGTCGCCGTCGCACGCAGCCATCAGCAGGGCAGCGAGGCAGATCGGGGCGAGGGCGGGCAGACGCATTCCGGCGGTCCTTTCAGCCTTCCCTTCGAACAAAAACAGCCGCTGTTCCAGTGAAATCGCGGTAAGGCGTCTGACGATATCTGTTCGTGCCATGTGCAGAATGCGGCGCTTCCTTAGCCGCCGGGCCGCGCGCCCTCGCGTCTATTGAGGAAGGCGAGGCGTTCGAACAGGTGAACATCCTGTTCGTTCTTCAAGAGCGCGCCATGCAGGGGTGGGATCAACTTTTGCGGGTGGGTCTCGCGCAGGGTTTCGGGCTGGACATCGTCGACCATCAGCAGCTTCAACCAGTCGAGAAGCTCCGACGTGGATGGCTTCTTCTTCAGGCCCGGCGTGTCGCGGATCTCATAGAAGGTCTTCAGCGCCTCCGACACCAGCCGTGGCTTGACGCCGGGGAAGTGCACCGCAACGATAGCCTTCATGGTCTCGTCGTCGGGGAAGCGGATGTAGTGGAAGAAGCACCGCCGCAGGAAGGCGTCGGGCAGCTCCTTCTCATTGTTCGAGGTGATGACGACCACCGGCCGCACGGCCGCCTTGATCGTCTCGCCCGTCTCCTGGACGAAGAACTCCATCCGGTCGAGTTCCTGCAGCAGGTCGTTGGGGAACTCGATGTCGGCCTTGTCGATCTCGTCGATCAGCAGGACGGGGCGCACCGGACTGGTGAAGGCCTCCCACAGCTTGCCGGGCTTCAGATAGTTGCGGACGTCGTGCACGCGCTCGTCGCCCAACTGGCTGTCGCGCAGCCGGCTGACGGCGTCGTATTCATAGAGGCCGTTGTGGGCCTTGGTCGTCGATTTGATGTGCCAAGTGATCAGCGGCGCGTTCAGCGCCTTGGCCAGCTCATAGGCCAGAACCGTCTTTCCCGTGCCCGGTTCCCCCTTGATCAAGAGCGGCCGCTCCAGCGCGACGGCGGCGTTGACCGCGATCTTCAGGTCCTGGGTGGCGATATAGTCCGAGGTGCCCTCGAACCGGTCGGTCGGCCGCGTCATGGATGGCTCCGGTTGCTCGAGGCAGCCCTAGCCGATGACGCGGCCGGTTAACAACGATCAGTTTGCCGCGTCAGGTGATGCGCTTCGGCGTCGCCGGATCGCTGGCGGGGAAGGTTTCTTCCACGCCCTCGTCGATCAGGGCTTCCTGACGATTCTCCGCTTCGGCCTCATGCTCAGCGAGGTGATCATGCTTGCTCTCCCCAAGTGGGGCGGCGGGGCGTGCAGCCGCGCCCTCCTCGTCATGAGCATTCTCGGCTGGCGAGCCGGCGACGGCGTTCAGGGCGTCGATATGGGTCATTGGTCATCTCCTTTGTCAGTGTAGCCCAGATCCTCGATGTCGTCGTCGGACAGGCGTTTGGCTTCCCAGTGGGCGGCGCTGGCCTGGGCACCCCTCACGTCTTCCATGAGGCCGGAATAGACCAGCTCGATTTCGGCCCTGCCGGACTCGTCGGCCCCAAGGTCCTGCTCGCCAACCCTGGCCGCGCCCTCGCCGAAGCGGCCGTCGGCGTCCGGTTCGACGCCCTCCGCGCTCAGCTCATCGTCGAGATCGAGATCGAGATCGTCCTCGTCGAACTCTTCCACGTCGGCGTCGCCCTCGGCCGAGGTGACGTCGAGTACCTCCGGCAGTTCCTCGAACGTCCTGAATTCGTTCGTCGGCGCGCCGGCGTCGGCGGGGTCGAAGTTGTCCTCGTCAAAGAGCTCGGACTGGTCCTGTTCGTCGGGGCCGGTGTCGGTGTCGGGCATGGTCACCTCCCTGTGTGGGAGGTCAACGCGGCCGGGCAGGGCGACGTTCCGTCAGGCGACTTCGGCCTCAAGCGCGGCCCGGATTTCGGCGATCGCGCGGGGCCAGCCGTCAAATCCGCCGGTCGCGAAGGTGCGCACCCGCGGATAGAAGGGATAGCGGTCGGTCCCGAGCAGGTGCCAGTCGTCCGGCGCATGGATCAGCCAGGTGCGCGCGCCGGACGCCGCTGCCAGGTTGGTCCCCGCGATGCCTGGCCCGATGACCAGATCCAGCGCGCAGGAGAGGGCCGCCAAGTCGTCCAGGTCGTCCTTCAGGTTCATCGGTGGCGTCCAGATGCGCACGCCGGCCGCCTCCGCCGCCGCCAGGTCCTCGGACACGTCGCCGCACTGCAGATTGACCATGACGCAACCGGGCGCGGTCAGCACCGGCTTCCACCGCTCGAAGCTGGAGAAGTAGCGCGCCCGCACGCCGGTCAGGACCAGGCTCTTCCAGTGCAGCCCGACCTTGAAGCCCGGCCCCAGCGCCTCCAGCTCGCCCTTCCAGCGCGCGACCTTCTCGGGATCGGGCGTCAGATAGCCGTCGCGGTCAGGGAAGGCGGACAGCTCCGTCCGGTACTGGGCCAGCAGGGCCGCCATCGGGGTCCAGGCATCGGCCTTGCCCTCGCGCTCGGCGACCTCCTCCATGAAGGGGCAGTAGCGGTGCAGCCGCCCCTCGATCCGGACTGCCCGGTGCCCGCCGACGACCGCCGTCGGAAAGCTGCGTTGATACAGGTCGACCAGGCGTGGCTCGACCGCGATGAAGACCTTGCCGTCGGGGCCAACCGCCTCGATCACATCGGGCAGGCAGGTGCCGAACACCATCTCGTCGGCGATGCCCTGTTCGCCGACGACCAGCAGGCGCTTGCCGCGGATGTCGGTGGCCGCCGGGTCCCAGCGTGGGGCGTCGACGACCACGCGCATCGCCTCGGGCATTTCGGGATCGAGCCGGACCTCGTATTCGTCAAAGCCTTCCTTCAGGCGCCCCATGCCCATCAGCAGCATGGCCCGGGCCATGCGCATCATGGCCTTTTCATAAGGGCTCTCGGCGCCGGGCAGGGCCTGATCCAGGTCGGCCAACGCCCGCTCGGGCTCCCCCAGCGGCTGCAACGCATTGGCGCGGTTGTAGCGGGCCTTAGCGAAGCCCTCGTCCAGCCTCAGCGCCTCGTCGAAGAAAGGCAGGCTCTCGCCCATGCGGCCTTGGTCCGACAGGACCGTGCCGATGGTGTTCCACAGCGTCGGGCTTTCGGGCTCGATGGCGACCAGGTCGCGCAGGCGGTCGATAGCCTCGTCGTACCGCTTCTGGTCGCGCAGCACGCAGGCCAGGTTGTTGGTCCCCTCGACGTGTCCCGGCTCCATCGACAGGAACTTCAGCAGTAGCTTCTCGGCGATATCGAGATGCCCCAGGCGCTGGGCGAGGCGGGCCAGGTCGTGGGCGATGTTGGCGTCTTCCGGCAGGATGCGCAGCGCGGCGTCATAGGCGCTCAGGGCCTCGGACAGGCGGCCGCTTTTTTCCTGGGCGATGGCCAGGACGTGCCAGGCCAGTCCATTGCGCTCATCGGCCTGCAGCAGCGCCAGCGCCCGCTTGGCCGCCGCTTGATAGTCGCCCATCCGGATGGAGGCGACCGCGGCCTTCAGCTGCTCCACAGCCTTCTTCTGCGCCTTGACGTTTGGCCCGCGCGTGTCGGCCAGTGCGTGCGACAGCCGCCGGATCGCGGCCGGTGATGCGGCGTCGCCGGTCGCGTCCTGCACGAGGGGCATATGGCCAAGCGCCGGCTCGGCGGTTTGGGCGTCTGTAGGGAAGGCGAGGGGCATAAACGGACTCGAATGCGGTGGGGCGAAGCCTGCGCCCAGCTTGGCCGCCGGTGTCATAGCACATGGTTAACCACGGCCGTTTAACGTTGCTCAGTCACCGTCCGGCTAGTCAGGAGCCCAAGACGGGAGAGGGAGGCCCGGCCCATGCCGCTGAAGCTGTCTTTGAAACCCGGCGAGAAGTTCGTCCTGAACGGCGCGGTCGTTCAGAACGGCGACCGGCGCGGCGTGCTGATCCTCCAGAACAAGGCGTCGGTGCTTCGTGAGAAGGACATCATGCAGGTCGAGGAGGTCACCACCCCGGCCAAGCGCATCTATTTCCCGGTCATGATGATGTACCTGGACGAGAGCGCCGTGCCCAAGGTCTACGACGAGTTCGTCACCCGCCTGTCGGAGTTCATGAACGCGACCCGCAACCCGGCGATCATGGCCGAATGCGTGGCCTGTTCGAAGCACGTCATGGCCCGCGAGTACTACAAGGCGCTGATGAGCGCCCGGAAGATCGTCGACTATGAGGAAAGCCTGACCTGATGCTGTCAGCCTACTCCCAGGCGTCGACGCGCACCGAGACCCCGCGCGAGATGGAATATCGCCTCTTCGGCCAGGTGACCCGCGCCCTGATCCACGCCTCGACGGTGGACAAGACCGACATCAAGACGCGCATCGACGCGCTCGACTGGAACCGCCGCCTCTGGTCGGTGCTGGCCACCGACTGCGCCGATCCGTCCAACCAGCTGAACAGTCCCATGCGGGCCCAGATCATTTCGCTGAGCCTGTTCGTTGCCCGTCATTCCTCGGCCGTGATGCGGGGCGAGGAAGACTTCGAACCGTTGATCGATATCAACAGAGCCATCATGCAGGGTCTCGCGCCCCAGGGCGGCCAGCAGGCGGCCTGACCCGCCCGGCAAGGATTTCCATCGTCCGGTAAGGATTGCCCGCGAGGCGACCCTCCGCGTGATCCAACCTTCTGAAAAGTCGACGGTCTTTGACGGGCTGCCTGCGGCCCGCCGTTTGCGTGGGCGCGCGCAGGACCAGAACCGGTTCAACGGCCAGAAGGCCGTCACCCCCGACCAGAATGGAAGGATTGTCTCATGGCCAACTCGGTCAACACCAACTACGGCGCGATGATCGCGCTGCAGAACCTGAACGCCACCAACGTCGAACTGGCGGCCACCCAGACCCGGATCAATACCGGGAAAAAGGTGTCCAACGCCAAGGACAACGGGGCCATCTGGGCCATCGCCCAGGGTCAACGAGCCGACATCGGCGCCCTGGGGGCGGTCAAAGCATCGCTCGACCGCGGCATATCGGCGGTCGACGTCAGCCTGGCGGCCGGCGAGAGCGTCTCTGACCTCTTGCTGCAATTGAAGGAGAAGGCGCTGGCGGCCACGGATCGGTCGCTGTCTACGGCATCGAGGGCGGCCCTGAACGAGGACTTCAAGGCGATCCGCGACCAGATCACGACCGTGACCAACAACGCCGACTTCAACGGGATCAACCTCCTGGAGACCGGCGCGACCGGGTTTGCGGCCCTGGCCAATGCGGCCGGTACCGCGACCCTGACGGTTCAGGCCGAGGTTCTGGCTCTGGGATCGACCAACGTCACCGTGACGGCCACCACGACCATCGGCACCGCGACCCTGGCGACCACCGCCCTTGGTCTGGTGAATGCCTCGATCGACAATGTGTCCGGCGCGCTCGCGCGTTTGGGTACAAAGGCGAAGGCCCTGGAGACCCACCGCACCTTCGTCGGCAAGTTGACGGATGCGCTGGAAGCCGGGGTGGGCAATCTGGTGGACGCCGACCTGGCGAAGGAAAGCGCCAAGCTCCAGTCGTTGCAGACCAAGCAGCAGCTCGGAGTCCAGGCGCTGGGCATCGCCAACCAGTCGCCGCAGATCCTCCTGTCGCTGTTCAGGAACTAGTGAGCGTAGGGACGCCGGGGAGGAATCCTCGGCGTTTCTTCTTTGTGGCGCTACCGCTCGCGACGCGGTCGCTCGCTGCTTGAGCGCGTGTTATGGTGCCACCGCTTGCGACGCGGTCGATCGCCGCTTGAGCGAGGGCGATCACGAAGTCGGCATCTGGGCTTTGCGGGGTGGCCGAAGCACCCCTACCTTCATGCTCCCTGTTCAACAGTCGAAAGGAGGTGATCCAGTGATCTCATTGTCCCATACCCGTGCGGTGACCGGTTGCTGGTCCTCTGGCGAGGTCCGGGTCTGATCCTTTCAGACGGATAATCGGTCGGCCGCCAAGCGGTCAGACAATGTGGGCCGTCGGGGTAACCCGGCGGCCCTTGTTGTTGTGGGTTACCACTCGACGCGCGGCGTCTTGCTGCTTGAGCCCGGGTCTGACGCGCGGTCAGCCGCCGAACAGGCCGACCACCCACTGCCAGGCGCTCTCCCACATCCCCGCGCTGGCCAGGAACAGCCGGGAGATCACCTCCCACGCCAGCCAGACGAAGACGCAGAATCCGGCGACCCCGATCCATGCCACCCCGATCGCCACCCCGTCCCTCTGCATCAGGCCGAATCCGAACAGGGCCACGAACAGCGACGGAAACAGGTTGCCCCCGAAGATCGGCAGCATGACGATGACCGTCAGCAGGCAACACGTCACGCCGATCAGCACCTCGGCGATCTCGCTCGACATGAACCCGAGGCGAGGCTTCGACAGGCGTTCGATGGTTGTCAGTGGCTTGCGGACCTTGGCGATGACGCCCCGGAAGTTTTCACGCGGGAGGCTGGATTTCAGCGCCCACTTCGGCATCCACAGCTGATCCTGTCGCGTGGCCAGCTGCAGGCAGATCAGCAGCATGGGGGCGCCCAGGATCGTTGTTGAACCTGGGATAGGCGAGGCGATGGCGTTCACTAGGCCGAAGAATACCATCAGGGCCCCGAAGCCGCGCTCGCCGAAGGCGTTCACCAGTTCGCCGAGATAAAGCTTGTCGTCGTCCTTGGCCCCGATGTCCTCTAGAACCTGGGAGAACCGGCGCGTGTCGCTCTGATAGTCGTAGTCGGGCATCAGCGACGGGTCCGGAGAGGGCTAAGGCCGTGATCTAGAGGCGAGCCTGCCTCAACGCCACTTAACATTCCGCAAGGCGTGAAGAACCTGACCATTCCGGTCAATGAGTGCGGTCAAATGCCGACTGTTCGGGTTTGCCTTTCGGCGGAGGCGGCGATCAGTCGACGCTCTCTGGTGTCGCCTCGAGCGGTCTGCCTTGCATCACGCGACCGTCGATCCGCCTCAATGCCGCGATGTCGACAGTCGGGTCGGCGTCCAGAACCAGAAAATCGGCTTCGCATCCGACGTCGAGGCAGCCGATCCTGCGGTCGGGGAACAGCATCGGTCCCGTCTCCAAAACGATGCGTGTCGCTTCCGCTGGGCTGAAGACGCCGATTTCGACGAGGTGTTCGGCTTCCGAGAAGATTGGACCGCGCCCGTCCGTCCCGATCAGGATCGGGACCCCCGCCTCGCGCAACAGCCGCAGGTTCTCGCGCTGCAGGGCGATCTGTTCCGTGGCCTCGCCGGTGATTGCACCTTCTTCGTCATAGGCAGAACCGACGATGATCCCGTAGGTCGGGATCACCCGCATGCCGGATCGCGCGACCAGGGCTGCCAGCTCGGGCGTGATCCGCTTACTGTCCAGGGCTTCGGGTTCATCGCCGCCATAACCCGGCAGATGAGCGGCGAAGTCGGCCCCCGCGCGAGCCGCGACCTCCAGATCGTGCGCCGTCTCCATGTGCACCGCGACGGGCAGCCCCCGCGCATGGGCTGCCTGGACCAGATAGGCGAAATTCTCGGGATTCAGGCCCCTGCGCCCATAGGCTGTCGGGTCGTTCTTTAGCTCAGCATACCGTTCGGAGTTGAGCAGATAGGCCTTCACGAAGTCGGCGCCTTGGGCGCTCAGCACATCCAGCGTCGCGTCGATCTCGGGCGGTGTCGAACCATAATGGAAGGCGTTGCCGATGAACCACTCTCGCGGGCGGCCCGCGTAGACGCTTTGCGATAGAAACTCGACATACAGGCGCTCTGGATGACCGCCAGGTTCGGTTATGCCGCCCTGGGCCACGCGGACATCGAAGGTGTCGGGCCGGGCGAAGAACGCCTTGTCTTGAGCGTCCTGGACGATGGTGTTGGGGTTCCAGACGTAGAAGACTCCTGCATCAGTATAGACGCGGCTCGTCTCCATCGTCGCATTGGTGATATGAGCGTGGGCGTTGGCGTAGGCCGGGATCAGCCACCGGCCGGTGACATCGACACGGGTCGCGTTTGGGCCGAGTGCCGATCCGTCGATGATCCTGTCGCCACGCACCGCCAGGTCCCGCGGCTCGAAGCCCTGGCCGGTCCACGCCCGCCCGCCGTGATACAGCGTCTCGCTTGGTGTCTGCGCGGCTGCCCCTCCGGCGACCACCCAAGCCAGTACCATCCATCCAGAACGCTTCATCCTCGCCTCTCCACTCGACTGTCGATGCATCCTGAGGCGAGGCGGACGCTTTGTGGGGCCGTATCGGCGAACCGACATGGCCGTTTCGGCCAACGGCGTCAGAGCGTCCGGTCTTTCAGCGCCTTCGCGCCGGCTCGGCTGGCGTGCACCGGCGGCCCGGCTTCCAGATGGATCAGCAAACGCCCGCCGCCCGCGGGCTCGGCCCGCACCATGCGGTCCAGGTTGACGATGGCCGAGCGATGCACCCGCACGAACCGCGCCGGATCCAGCATCCGCTCGAACTCTGCCAGCCGGGTCTGGACCAGGCGGTTTCCATCCAGCGTCACCAGCTCGGAGTAGTCGTCCGCGCCCCGCACGGCCACCAGCCGTCCGACGGCCAGCGGCCGGATGTCTTCTCCCTCGCGCATCAGGAAACGGGCCTCACCCTCGGCTTCCTCGGCGGTGAGCACGATCACCCCACCCCGCGCCGGCCTCTGCTCCAGCGCGATCAGGCAGGCGAGCAGGCCGTAGACGAACAGCCCCTGGAACATCTGCCATTCGGCCGCCGGTCCGACGAGGAAGGGATTGACCTCGAACCGCATGACAGACGGTGCGCCCAGCAACGCGCCCACCACGGTCAGCACCCAAAGCCAGACAAGGCTGAAGCCCAGCGCGAGCATCGCATGCATCGCCGTTTGTACGGCGGGTTTCAGCTTCAGCACACGCCGCACCCAAGGCCGCATCAGCGTGGCCACGAGAGCCAGCGACACTGAGTTCCTCAACGTCGCCTGAACGATCTCCACGAGGGGCACATCCCGCGTCAGCAGGAACAGAGTGAAATAGCCGAGCGTGACCACGCCCAGCGCTACGGCGTCTCGTGCCAGATCGCGCCGCCAGCCGCGACCGAGACCGGCCGCGCCGGTCGTCAGCCAGGGCTGTGCGGAGAAGGTCACGACCCGAGAAGCTCCCGCCCGATCAGGAAGCGGCGGATCTCGTTCGTTCCGGCGCCGATGTCATAGAGCTTGGCGTCGCGGACCAGGCGCTCGACCGGCCATTCCTTGGTGTAGCCGGCACCGCCCAGAGCCTGCACCGCCTCCAGCGTCACCTTCACCGCGTTTTCGGACGCCAGCAGGATCGCGCCCGCCGCGTCATAGCGCGTGGTCAGACCCTGATCGCACGCCTTGGCGACGGCATAGACATAGGCCCGGGCCGAGTTCAGGGCGACGTACATATCCGCCACCTTGCCCTGCATCAGCTGGAAGCTACCGATCGCCTTGCCGAACTGCTTGCGGTCGCGGACATAGGGCAGGACCACGTCCAGCGCCGCCTGCATGATGCCGAGCGGCCCCGCCGCCAGCACCGCGCGCTCATAGTCCAGCCCGCTCATCAGCACCGCCGCGCCCCGGCCCTCGCCGCCCATGATGTTTTCTTCCGGGACTTCGCAGTCCTCGAACACCAGCTCGGCGGTGTCCGACCCGCGCATGCCCATCTTGTCCAGTTTCTTGGAGACGCTGAACCCCTTCATGCCCTTCTCGATCAGGAAGGCGGTGACGCCGCCGTTGCCGTCGCCGGTGCGGGCGTAGACGACCAGGGTCTCGGCGTGCGGGGCGTTGGTGATCCAGAACTTGGTGCCGTTCAGAACGTAGCGGTCGCCCTTCTTCTCCGCCCGCGTCTTCATCGACATGACGTCCGAGCCCGAGCCGGCCTCGGACATGGCCAGCGATCCGACATGTTCGCCGGAGATCAGGCCGGGCAGATAGCGGCGCTTCTGCTCTTCGGTGCCCCAGCGGCGGATCTGGTTGACGCACAGGTTGGAGTGGGCGCCGTAGCTCAGGCCGATCGAGGCCGAGGCGCGCGACACCTCCTCCATCGCCACGCAGTGTTCGAGGTAGCCCAGGCCCAGCCCGCCGAACTCCTCCTCGACCGTGATGCCGTGCAGGCCCAGCTCGCCCATCTCGGGCCACAGGTCGCGGGCGAAGGTATTGGTCTCGTCGATCTCGGCGGCGCGGGGCGCCAGGCGATCGGCGGCCCAGCGGGCGGTCGTGTCGCGAATGGCGTCGGCGGTCTCGCCGAGGCCGAATTCCATGGATTGGGGGGCGTTGGGAATGCTCATGTTCCGCGCCCTAGCATGATCCGTCACCCCCTTGGGAGGGGCTTAACGGTCGCTGCCCGCCAGGCCGAACTTGCGATAGAGGTTGAACGACGACACGCCCACGCAGGCGACGCCGATCACGGCCAGCACCCAGCCGATGATGCTGGTCTCGTCGCCCGCGCCCTGTTCCGACGCGAGCCGGAAGGCGGCCATGGAGGCCCCGAACGCCGTCAGACCGACGGCACCCATGACGATGAAGGCCCCTGTCTCGCTCCAGTCGAAACGCTGCGGCGGCTCGGGTTCGAAGTCGGACTGACCAAGCGGCTGGCCGCCCTGGGTCAGGCCCAGGTCCTCGCCGAACAGGCTTTCGCCCGCGGGCGTGGTTTCGACCTCGGCCCGCTCTTCGGCTGTCCAGGCCGGACGGACCACGACCGGCTCGGGCGCATCGTTGGGCGAGGTCAGCAAAAGGCTCTCCGGCACCGTCGTCGGCTCGGGTTCAGGCTCAGGCGCAGGAACCGGCGCGAGACCGGGAATGGGGCCAATGATCGCCGCGCCATAGGGCGAGTAGCGATGAACGTTCAGAGCCAGGCTGGTAGCGGCACCTCCGGCGACGGGGCCCCCGACCAGGAGTTGGGTGGGTTGCGGGGTCGCCGCAGAGAGCGCTGGCGCGGGCTCGGGTGCGATCTGGGGCTCGGGTTCTGGCGCGAACTCGACCTCGACGTCGTTGGCTGGTTCCGGCTCGACAGTTTTGGTTGCCTCCGGAGCGGGCGGTTCCCGTTCGGATGGAGGGGCGGGGGCCGCGGCTGCGACGACTTCCATCGGCTCGTCCACCGGCGCGGGCGCGAAGGTCTCGAATGTCGGCACGATCGGCGCGATGGCCGGGCCGACGGGGGTTTCCGCTTCGCCGAGCAGAACCGCGACGGCCGCCACACGCGGTTCGATCTCTGCCGGGGCCGGTTCGACGATGCGATCGGCGACTTGGCGCTCGTCCATGGGCGTCGCGCCCGATATGATCGGCTCGGCCTCCGGCTCCTGTGGATCCATCTCGGGCTCCACGACGGGCGCGGCGAGCAAGGCGGCGAGGGCGACCGGGTGGGCCGGATCGGCGGTGAACAGGGCGCGCTCGGCGGCGCGGCGGCGGCTTCCGGCCGAAGGGCTGCGCGTCTCCGGCCAGGCCAGCATGGCTTCGGCCGCCGCGCCGGCTTCCCCCGACGCCAAACGCGACAGGACGTCAGAGGTCGCGAAACGATCCAGGCCGACCGAGAATGCGAAGCTGGCGAGCGCGTCGAACTGGTGCTGGTTCAGCGGGATCGAGATGGTGTCATTCAGCCGCTTTTCGACGGCCAGCAGGTCGTAGCGAAGGAGCAGCTCGGCGTCGGCTTCTGACACCGTGGCCCCTTCGCGTGCCGACAGGGTGTGGCCATAGCCGATGATCCAGCCGCCCTCGGGTCGCATGACCGCGCGGGGTCGAAAGCCCTCGAAACTCTTGATGAGGACGATCCCCTCGCGGGAGACCTTCTTCACAGGATGAACGACGTCGGACACCGGACTATTGACCCAAATCGAGACAGGACGGCTTCGCCTCAAGCGCGATCCCGCAAGGACCGCGCCGTCTTACAACAGGATCACGCCCGCAAGACCCAGGAACGACAGGAATCCGATCGTATCGGTGATCCAGCTGACGAAAACGGGGGATGACACGGCCGGATCCCGCTCCAGACGATCCAGCGCCAAGGGTACCAGCGTCCCGGCCAGGGCGGCTGCGAACAAGTTGATGACGACCGCCAGCCCGATGGTCAGCGACAGCAGTGGCTCCCGGAACCAGATCCAGGCGATCCCGGCCAGCAGCGCCCCGATGGCCGCGCCGTTGAACAGGCCGACCATGATCTCGCGTCCCAGGATGCGGGGCGCGTTGGCCGAAGTCAGCTCGCGCGACGCCAGCGACCGCACGGCGACCGTCAGGGCCTGGGTGCCCGCGTTGCCGCCGATCGAGGCCACGATCGGCATCAGGATCGCGAGATAGACCAGCGCCTCGAGTTCGTCGGCGAACTGGCCGATCACAAGCGAGGCGAAGACCGCTGTGCCGAGGTTCACCATCAGCCAGGGGATGCGCGACCGCACAACGCCGAACACGCCCGCGCCCCGGCTTTCGTCGGACACGCCGGCCAGGCGCAGGATGTCCTCGCGGTTTTCTTCCTGGATGATGTTGACGATGTCATCGACGGTGATCTGACCCACCAGCCGCCCGCCCGCGTCCACCACCGGCGCCGAGATCAGGTGATACTTCTCGAAGATGTAGGCGACCTCTTCCTGGTCGGTGTCGGCCGCGATCTCGTTCACCGGCTCCATCAGGTCGGCCAGTTTCACCGCGCGCGCGGCTCTCAGCAGGCCGCTGATCGGAATGCCCCCGACCGGCCGGTTGATCGGATCGACCACGTAGATGTCGAAGAACAGCTCTGGCAGATCCTCGCCCTGCGCCCGCACATGGTCGATCGTGTCGCCGACCGTCCAGAACAACGGCGCGGCCATGACCTCGCGCTGCATCAGGCGCCCGGCGGTATCCTCGGCATACTGCAGCGAGTTCTCGATGGCGGCGCGTTCGGGCGCGGGCATGGCCGCCAGCACCTTCTCGCGCTGATCGTCCTCCAGGTCCTCGACCACGGCGGCGGCGTCGTCGGAATCCAGTTCCTGCAGCGCCTCGGCCAGGGTGGCGTTGGGCACCCGTTCCAGCACCTCCTCGCGGATGCCGTCGTCCAGCTCCGGTAGGGTCTCGGCCAGCAGCTCCGGCGGCAGCCACAGCACCACGACCGCGCGGTGCTCTGCCGTCAGAAAGCCCATCAGGTCGGCGACGTCGGCGGGGTGGAGGTCTTCGAGCAGGGAGCGCAGGCGAAGGCCGTCGCCATCATCGGCGGCGTCGACGACCTTCTCCACGAAGGCGGCCGTCAGGACATAGTCCTCGTCCAGCGCCTCGTGATCTTCGATGTCGTGCGGATCGAGAGTGGCGGTCTGTTCGCTCACGCGGGGGCCTCCCTCTCTCGATATGTATCAGCTGGTAGGGCCGATCGCGTTCCTGTTCACATCGGATGGTGCGGTCGAGAAGACTCGAACTTCCACGGGTTGCCCCACAGCGACCTCAACGCTGCGCGTCTACCAATTCCGCCACGACCGCTCGCATCGGAGGCGCGCTGATAGCGGAGGCGGAACCGGAAGGGAAGGGGGTGCCGCCAGCGATCGCCATGATCCGCTTGCCACCTCGGATCGACCGGGCTATGTCCCCGCCTCCCCGAGAGATGGATGCGTAGCTCAGCGGGAGAGCACCTCGTTCACACCGAGGGGGTCACAGGTTCAATCCCTGTCGCATCCACCATTTCCATCACGTCTCGACCGCTCCGAAGACCTGGCGAAAGCTGGTCTTTAGCGCTGCGTCGGCCTCGTCCATCGTCGCCAGAACGCCGAGGTCGACGAGACTGGTCACGCCGTGTTCGGCGATGCCACACGGCACGATGCCGCCAAAGTGGTCCAGCTCCGGCTCCACGTTCAGGCTGATGCCGTGGAAGCTGACCCACCGCCGCACCTTGACCCCGATGGCGGCGATCTTGTCCTCGCGGCTCCAGCCCGGACCCTTGCGCTCGACCCAGACGCCGACGCGGCCCTCGCGAATCCCGGCCTCGACGCCGAACCGGTCCAGCGCGCCGATGATCCAGGCCTCCAACCCGCGCACGAAGCCCCGTACGTCGCGGCCCCTCTGGTTCAGGTCCAGCATGACATAGGCCACGCGCTGACCTGGCCCGTGATAGGTGAACTGCCCGCCGCGTCCCGTCCGGTGCACCGGAAACCGCCCCGGGGCCAGAAGGTCTTCGTCCTTCGCCGACACCCCGGCGGTGTACAGCGGCGGATGTTCCAGCAGCCAGACCCGCTCGGCCGCCTTTCCGGCGGCGATGGCGGCGACGCGCGCCTCCATCTCGGCGACGGCGTCCTCATAGGGGACGTAGCCGGGCGCCGTGACCCACTCGACGGGGCGGCCATCGGGGCGAATCAGCGGGGATGGGGCGGCGCTTAACGGCTCGGCAAGCATGATCGGCCCAATGTGACCCCGAGGGCCACCAATGCAAGATCAGCCGCCAGTACCCTCCAGCGTATCCGGAGTTCCCATGAGCCAGGTCGAGGCCGTTAACGTCGAGCTGTCCGTCGTGCTGGGCCGCTCCGTGCTGCCCATGGCCCAGCTGCTCAAGATGGGCCGCGGTGCCGTCATCCCGCTCGACGCCACCGAGCACGACGAGGTCTGGATCCTCGCCAACAACCACCCGGTGGCGCGCGGCCAGATCGAGATCCGCGAGGACCGCATCGCCATCACCGTGACCCGGCCCGCCGACGTCTACGACTTCATGGCCGGCGCGGCCTAGAGACGAGTTCAGATTCCGGCCGCCCGCACGCCCTCGGGCGTCTCCGCCTCCGGATCGCCCGGCAGCCAGGCGACGTGGCCGTCGTAGATGTCGTGGTTCAGCACGCCCTCCTCGCGCGCCACCAGGACAGGCACCAGCATCTGCCCGGTAACGTTGGTCATGGTGCGGATCATGTCCACGATGCGGTCGACCGCCACGATGTAGCCGATGCCCTCCAGCGGCAGGCCCGCCGTCGACAGGGTCAGCGTCAGCATGACGATCGAGGTGCCCGGCACCCCCGCCGTCCCCAGAGATCCCAGCACGGCCGTCAGGCCGATCAGGACGTACTGCGTCAGCGTCAGCTCGATGCCGAAATATTGGGCGATGAAGATCGAGGCGATGGACGGATAGATGGCTCCGCACCCATCCATCTTGACGTTGGCCCCCAGCGGAACGGCAAAGGCCGCATAGGCTTGGGGCACGCCCAGCCGCTCGACCGTCTGGCGCAGGGTGATGGGCAGGGTGCCCAGCGACGACTGGGTCGCGAACGCCGTCTGCTGGGCCGCAAACGCCCCCTTGAAGAAGGATAGCACCTTCAGCCCGTGCGCCTTCAGCAGCACCGGATAGACCACGAAGACGTGGAACAGGCAGGCGGCATAGATGGCGATCACGAACTTGCCGAGCGGCAGCAGCGCCTCCCAGCCATAGCCGCCCACGACCGCGCCAATCAGGCCGAACACGCCGATCGGCGTCAGCTGGATCACCCAGCGGGTGATGCGGAATACGACCGCCGCGCCTTCGTCCACGAACCGCCGGGCCGTCTGCGCCCGGTCGCCCAGCGCCACCAGAGCCGCGCCCACAAGCGCCGAGAAGAAGATGATCTGCAGCACCTTGCCCTCGGCCAGCGCCGCAAAGGGATTGGTCGGGACGATGCCGATGAGCACTTCCAGCGGTGTCGGGATCTCGCGCTCTCGCACTTCGCCCAGCGGCAGGTTGGCCAGCCCCGCGCCCGGATCGATCAAGTGCCCGAAGGCCAGCCCCACCAGCACGGCCAGGAACGACGTCAGGGCGAACCAGACGACGGTACGAATGGCCAGCCGGACGGCACCCGTGCCTTCGCCCAGCTTGGCGATGGAGCTGGCGATGGTGAACAGCACCAGCGGCGCCACCACCATGCGGATCAGGTTCAAATAGACGTCCCCGATCGGCTCCAGCCAGACCGTGGCCTGTTCCTGCAGGATCAGGCCGGCGAAGATTCCCAGCACGAAGCCGGCGGCGGTGCGCTGCCACAGCGGAATGGCGAAGAAACGGGCGAGCATGGGGAGGGCGCTCTCGTTGTCGGCCCTCGGAGATGGATGCTGCAGTGCGATACCGCAACAGGTGTTGTGGCGCTAAAGGATCAGCCCGCCATCGCCTTCTGGACGTAGTGGTCGACCACCAGCATGTCGACCGCCTCCTCCACGTCGTCAAAGGCGTCGACAATGACATCGGGCTCCAGCTCTTCCATCGGCACGGGCGTGTAGCCGAAGGTCACGCCGATCACTGGGACGCCCGCATCGCGCGCCGTGCCGACGTCAGGCGCGGCGTCGCCCACCATGATGGCGCGAGCCGGATCGCCGCCGACCGACGTTACGGCCTCATTGAAATGCGCCCTTGACGGCTTTCTTGCGCTGACCCGGTCCGGTCCGACGATGGCGGCGAAGTGGCGGGTCAGGTCGATCTTGCCGAGCAACAACTCCGACAGGTCCGACCGCTTGTTGGTGACGACCACCAGCGTCGCCCCCCGCGCCGCCAGCCGCTCCAGCGTCTCGACCACGCCGTCGAAGGGTCGGGAGTGGTCGGCGATGTGCTCGATGTAGTCGGCGATGAAGGCGTCGAACAGGGCCGGGTCCTGCGCGTCCTCAACCGGCGCTCCCGCTCGCTCGAACCCGTGCACCAGCAGCGCCCGCGCCCCGCCGCCGATCAGGTCGCGCGCTCCCTCGACCGGGCAGGCCGGCAGGCCCTTTGTCGCCAGCATGCGGTTCAGCGTGCCGATCAGGTCCTCGTGGGTCTCCACCAGGGTGCCGTCGAGGTCGAAGCCGATCGTCCAGCCGATCAGGTCCTGTTCGATCATCGCCGTCTCTCCCGTCGCGTCCGCCGATGGGCTAGACCGCCGTGGTGACTAGCCGCCGGACCGATTCATGACCAGCCACTCGACACGACGGGCCGCCGTCATCCTCGCCGCCGGCCAGGGCACGCGCATGAAGTCGCCCCTGCCCAAGGTGCTCCACCCGGTCGGCCATCGCGCCATGCTGGACCATGCCATCGACGCCGCCGAGGGCCTCGGTTGCGAGCGAATCGTCGTGGTCGTCGGCAACCACTCGCCCGAGGTCCGCGCCCATGTCGAGAAGCGGCTGGGTGCCGACGCCATCGCCGTCCAAGACCCGCCGCTCGGCACCGGCCATGCGGTGCGCGCCGCCGAGAGCCTGCTCGCCGACTTCGACGGAGAGGTGGTCGTCACCTACGGCGACGTGCCCCTGCTGCGCGCCACCGACATCGCGCCGGTGTTCGGCGGTGGCGGGGTGACCGTCATCGGGTTCGAGGCCCGCGATCCCGGCGCCTACGGCCGCCTCGTCATGGACGGCGATCTGCTGAGCGCCATCATTGAGGCCAAGGAGGCCACCCCCGAGGTCCTGGCCCTGAACACCTGCAACTCCGGCGTCATGGCCGCGCCCGCTTGGCTGCTGTTCGACATGCTTGGCCAGGTCAACAACGACAACGCCAAGGGCGAATACTATCTGACCGACGTCGTGGCGCTCGCGCGCGAGCATGGGGCTCCGACCCGCGCCGTCATGGCCAGCGAGGACGCCGTCATGGGCGTGAATGCCCAGGCCGAACTGGCCCAGGCCGAGGCCCTGTTCCAGAAGGTCCAGCGCGAGACCTTCCTCGCCGCCGGGGTGACCATGAGCGCGCCGGACACCGTCCATTTCGCCTGGGACACCCAGGTCGGCGCCGGCACGGTGATCGAGCCGTTCGTCGTGTTTGGCCCCGGCGCGAAAATCGCCGCCAACGCCCGCATCCGCAGCTTCTCCCACATCGAGGGCGCGACGGTCGCCTCGGGTGCCGAGGTCGGCCCCTACGCCCGCCTGCGCCCCGGCGCGGACCTGGCCGAGGACGTCAAGGTCGGCAATTTCGTGGAGGTGAAGGCCGTCCGGATGGACAAGGGCGCCAAGGCCAATCACCTGGCCTATCTGGGCGACGGCGCGGTCGGCGCGGGCGCCAACGTCGGCGCGGGCACGATCTTCTGCAACTACGACGGCTTTAACAAGGCGCGCACCGAGGTGGGCGAGGGCGCCTTCATCGGCTCGAACAGTTCGCTCGTGGCCCCGGTGTCGATCGGGGCGGGGGCGTTGGTGGGGTCGGGCTCGGTCATCACGAAGGACGTGCCGCCGGATGCGCTCGCGTTCGGGCGAGCCCGTCAGGTCGTGAAGGAGGGCGGGGGCGCTGCCTTCCGCGAGAAGGCCAAGGCGAAGAAGGAGACGAAGTCGTGACCCCTCTCCCAGCGGGAGAGGG
>NZ_LJHU01000030.1 GCF_001295975.1 Brevundimonas sp. AAP58 | reverse complement strand
CACCCCCGCCTCCCCCACCGCCGCCGCGTCCCGGGTATCCTGACCCTGATCCTGTTCCGGATCGCTTCCCCGTCGTTAGTGGCCCCGCGAGCGAAGAGATCGCCGCTCGGCTGGAGGCCGCCTGGTCCGATCCGTGTCGGGTGTGGGAGCCGGACCGCGTCCCGTGGTCGATCCCGCTACGCCGTCGAGATCCGGAAACGCGCTCACGCCTGCGCGAATGTCCGGGCGGAGGCGCTCCGATCCTGGGCGAGATCACGGAACAGGGGCGACCGCCCAGACTGATCTCCTACCCCTGCAACATGCCGTTCAGCACGGACCGCTTGCTGACGACGACAGCCTTTGCCCAGCCGTTCAGCTGACGCGGGCGCAATAAGACGGTGACGCCGAGAGCCGCCGCGATCGCCGTCAGACCCGCTCGGACACCTTGATGGCGACCTTGCAGCCGGCCTGGATGACGGCGCTCAGCAGGCGATAGGCCGGGGCCTCGCGGCTGCCGTGCTCGATGGCGTGGTCGTGGTGGGCCAGCTCCTCCTCGCGGAACTGTGCAAGTTCGGCCGCCAGCTCGGGGTCGCGGTCCTTCAGCTCCTCGATCTGGTCAGCATAGTGCTGCTCGATCACCGCCTCGACGGCTTCGGTGCACGCATGGGCGGCCTTTTCGCCCATCAAGGCCGTGACCGTGCCCAGCCCGGTCGCCGCGATGGACCAGAGCGGCAGCAACGCCGTGGGCCGTACCCGGTGTTCGTTCAACAAGGCGTCGAACCGGTCCTTGTGGACCTGCTCGCCCGCCTGCATCTCGGCCATGTCGGCAGCGATGTCGGCCTTGCCGGGCGCCGAGGCAAAGACTCGCCGCTGGGCCTCATAGATCTTGACCGCGCCGTACTCGCCAGCGTGATCCACGCGCAGGATCTCGGCCAGCCGCGCCCGTGTCGCCCCCCGGCCCGGGCGGGGCAGGGGAATGCGGCGGGTCCCGGTTCCGGGGTGCTCAGTTTCTCGGGGCTCTGGCATCCTTGGGCCTCTTGGCGGCGATCAGGCTGAACCCGGCCAATGCGGCCGAGATCAAGGCGTTCCATCCTGCCATCGACAGACCCAGGAAGCGCCACGTCACCGCGTCGCACATGACGATCCGTTGAGGCTCGCCGACGCCCAAGGCCAGGGAGGTGAGGGACTCCAGGTCCGCGCCCGCGCCACCGCCGGCGCAGAGCGCGGGCAGCTCCCACCACTTCATCTCGCCGCCCGCGTGAAAGCCGGCAGTGATCGCGCCCGTGGCGAAGACCGCCGCCAGCAGGAAGGCGGCGATGCGGGGCGACCCCCGCCGCGATCCGCTGATCAGGGCCCAGAGCGTGGCGATCAGGGCGATGGCGACGGCACCCCAGTAGACGTCGCGTTGCTTGAGGCAGAGGTTGCAGGGGGCCAGCCCCAGCACCCGCTCGCTGAAGTGGGCGAAGCCCAGCATGGCCAGCGAGATGGCCAGGGCGAAGGCGGTCCACCAGCGGGTCAGCAGGCGATAGAGGCTCATGACCGCGACCCTAGCCCTAACCGGTGAAGCGCGCCATCAGCCCGACCGCCCAGCCGGCCCCAAGCAGGAAGCCGGTGGCCACCACGGCGATGGCGGTCGCCCAGCCGACGGCCACGGTCGCGCCCGCCGCCACGAACAGCCCGTCCCTCTGGATCAGGCCGACCGCCAGCAGGGCGAGGGCGACCGATGGCACGGTGTTGGTCATGGGCAGGACGATGGTCAGGGTCGCCAGGATCATGAAGGCAGCGGCCATCCGTTCTGCGAGCCCGGTGGTGAATAGCCTGAGTCGAGGTTTGGACAGCCGCTCCAGCCAGCCCATTCGCTTGACGGCGAAGTCGGCCATGCGGTCCAGCATGGATTTGGACACCGTTCGCTTCAGCATGCCGGCGGGCAACCAGGGCTCCTCTCGACCCGCCAGCATCTGGCCGGCCAGGAGCAGGATTGGCACTCCCACGATCTGGGGCACACCATAGAGCGCGGGCACCAGGCAAGGGATGGCCAGGATGAGGATCATCAGGCCGAAGGCGCGTTCATCCAGCCGGTCGCGGATCTCGCCGATGGTCAGGCCGTCAGGTCCGGACGCTTCGGCCAGACTGGCGACAAGGCCGATGAAGCCTTGATGGGGATCGTCAGAATGGCGGTGCAGGAGGGGATTGGGGGCAGCGCTCGACATGGGAGGAGCCCTAGCGAAAACGCCCATGGCTGGCGAGGGCCGGCTTCTTGTGGTTGTGGCTACGGCTTCACCTGACACTTCGGTCTTCATCGACCGCCTGCGCCCAAAGTGGAACGGTCTAATGGGTTCGTTTTGCAAAAATCAACACAGCGAAAATGCGCCACCGGCATTGACCGTCCTCCGCGCGAGGCATTTTTCTGGCTGTCTTGCGCGCCGGTGCGCTTTGCCTTGCCTAGGTAAGGCAACCTCGGAGCAGAAACTCGGGGAATAGCCTTGGGGGGTGGCCCCATGAAACTGCGCGGGCGCGCGGCCAGTCTCTGCGCTTGATCTTGTTGGCGCTGAGGGTCCCATCTCGTTGGGTGCCGCTCCGCCCATACTGCCTGTGTTGCCTGTGTTGCCTGTGTTGCCTGCGTCATGCATGCAACGAGTTGCAACGCGCTGAGCCCCGCTTCCCGTCTTCGCACTCGCCCCCGTCTCCCGCTTGAGTCCCTACCCCGGCCTTGGCCCCAGCCCCGAAACGCCAGCTCTGCGGGGAGACTGGCGCGGGCACTGCTGAGCAGATCGCGGGCAGTCTGGGCAGACAGACCCCCGAGGCCAGGCTGCTGAGGCTAATCCTGCGCTTCGTCCGAGAATGAGCACCCTCAAAATGGCCCGTAGGTCATGGCCTTTGCTGCGTGGCTGATGAGCCCCGCCACTGGCCTCTCCCAGCGATCACGGCCGGTGATCAAAGACGGGGATCAAAGACGGCGATCGCGGCTGTTGATCGCGCTTGGTGATCCTGCCGGGTGACCCTGTCGATGCCGCCCTGGCTGCCCTCCGAGCGGTCCACAGCGAGGCGGCAGCCAAGCTTGTTCGCTCTGTCGTGCGCGGGAAACGGTCAGAGCCTCGGTAACGGACGGCTCACCCGGAACTTCGCACCACGCAAAGAGACTGCTGCGAGCTCAGATCCTTACCAGATGGAATTCCCATACGCTGCAGGAGCAGGAGCCGACTTGACGCCTAGTTGTGCGGGCGACCAAAGCTTAAAAAAATCAGTAAAAACAAATAGTTGACCAAAGTATCAGGTTGGTATAATCAAAACCTAGGCTGCTGAAGAAGCAAAAGGAGATCACTATGACCAGACTTGGAGAACAGTGCGTTTTTGTTCGATATCGGCGTACCATCCGCCCTGGCTCAAGAGTATTTGAGCCTGGAGATATAATCGTGATGACGCATAAATCAGAAGGGGGGCTGACCGTCTTCCACGGTGTTGACGGCTTTGGAGCCTGTGTCCCGTGGCTTCACGATACGTTGCATCATGATGAGTATGTGAGGCTTCGGAATACGCCCATGATTTCTGCGATTCCAAGGCTTGGCCGTCCGGGTATTGGACCTAGCCAGGGGCCCGATACTCTGGGGGCACCGTGATGTCCAAGGCCATCGATAACGAAGAAGTCGGTGGGTTCATTTTCAGAGCGGACCGCTATTCACCCTGGGCGTATCTGCGCGATGGCTGGTCCCCCAATCTGAGGCAGGGATCACCTCCTCCAAAGAGCGCGGCAGAGGGTGGGGCCCCTCTATCGGCGTCTTGCATTTTGGGGCTGGCGAATTGAACGTCAGTTCACGCCAGAGAGATGCGTCCCAGGGCAGGGTCTGGTGCTGCGCCGCGGGGCGCGCACATGCTTTGTCTCTCTGGACGAGCGGGGTTGAACGGTACGGCCATAAACCACACGTCTGAAGTTAAAGTGAAGCCGTGAAGGTGGCGCTGGAGTGGTCGTGAGGTCGCTCCAGTGCCTCAACCATAATCCGGCGCTTGCTTATCGCGAAAGGAAGGCCGGCATGAAAGAGACCCATCTACCCCCTGCCCGGGTCCGCCAACGCGGGCCGACCGGTGTTCTGACCCAGGGCGTTGTGGTCCCAAGCGTTGTAGCCCAGAGCTCGGAACCTGGGGCGTCACAGGCGACGACCTCATATCCGCGCCAGTCCTGGGTCCAGCCGGATGATCCGCACGATCAAATCATCGACTACCCTGTCGCTCCCGTGGGTCCCCTGGGGTCTTCGCGGCATGATGTGGAGGCGATCCTGATCGATATTTATGACGGCGTGCGTCCCGAGGGTTTCGCAGAAGAAGTGACGGTTCAGATCTATGCTGAGCAGCTGGCCGAACGCCGGCTTTTGGAGCGTGCCCGAGCGTGGGGCGTGAGGGCCCTCGCCGCCAAACCCTTGATCGAGGCGATCACATCGACCTTTGCCGAGGCCGCTCCCTCAACAGCTCGGAGCTTGGCCGAAAATCTCGTGGTCCGATGGCAGGAGGAAGACCCGCAGGCGGAGCAGGACCTGATTGAGCGCTGCCACCAAGTGGGTCTTGATCTGAGTCTGCTGCTGGCCGAGGCCTTTGTCGAACATGCGGAAAAGTTCTCGCGCGTCGATGCCTTGATTGAGGCTGCAGACCGTCGCCACACCCGGACCCAGGCCCAATACATGGGGTTGAGAGCGATGCGGAACGCGGAAGAGCTGCACACCATCAGACGGGAGCGCGCCGTCTCTGAAGCCAAGTTGGCCGATCATCGCCTCAATCGCGAACGCACTTACTTCTCGCGGCTCATTGGGACCGATGAGTGAAAGGCGCATCGCAGCCAATCGGGCCAATGCGAGACGGAGCACGGGCCCGAAGTCTTCAGCCGGAAAGCGCCGGTCGTCCATGAATGCCACAAAACATGGGTTCGCACGGTCCATGTCTACGTCGGACGGAGCGCTCATCGGGGCCCATGATCCCTATGGTGACTTACGCGCTGTCCAGGATCGGGCCTGGTCCTGTCTCCAGGTTCTGGAAGGTTACATCGCCGCTCCCGCTTCAGCCGCGGCAGAGCTGTTTGGTCCAGGGGCTGAAACCCCCTGGCCCGAAGAGGTGGCTGAAGCGCTCAATGCGCTTGGCCGATTGGAACGCTACCGGACGCCCCGATATCGCGCCTGGCTCAAGGCCTGTCTCCACGGGGCCAAAGAACAGTTGGCGCTAAACACGCCCAGGCCAGAGGAACGCCACCGCTTGGGTCTCGGCCCTGATGCCGAACCCGAGTAGCCTGCCTCCGGGCCCGGATCGGCCGCCTGATCGGGAGTTCAGCATCGGAGGATGAGACGAGTGGCGCGTTCTGATGATGGGGCGGGTCCCTGTTTCTTGGGTTGGAAGTTCTTTGGCAAGGGAGGCGCAGCAGCTCCGCATTGGGCGGTCGATGAGGAGGAGCTGATTAAGCCAGGAGGACGCCTTGATCGGCTCGCTGAATATGGCCTGGCTGTCGCGTTCAGGCCGAACATAACCTGTCCCCGGCTCACGACCGTGCCCCGTAGCGGCGAGGGCAGCGCCCCCGCCAAGCGATGTGCGCCTCTGACCAAGTGTTCGGGATGCGTAGGCGCATGGCGGCCTCGAGAGCCCCGCTACGGCCCGCCGGGCCGCATGCTACTTTTCACAAGCCGACGGTCCGCGACGACCGCCGCGGCCATAGACTGAAACCCGTTGCAATCGCGGGCCCGGTCAACCGTCGCCCTACCCGCCGTGGCAGTCGGGCAACTCCAGACCGATGCCTCACGCATCGCGAACCTCTCGGTCGGGGGCGTACCGGCTTACCGGCAGGTTAGATCTCCGCCAGCCCTGCATACTCAGCCTCTGTGGGCGAGCCCGAGGAAGGCGCGGACCCCGGAGAACGGCCCTGCCTGCCTGTTCCTGCCCTTTGTCGCCGTGTCGCTGTGTCGCTGTCCTCTGCGGGCATGGAGGTGGCGTCGCGCGCCGTGGCGTGAAGGCGTGGCTGACCTGAGGTCAACCAAGGCGTGCCAATGACCTGGTGCTGCCTCACACACCCAGGTCAGTAGGGGTACTGATGCCTAAATATGTAGATTTTTCAATTAGATAATTGTTGACGCGACGTGTTGGCTCGCCTAGTTTTCCTTCATGGAGGTGACAAAATGCATGCAGGACAAGTTGGTGTAATGGTCGGCTACAGCGACCAGTTGCCGGGTGTCGAACCCGTATTCAGGCCGGGCGATCTCTTGTTCGTCCTCGAGGCGCACCCAGAGGGCGAACTCCGATGTGCCAAGCTCACGTTTGGTGGCCGGATTGTACCGCACCAGACCGATCTGGTGTGGCGTGAGGAATTTCTGCCGTTGAGCGAGGCACCAAAGCTTCTTCCGCGCGGTCGAGCCGGCCGGCCTATCCGCATACCCCGCCAACCCCAAAGGGCTCGCGTAACCTGGTCGGAACTCGAGGCCATTTTTCTGGCACCCAAGTCCAAGGAGTTCACAGACCTGAGAGACAGGGCCGCTCATCTCCATCTCACCGGAGGCTATGCGACACACCTGCAACAGTTCTTCGTCGGAGCTCTGTGTTTGATCAGCTCAACCCGAGACGGCCGCACTCTGATCGATCCACAGACTGGCGCAATCCAGGTCGCTGAGGAGGTCGTCCAGAGACTGGCATTGGATGAGCATCTCATGGTCAAGGCGGTCAGAAAGATGCAGGCCGAAGGCTGGCGGATCCGACAATCGCTCGGCCCAAACAAGCGCCGACCCTATACGAAGGTCTTTATGTGCCGCGGTGAGGCCCGCATCACTGTCCAACTGGATGGATCGATGCTCGATCATTGGCCGTATTCCGGGCGATCGAGATAGGACCAGTATACGAGGATAATGGCGAAGTCTGGGAGGGGCGTCGTCGCTGCAGTCGCTCGCCACGCAGGCTGTCGGCTGAACCCGCACGATCAAGGCCGGTCGTTCTGCTGAATGAAGGCGGTGCTGGGTTTAAGCCAAAGGCGACGATCAGGATGCCCCGCAGGGGCCGCGCACAGGAAGGATGAGTTGGGGACTGTTCGTCTGAGCCCTCGTGAGCTCAGTTGCAATGACGCGTGGCGACAAGGCGCGAGGCTTGGTTAGCAGCCCGAGCATCTCGCGCCCGTCACGCGGGTTTGGATCGGGATCGAATGGCCCTGCTGGAGGGCGCGGGGCTGTCATAACCTCGGCTCGTATGCATCAGCCTGCGAGATAGGCCGCGTCGATGCGAAAGCGCGATCTGGCCTACTCGGTGGTCATCCACTTCCTCGCGCCCACTAGGTGATCACAATCTACGGCGGGGCGGGCGGAGCGCTCTCGTAGCCGGCGTAGGACCGAACGGCAGAAGAGAGAGCCCGAAACAACGGCTGCCCACCCGAACGATCCTCGTGATCCCGCGCGCCACGCAACCTGGCCGTGGTCCGGACGAGGGTGCAAGATGCAGGGCGTGCCAGCCACCTATAAGGTTATAGGACTGCTGCCGCAGCTTTCTGCAACTGCCATGTCAATCGGGTCCCGGTGCCAGAAGCCGCGAGACTGCAACACGCTGCCGCACGGCCCCACGACGTCTAGAGCGGCGTCGCCTGGTCGATCTCACAGGCGCGCGGACCGCCTGTTACACGATGGCCTTCCACCACGACAACGGAGCCAGCTGGAAGCGGATCGCCAGCTCCCGAGGTAACGAAACACCGAGGTCTCGGACACGCCCGAGAACATCGCCTTGGCTGCTACCAGGACAGCCACCGGCACAACGGCAAGCTCAATACGGTTGCGCTTCATGGCTGCTTTGCCGTCGTGAAAGTGTCTGGCGGCCGGATCCAGGAAGATCACCGAGGTCGGATCGATCCGGCCGCCCTGGCCGTACGATCGGAGTTCGCCAGCCAAAGTTAGTTCTGACACAGTCCCATACCGGTCGCCAGACCCACCCAACCCATGGTGGCTCCCGAACGCTGGGTGCCCACCCGCTGGCTGTCTGACCCTTCCGCCTTGGCGATCAAGACCACCATCGGTCTCTCGCCCGGCGCGGTTGAGCCGGGTCGAGCCGGGACGGTCACCGTCGCCGTCACGTGTCTTCATGTCAGTTGGGCTCCTGGCGCGGGGCGATCCGCGCCAGAGCCCGCTCGGCCTCAGTGAGGCGTCTCTCAAAGAGCGCCGTATCACCGGGTTCGGTGGGCTTCGATCAGCGCGCCCAGAAGCCGGTACAGATCTTTTTCATGGTGCGCGCCCGGTCTGTCCAGGGGCGGATCGGTGGCCATGGAGGCCTGCCAGATCGCCGCCTTGCTCTTGAAATGATCAAACAGCGGGTTCTTGAGATATCCCCGCCGCGGCGGCGATGTCCTGAAGGCTCACGCCGTCATGGCTGGCGTCAGAGAAGAGCCTTCGGGCCGCAGTGACGATAGCATCCCTGGTTTGCCGCGCTTGCGCCTTGCGTGGGGTATCCCCAAAGGCGCGTCCGGGTTCGCCCTCGGTTTCCGGAGCGGCCGGGTCATGACGTGCTCGCCGGTGGTGGGGGTCTGACGGATTACCAGTTCGACGGGCTGGTTTGGTGGGTGCGCAAGATGATCCGCCAGACCCGATGACAGCAGGTCGGGCAACCGGGGGAGGATGCCACCCGTGTATGACAAAGGCAGATTGCTGCACTGTGGGAGCCGTTGGCTGCCACTCCCCTGGAGCCGCTGCAAGGGCGGGATGCACCGAACTGGGGCCGACTAGTGTCGGCCCGGGTTTCGCTCGATGTTGATGACAGTGCAGAGTAAGGCAACACGACCGCCTAGGAAATCATGCAGTCACCAGCCATGTAAATGCTGCCCATTCCCGCCAGAATCACTTCGAACCCAACGATGACGTGAGGAAAAAAGGCCGATTGCTGAGAGTCATTGCAGACTGCCTGAGCGCCAAAGGCTGCGGGTCAGGGGCTCGATCAGATAGGTGAGCGCGCTTCGTTGCCGCAGCAAGACAACGACCTCTACCGGCATGCCGGCGCGGATGTCGTCGGCTGCACGGCCAAGGCGCTCCAACTCCTCTGGAGGGACCACGATCTGGGCGCGGTAGTGCCGCTGCCCCGATCGTTCATCTTCAAATGTGTCGGCCGAAATACGCGTTACTTCGCCGTAGACCAGCGGTGGGTCACGGTCGCGCAGGCTGGGGAAACGTACCTCGGTGCGCAGGCCGACGCGGACGTTGTCGATGTCCTCGGGATTGATGCGGGCGACGATCACCTGGGCGGCGCTCTCGGGAACGACCTCCATCAGCGTCTGGCCGGGCTGGATCACGCCGCCGACGGTGAAGGCGGTCAGGCCCACCACCTGCCCGTCGACGGGGCTGCGGATCTGGCCCCTCTCGATCTGCTGGCGGACGTCCAGCCAGCGGGGCGTGAGCTCATTGATCTGGACCTCGACGAGCTTCAGCTGATCGGCGACTTCCTCGCCGAGCCGGGTGGAGACACCACTGATCTGCAGCTCGGTCTCGCCGATCTGTTCGGCGGTGCGCGCGACCTGGGCGCGGAGCGACCCCAGTTCTCCATCAAGCGCCGCCGCGGTTCGCTCCAGCGCCCGGACACGGTTCTCAGGAGCGTAGCCCTGGGCGGCCAGGGAGCGCATGCCCTCCAGTTCCTCTGCCAACAGGCGCTGCTGCTCCTGATTGGCGGCGATCTGCCGCTCGAAGCCCAGCTGTTGCTCCCTCAGCTGGCCGATCCGCTGGCGCAGGACGCCAGCCTCGGTCGTGCGGCTGGCCCGCCGTGCCGCGAACTGCTGCTGCTGGGTGCGGAAGGCCTCGTCTGCGAGCGCCTGGTCCTCAAGCGACAGCTCGGCGAAAGCTGCGGGACGCGCCAGGCCGGCAAGGCCGTCGCGTTCGGCGATGATGCGAGCCCGCTGGGCCTCGAGCGAAAGGACTTGCGCCGCCAGCCCCCGTTCGGTCGCTTGAAGGTTGCCTGTGGCGAGTTCGACGAGCACTTGGCCCTCGCGGACGCGGTCGCCCTCCGCCACGTTCAGGGCGCTGACGACACCTCCTTCGCGATGCTGGACGGCCTGTCGATTGCCCGAGACCTCGACCTGTCCGGGCGCGAAGGCCCCCGCGTCCAGCGGGGCCAGCGCCGCCCAACCTAGGAATAGGACGAAAAACGCGGCAATCACGCCGCCGCCGATCATCAGCTCTCGCCTGGGGGAGTCGAGGTCACCGGAGGCCTGGGGCGCAATCGGGTCAGGCGCATCAGCGGCGCTCATCGTGCCACCTCGCGAATGACCTTCCGTTGGCTGCCGAGCCAGGCAAGCACGTCCTCGCGGGGGCCTTCATTCTGGACGACGCCGTCGTGCAGGACGAGAAGCCGATCGACGCGGGCCAGCACCCCGGCCCGGTGGGCGATGACGATGACCGCCGCGCCACGCTGGGCTGACGCGAGGATGGCGTTCATCAGGGCGGTTTCACCCTCTTGATCCAGATTGGAGTTGGGTTCGTCCAGCACCAGGAGAACCGGATCGCCGTAGAGCGCGCGGGCCAGAGCGATGCGCTGGGCCTGACCGGCCGACAGACCTGCGCCCATCGGCCCCAGTTCGGTGTCGTAGCCCTCAGGCAGGCGCAGGATCATGTCGTGGGCCCCCGCCAGCTGAGCGGCCGCGACTGCGCGGGCGTCGATCCCGTCGGCAGGCTCGCCGGTGTGGCGCTGGAACCGGGAGATGTTGTCCTTGATCGAACCCGGAAACAGGCCTGGCGACTGGGGCATATAGCCGATGAAGCGGGCCAGTTCGTCGCTCTCGCGGGTCTGGTAGTCGGCACCGTCCAGTCTCGCGACGCCGGCGGTGGGTTCAAGTGCCCCGGCCGCGAGGCGGGCCAGCGTGGTCTTGCCCGAGCCGCTGGGGCCGATAACGCCGAGCGTCTGGCCGGGCTCCAGCCGCAGGTTAAGTCCGCGCAGCTGAGGCCGCTCCGTGCCGGGCAACTGAATCGTCGTGTTCTCGATGGCCAATCGGCCAAGCGGCGCGGGCAGGGCCGTGCGCGTTCGGTCATGGTCTTCGGTTGCGACGAACAGGTCGATCAGGCCCTTCCAGCTGGTTCGTGCCTGGACGAGCTGGGACCAGCTGCCGACCAGAAGCTCGATCGGCGCAACGGCGCGGCTGAGCAGGACGGAGGCGGCGATGATGGCGCCGGCCGAGATCTCTCCCCGGATGGCCAGAATGGCGGCAAGGCCCAGAGCCGCGGATTGCAGCAGGAGCCGCACGAACTTGATCGCGCCAATGTATTTGCCGCCCGTCAGCTGGGCCTGGAGATTGCGTTCCGCCGCCGTTCGGCGCTGGGCGATCTGCTGCCCGATCGAGGCGCGGCGCATGCCCAGCGCCCTCAGGGTCTCGGACTGATGGGTCAGGCTTTCCTGCGCGCGCAGGGCTTCGTTCATGGCCTGGGTTGCCGCCTTGATGCGCGGGCGGCTGTCGATCTCGTTCAGCAGGGCCAACCCCACCAGAACCATGCCGCCCAGCAGGGTCAACGCCCCGAGCCAGGGATGCAGCAGGAAGCAGGCGGCCAGATAGATCGGCGTCCAGGGCGCGTCGAACAGGGCCAGCATGGCTTGCCCGGACACCGCTTGCCGCACCGTCTCGAAGTCCCGGAGTGCGAGCGCGCCCGATGCCGGCGATCGGGCATCGACCAACCGCGACAGGATGGGAGCCGCCAGCTTACGCTCGAGTCTTAGACCAACGCGAGTCAGGAGCCGCGTCCGGACCCAGTCCAGAAGCGCGAGGCTGGCCAACGCCAGGACCGCCGCGCCCGTGACCAAGGCGAGCGTCGTCAGGCTGCCGGTGGCGACGACCCGATCATAGACCTGCATCATGTACAGGGTCGGCGTCAGATACAGCAGGTTCACGAGCGCACTGAAGGCCGCGACCCAGACGAGGTGGGTCTTGCAGCTCCTCAGGGCTTTCGCCAGGGGCTCTGCCCCCTTGGGAAATGACAGCAGCACTGAATGCGTCCGTGAACCGCCCACCGGGGCATCGGCGATATACTAGCGCCTAAATCAGGAAGACACACAGCGGGTTCGCCCCCATGAGTCATTCCTGATCAAACGTGACCGTCCGTCGCATTGTTCATTGACATGGGCCAACCCGCGGGAGAACGCTGCTCTTCGGTGGGGAGGGACAAGGTCATGTGCATCGTCTGTGCAGGGGGTTTGACGTCGTGGCCGACTGGGGGGCTGCAGCCCTGGTCTCCACCAGGATCGGGGTTCGGTCTTTCTGGCCACGTTGGCTT
Source organism: Brevundimonas sp. AAP58 (assembly GCF_001295975.1). GTDB lineage: Bacteria > Pseudomonadota > Alphaproteobacteria > Caulobacterales > Caulobacteraceae > Brevundimonas. Next base: position 412 of record NZ_LJHU01000030.1, on the reverse strand, counting down.
GGACGGCCCGTTCAGCCTGAACGCTGATGCTCGCGGTGGGACCGGGCCGAACGGCCGCCCCTCGCTGACCCCGACGGTTGCCGGGGAGAGACTGACACGCGCGAATGTCAGCTGGGGAGAGGGCATCGGACAGCTCGCCATCATCACGTTCGCGTTCCGGTCGACTGAGCCTGGAATGATGCCATACGAGACCTCAGGCTTCACCCGTTCGACCGCTTGATCAGCAAGGGGGCAGGTTCCAGTGACTGCCAAAATTTGCGCGTAAAACCTTCTAACCGTTGCGGTCGAGAAATCTCGACGACATCGTCGTATTATCTACGATTTGTTCCAAGGGGCGCTTATGAGTAGCCATCCAATCACAGTCCGTTTTTCTGGTAGCGCTACCAATGTGTCGGAAGGGGCCGGTTATGTT
>NZ_LJHU01000003.1 GCF_001295975.1 Brevundimonas sp. AAP58 | reverse complement strand
GCCGTCTCCGCATTGGCCCGTGCCTCGACGGCCGCCAGGGTACCCGCGACGCGCTCCACCTCCGCATCCGCCGCCCGCCGCGCGTCCTCGGCCGAGGCCAGCGCCGCTTCCAGCTCCGGCCCCCGCGTGGGCGCCACCGCGATCTCGGCCGACAGGGCGTCGATTTCCGCCGTCAGCCGCTCCAGCTGAACGCCTGCGTCCTCGGCCATCGCCGCCTCGCGCTCGGCGTCGGCGGCGATGCGGGCGTGCTCGGTCTTCAGCCGCTCGACCTCGGCCCGCGCCGCCTGCTCGGCCATGTCGAGCCGGTCGCGCTCCAGCGAGGCGCGGTGCAGCAGGGCGGCCGCCACCGCGTCCTCCTCGCGCGCCGGCTTCAACGCCTCCTGCGCCTTCAGCGCCTCCGTCTGCGCCCGCGCCGCTGCCGCCGTCGCTTCGCCCACGGCGCGCTCGGCCTCGGCCAGCTCCTCGGCCGCACCTTCTGCCGCCAGTCGCGCATCGTTCCAGCGCACGTACAGCAGGGCCGCCTGCAAGGCCCGGATCTCGGCGGAAATCTTCTTGTACTTCTCGGCCTGCCGCGCCTCGCGTTTCAGCCGCGTCAGCGCCGTCTCCAGCTCCCGCCCGATGTCGTCCAGCCGCTCCAGATTGGCCTCGGCCGCCTTGAGCCTCAGCTCCGCCTCGTGCCGACGCGTGTGCAGTCCGGCCACGCCGCCGGCCTCCTCCAGGATGCGCCGCCGGTTCTGGGGCTTGGCGGCGATGAGCTCCGAGATCTGCCCCTGCCGCACCAGGGCGGGAGAGTTCGCGCCGGTCGAGGCGTCTGCGAACAGCAGCTGGACGTCCCTGGCCCGCACCTCCTTGCCGTTGATGCGATAGGTCGAACCCTGGCCCCGGTCGATCCGGCGGCTGACCTCGATCACGGCCGCGTCGGTGAAGGGCTGGGGCGCGCGGCGTTGGGCGTTGTCGATGGTCAGCTGGACTTCGGCATGGTTGCGGGGCGGCCGGTCCGATGCCCCGGCGAAGATGACGTCGTCCATGCCCTGGCCGCGCATGGCCTTGGCGGAGTTCGCCCCCATGACCCAGCGCATGGATTCCAGCACATTGGACTTGCCGCAGCCGTTCGGACCCACGATCCCCGTCAGGCCGGGCTCGATGAAGACCTCGGCCGGATCGACGAAGGACTTGAACCCGACGAGCCGCAGTCGCTGGAACTGCATCCCGGCGTCAGCGCCCCGCCGTCGAGCGGGTGACCAGAGGCTGGATCGCGGCGGTCAGACCGGCCAGGGAGTTGTCGTCCACCATCCGTCCGTTCACGAAGAAGGTCGGGGTGCCCGGCACGCCCGCCCCTTGCGCGCCCGCGACGCTGGCCCGGATGCCATTCAGAGTGGCGGGTTCGTTGACGCAGGCCTCGATCTCGGGCTCGGACCGCCCGCTGGCCGCGATGGCCGAGGCGTACCAGTCCGCCACACTGCCGCCCTGGAACAGGGCCGTCTGACCGTTCATCAGGCTCGAGGCGACGTCATAAAACCGCTCGGGCGCCGCGCAGCGGGCGATCGCCGCCGCCTCGGCCGCCACCTGGACAGGCGGGGTGGGGAAGTCGCGCAGGATCAGCCGCACCTGCCCCGTGTCCACGAAGCGCGCCTTGAACGCCGGGTAAACGGTCCGATGCCAGTCGCCGCAGTGAGAGCAGGTGAAGGAGGCGTATTCGATCACCGTCACCGGCGCATCGGCACGCCCCAGCACCCGGTCCGCGGCCGTCACCGCAGGCAGCACCGACTGGGCCAAGGCGACCGCAGGCGTGGCCGCCAGCGCCACGGCCAGCAGCAGGGCGCGGATGCGGTTCACCCCGATCAGCCCTCGGCCAGGGCGGCGTCGACCGCCGCCGACAGGCCGGCCAGGGAGTTGTCCTGAACCGTCTGGCCGTTGACCATAAAGGTCGGGGTGCCGCCGACGCCGGCGTCCAGGGCCGCCTTGATGCGGGCGTCCATGGCCGCGATGGCCTCCTCGTCGGTGACGCACTGCTGGAACTGTTCCTCGCTCAGGCCTACGCCGTTGGCGATGCGCAGCAGCACAGGACGCGGACCGGCCGGGCCGAACATCTCCTGCTGGCTGGCCAGGATTTCCTCGACCACCGGGAAGTAGTTCTCCTCACCCGCGCAGCGCGCCATCAGGAAGCCGGCGACGGCCACCGGCTCGGGCGCGGTCGGGAACTCGCGGAACACGAAGCGCACCTGGTTGGTGTCGACGTACTTGGCCTTGAACTCGGGCCAGACCTGCTGCTGCCAGGCCGCGCAGGCGCCGCAGGTGACCGAGGCGTATTCCACCACCGTAACCTTGGCCCCTTCGGCCGCGCCCTTGGCCATGTCGCCCTCGGCGGCTCCAGCGCCGGCGCTGGAACCCGAGCATCCGGCCAGCGCGGCCATGGCGGCCAACGCGGCCCCGGTCACAGCCGCGCGGCGGCTCATGGAGGCGAACTTGAAACGACCGTCGGCGCGCATGGCGTCTTCCCTCAGCGAACGAAAGCGGATGATCGCGCGATTCCCCATGGTCCGCGCGCGTTCCGTCCTTGTCGAGAACAGGTGCGGCGGAAAAAGGTCAAGGGGCGTCGGGCGAAATCCTGCGACGGCGCGCGGCGTCATCGCCCGTCGATCGACCCGCCGCGTCCGTCAGAAGCCGTCGGTTGATCGACCGCCAGTCATTCGCCATCGTCCAACACGGATCTGCAAAGGGGAATGGCGATCGTGAAGCGTCTGACGTCAGGGTTGAAGAATGCCGTCGCGTTCGGGGCAGTGGGGCCGGCGATCGGCGTCATCCTCTATGGGCTCTGGGGATGGGCGTTGTCGCAGGGTGACGGCCCGGCGTCGTTGCTGGGCATTCTCTGGCTGCTTCCGTTCGGCTACATTCTGGCCGGAGTGCCCGCGGTCATCACGGGGTTCATCATCGGCCTGTTGGTCGAGCCTGACCGGTCCTGGCCCTATGTCGTCGTCTCGGGTTTGGTCGGCGGGCTGGCCGCCGGTGGCGTGGCTTTTCTGGACGCCACCGCGCCGTCTGTCAGCGAAGGGGTGGTCAACCTGACGCTCATCGGGGCGCTCGCCGGGGTCGGTGTCGCCGGGGCGAGACTGCTTTTCCGAAGGTTCCGCTCCCGACGGATCGCCAGCGTCGTGGCCTGAGGCCCGCCAAGACCGCCAGAGGCGTCAAATCGCCGACAGGCTTTCCGCTCTCAGGACCGTTCCTGTTTCGCCTGATCCGACAGCACCGCCCGGCCCAGATTCGCCAGCGCCGCCTTCAGCGCACTGGGAGCCGCCTCGACCGACTGCTTCAGCTCGGCTTCCGCCGCCGCGTCGAGCGGCTCGATCCGGCGGCGCGCACCTTTGGTGGATGCGGCGGGGGTGGGCAAGGGCTTCACCGGGCCTTGCGCGATCCTTAGCTTGTCAACCGCGCCCTCGCCGAGGAACAGGTTTACCCGCTTCAGGATGTCGGCGGACTGGTGCTGGACCAGCAGGGCGGCCGGGCCCGCGACGCGCAGCTCCAGGGTGCCTCCGGCACCGCCCCGACCCTTGGTCAGCTTCTGCGGACGGGTCACGCGAGCCAGCTGGTCGCCGACGATCTCGCGCCAGCGGGGCTCCAGCGCGCCCGCGCCGCGTCCGAACTTCGCGTCCAGCTCCTTGATGAAGGGGGCCAGCGTCCGCCCGGCCGGCGGCGCGGGACGCGGCATGGGCCGGGTCCGCCGCCGCGACAGGATCTCGCGGGCCTCGCTTTCGGTGGGCAGATCGCGCGCCATGACCTCTATATAGCGCGGCCCATGCCCGCCGTCGCCCCAAGCCCCGCCGACCTCAACGTTTCCGCCCTGCGCCGGGCGCTCCTCGACTGGTACGACGCCAACGCCCGCGTCCTGCCGTGGCGCCGGCCGCCGGGCTCTCGCGTACCCGTCGACCCCTACCGCGTCTGGCTGTCCGAGGTGATGCTGCAGCAGACCACCGTCCCGCACGCCACGCCCTATTTCGAGCGGTTCACCGCCCGCTGGCCGACCGTGTCCGATCTCGCCGCGGCCGAGGATGGCGACCTCATGGCCGCCTGGGCGGGGCTGGGCTACTACGCCCGCGCGCGGAACCTGCTGGCCTGCGCTCGGGCCGTGGCGAGGGATCACGGCGGAGTCTTTCCTGATACGGAGGCTGGGTTGCTGGCCCTGCCGGGGGTGGGCGCCTACACCGCCGCCGCCGTGGCCGCCATCGCCTTCGACCGACCCGCCAACGTCAGCGACGGCAACGTCGAGCGGGTCGTCGCCCGTCTGTTCGCTGTCGAAACGCCCATGCCCGCCGCCAAGCCGGAGCTGAAGCGGCTGGCGGCCACCTTGGTCACGAGCGATCGGCCGGGTGACTGGGCCCAGGCCCTGATGGACCTCGGCTCGACGGTCTGTCGGCCGAAGTCGCCGCTGTGCCTGATGTGCCCGATCCACGACCATTGCGCCGGCCGCGCGACTGGCCAGCCTGAGCGCTATCCGGTCAAGACGAAGAAGGCCGCCAAACCCCACCGACAGGGCGTCGCCTGGGTGCTGCGTGACGGTCAGGGCCGCGTCGCCCTCGTCCGCCGTCCGGACAAGGGGCTGTTGGGCGGCATGCTTGGGCTGCCGACCGGCGACTGGGCAGAAGGCGCGCCAGACTTCACGCCCCCCGTCGCTGCGGACTGGCGAGATGCAGGCGCGGTCGAGCATGTCTTCACCCACTTCTCGCTCACGCTAGCGGTGAAGGTGGCGCAGGGCCGGGGCGACTTCATCTGGACGCTGGAGGCGGAGGCTGCCAAGGCTCTGCCGACCCTGTTCAGGAAGGCCCTGGAGCGGGGCCTGGCGGCCTGATCCCAGCGGTTCGCCTATTGCATCCCGGCCCGGATTTCAGCCCGCAGCGCATCAATGGGGCGCAGACCCGCATCAGAGCGAAAACGCCAGTAGGTCCAGCCGTTGCATGCCGGGGCATTCTCCAGCAGCGCGCCCAGCTTGTGGATCGAGCCAGTGAGCGAACCGGAGATCAGCGAACCGTCAGCCCGCACCCGCGCTTCGCGCTCTCCCTTGGGGCAATACAGCACGTCGCCAGGCGCCAGCAGGCCCGCCTCGACCAGGGCCCCGAACGGTACTTTGGGCTCGGCCTTTCTGGAACCCATGACGACCAGGTCCTCGGGCGCGGCGGGTCGAACCGCCTTGATGCGCTTTTCGGCCACCTTGGCGTAGTCGGGATCGCGCTCGATGCCGATCCAGTGCCGACCCAGCCGCTTGGCGGCCGCGCCGGTCGTGCCCGTGCCGAAAAAGGGATCCAGCACCACGTCGCCAGGCCGTGTCGCCGCCAGCAGCACGCGATGCAGCAGCGCTTCGGGCTTCTGGGTCGGATGGGCCTTCTTGCCGTCCTCGCCCTTGATCCGCTCCTCGCCGGTGCACAGCGCGAGCGTCCAGTCCGAACGCATCTGTGTGTCTTCGTTGAAGGCCTTCAGGGCGTCGTAGTTAAAGGTGTAACGCTTCTGCTCGCGCGACTTGGCGGCCCAGATCAGGGTCTCATGGGCATTGGTGAAGCGCGTCCCCTTGAAGTTCGGCATGGGGTTGGACTTGCGCCAGATGATGTCGTTCAGCACCCAGTAGCCCAGGTCCTGGATCGCGGCACCCAGGCGAAAGACGTTGTGATAGCTGCCGATCACCCAGATCGAGCCTTCGTCCTTCAGCACCCGGCGGCACTCGGCCAGCCACTCGCGGCAGAAGGCGTCGTAGGCCGCGAAGCTGGAGAACTTGTCCCAGTCGTCGTCGACCGCGTCGACGCGGGAGTTATCTGGGCGCAGCAGGTCGCCGCCCAGCTGGAGGTTATAGGGAGGGTCGGCGAAGACCATGTCGACCGAGCGGTCCGGGAGGGTCTTCAGCACCTCGATGCAGTCGCCGATGTGCAGGATGTCGGTCTTGAGATCGGTCACGAAGGCGGCCCCGGCTGCGCTGAAGCCCGCACGGTGAATCCTCGTGGTTAAGGCGGGGTAAGCGCGGCCTTAGAACGGGAAGAACATCGGGATCACGGCCACCCCTACGGCCCAGGTGATCAGGTTCAGCGGCACGCCGATGCGCACGAAATCCATATAGCGGTACTCGCCCACCTGAAACACCAGCACATTGGTCTGGTAGCCGAAGGGCGTGGCGAAGGCGGCGGACGCGGCCATCATCACCGCGATCAGGAAGGGTCGGGGATCAACCCCCAGGCTCTCGGCCAGCGCCACCGCCAAGGGCGTGACAAGAACGGCGACAGCGGCGTTCGACAGGAACTCGGTCGCGAACAGGGTGACACCATACAAGATGGCCAGGGTCGCCAGCGGGCCGAGCGAGCCGATCATGTCGAGGAGCAGCCGGGTTCCGAGCGCGGCCAGCCCTGTCACCTCGATCGACAGCCCGACCACCACCATGCCGGCGATCAGCAGCAGGACCTCGGGGCGGAGGCCGGCATAGGCGTCCTCGGGGCTGATGACCTTCAGCAGGATCAGGATCACCGCGCCCGCGAAGGCCGAGGCGGCGATCGGGGCGAGGCCCAGGGCCGCTGCCAGAATGACACCCACGAAGACCAGCATGGCGATGGCCGCGCGCCGGATATCGAGCGGCTTGCTGACCGCGAACAGCTTGAGGTCTCCCATCTGACCGTCTCCGGTCTGCTCGGGCGAATGGGGCCTGCCCGGCGTGTCCTGCTCGGCCTTGCTCAGCAGACGGTCGCCGAAGAGGAACAGGTAGATCCCCCCCGCCAAGGCCACGATCAGGCCGACAGGCGTGATCTCGAAGATGCCGAACACCGGCTGGCCGGCATTGCGGGCCATGTCGTTGACAAGCAGGTTGGTCGAGGTGCCGATCAGGGTGCAGGCCCCGCCCATGATGGTGATGTAGCTGAGCGGGATCAGGAACCGCTTCGGCGACAGGTTCAGCGACTGGGCGACGTCCTTCACCACCGGCGCGGCGAGAACCACGATCGGCGTGTTGTTCAGAAAGGCCGATGCGCCGCCCGCCAGGGCCATCATCAGCCACAGACCCGCAGCGCCCATGCGTGCGCAGACCTTGATCGCCTCCCGGATCAGCAACTCCAGGAGACCGGACAGCTCGATCGCGTAGGCGATGACGAACAGGCAGGCGAGGGCGATGATGGCCGGACTGGCGAAGGCGGCCTGGACCTCTACCGGACGGATCACGCCGAGCAGCAGCAGAACAGCGGCCGCCGAAAGGGCGGCGACGTCCGAGCGGACCTTGCCGTGGATCAACACCGCGACCACGGCCACCAGCACCGTCAGCGCCGCGATCTGATCAAAGGACATGGGTTCAGTGACCCCGCGTCGCCTCGGGCGTCAACCCCGGCGGCGATTGGCCTTTTCGCGAAAGCCCGTGTTAGGGTTCGACCATGCTTTCCCAACGGCCGCCCGCGAACCGGCGTGCAGGACGCGCGCTTGGGACCGTCCTGCTTCTTCTCGTGGCCCCGGTTCTGAGCCAATGCGACCGGGGTGAAGACGCGCCTGAACCCGGACCGGTTCCTGCGATCACCGAGGTTGAGCCGCCGACTCCGAGCCTTCCTCGACCTCGACCAGCTCTGGACCGGGCCGCCATCCTGGCTGCGGTGGATCAGGCTGCCTCCGATTACGCATCCGGCGCGCCGGCGGCGGGGGCCGACCCGTTGGTCGGTCGCCCCTTTGCCCTGGTCAGTGCTTTTGCCTGCGAACCGCTTCTGGACGCGGCGGCCTTGAACGGCCTCCCTGACGGCGTGGCCCGGGCGGGCTGGGGGCCCGAGCGCCGCACGATCCAACTGAGCCTGCGTCCAGGCGACTGGCTGCAGTCCGCCCTGATGGCGGACCAGGGGCAGGCCGGGCAGTGGGAGGCCGTGGAGGGATTCTGGCTGACCCGACCCTGGCAGAGGTCCGAAACCTGTCCGGCGGTGTCTCGCGATCCACTCTCGGGAGAGGCGGGCGCTCCAGATGTCCAAACGGCGGGGATCGCGGCGGTCTTCGGTTCTGACGCCTCGCGCATCGGTCAGAGGAACGGCCGCGCCTATGTCCATACGATCCGACCGTCCGATGATGAGGAGGCTTTGGTCCGCCCGTCCGCCGGCTACCGGTCGCGGGTCGAGGGCCGCGTCGCCGCCTTCCCGAACGGCCGGGCCGTGCGCTGCCGGGCCTCGGGGCCGGACCGTCGCCCGGTCTGCGTCATGGCGGTGACGCTGGATCGTTTTGCCTTCACGACGGCCGAGGGCGCGGTTCTGAGCGAGTGGCGCCCCGGCTGAGGACGCCCGGCGACTGGCCAAGCCGAGGCTGATCCGTCTAAGAGGCGACGATGATCGCGCGCCTTCGCCCCGTTCCCTTCGACCTCGGCCCCGTCCACTTCGTCGGCATCGGCGGCATCGGCATGAGCGGCATCGCCGAGATCATGCTCAAGATCGGCTATTCGGTGCAGGGCTCCGATGCCAAGGCGAGCGCCAACACCGAGCGGCTGGAGAAGCTGGGGGCGAAGATTTTCATCGGCCACGACGCGGCCCATGTCGGCGAGGGGGTCTCGGCCGTCGTCTATTCCACCGCCGTCAAGCCGACGAACCCGGAGATGATGGTCGCCCGCGAGCGGCGCATTCCGCTGGTCCGCCGCGCCGAGATGCTGGCCGAGCTGATGCGGCTGCAGTTCTCCATCGCGGTCGGCGGCACACACGGCAAGACCACGACGACGTCGATGGTGGCGGCTTTGCTCGATGCTGCCGGGCTGGATCCGACGGTGGTGAACGGCGGGATCATCAACGCCTATGGCACCAACGCCAAGGTCGGCGACGGCGACTGGATCGTCGTCGAGGCCGACGAGAGCGACGGCAGCTTCCTGCGCCTGAAATCGACGGTGGCGATCGTGACCAACATCGATCCGGAGCACTTGGATCACTACGGCGACTTCGATGCGGTGCGGAAGGCGTTCTGCGACTTCGTCGAGAACATCCCCTTCTACGGCTTCGCGGCCGTGTGCCTGGATCATCCCGAGGTCCAGCGGCTGGTGGCCTCGATCGATAACCGCCGCATCGTCACCTACGGTATGAACCCCCAAGCGATGGTCCGGGCTGAAAAGGTCGAGATGGCCCCTGACGGTGCCCGCTTCGACGTGCTGATCCAGGGGCGGGGCCTCGCGGCGCTGGACGAGCCGGTGCGGATCGAGAATGTCCACCTCCCCATGGCCGGTTGGCACAATGTGGCCAACGCTCTGGCCGCCATCGCCGTGGCGCGCGAGCTGGATGTGTCGGACGAGGCGATCCGCGCGGGTCTGGCTGCGTTCGCGGGCGTCAAGCGGCGCTTCACCACGACCGGCGTAGTCAATGGCGTGCGGATCGTCGACGACTATGGGCACCATCCGGTGGAGATCGCCGCCGTGCTTAAGGCCGCCCGTCAGGTGGCCGAGGGTCGCGTCATCGCCGTGGTCCAGCCGCATCGCTTCACTCGCCTGCGCGACCTGATGGACGAGTTCTCGACCAGCTTCTCGGACGCAGACAGCGTGATCGTGGCCGACGTCTATGCCGCGGGCGAACAGCCGATCGAGGGCGTGGACAAGCAGGCGCTGGTGGACGGCATCCGCCGCTATGGCCACCTGCGGGTCTCGGCGCTGGAGAATGCCGCCGTCCTGCCGCGCGTCATCGCCGAGGAGGCCAAGGCGGGCGATGTGGTCGTGCTGCTCGGTGCCGGAGATATCACCGCGTGGGCCTATGCCCTGCCGGCGCAGCTGGAGGCGCTGGCGTGAGCTGGCGCGATGCTCTGCCCGCCGTGCGCGGCAAGCTGGTGCGCGATGAGCCCTTGGCCCCCTACACCTGGTTCCGGGTCGGCGGGGCGGCGGATTTGCTGTTCATTCCCGCGGATGCGGATGACCTGGCCAGCTTCCTGAAGGCGCTCGACCCCGCGGTCCCCGTGACGATCCTGGGCGTCGGCTCCAACGTCATCGTGCGCGATGGCGGGGTCGAGGGCGTGGTGATCCGACTGGCGGGTCGGCCCTTCGCCGGGATCACCACCGAGGGCGACACGATCACGGCGGGCGCGGGCGCTCTGGACGCCATGGTGGCCAAGGCCTCGGCCAAGGCCGGGATCGCAGGCTTGGAGTTCTATGCGGGCATCCCCGGCACGATTGGCGGGGCGCTGGTCATGAACGCGGGCTGCTATGGGTCGGAAACGAAGGACGTTCTGGTGTCCGCCCGGGGCGTCACGCGCAACGGGGAATCGAGGGACTATTCGCTGGAAGACTTCGGCTACTCCTATCGTCACAACGGCTACGATGAGGACATTCTCTGGACCGAGGCGACGTTTCGCGGGACGCCGGACGATCCCGACGCCGTCGCCGCGCGCATCGCCGAAATCACCGCGCGCCGCGAGCAGACACAGCCGATTCGCGAGAAGACCGGCGGCTCGACCTTCAAGAACCCCCCCGGCCATTCGTCCTGGAAGCTGGTCGACGAGGCGGGCTGGCGCGGGCGGCTGCACAAGGTCACCGGCGGCGGGGCCAAGTTCAGCGAGCTCCACTCCAACTTCATGATCAACCCCGGCGAGGCGACCGCCGCCGACATCGAGGGACTGGGTGAGGCGGTGCGCGCTGACGTTTTGGCCAAGACCCGCGTCCAGCTGGAGTGGGAGATCAAGCGGATTGGCCGCGACGCCTGACATTCAGGTCTGTCCTGGCTGCGGTTCGCGTCTGCAGGCCGTCGACGGGCCGACTCACGCTTACATGACGTCATCACCGGCCTGCTGGGCCGCGTTCAACGTCGTGATCGCACGGGAGTTCGGCGATCCCGGCCTGATGGACATTCACGGCCTGACAGTTGACGCGTGGGCCGTCCAGCATCCCGGCGACGGTTCACGTCGGGCCATCCAGTCGGTGGGCCTGCATCTGGCGCGGCTGTGGGTCCAGCTGGATCAAGGCAGTTCCGGGCGGGCGGCGAACAGGGCCATGCTCGGGTTCGCCGAGAGGAAGGCCGATCTTCCGGAGATGCCGCCACGCCAAGTCTATGCTGTCACGGTCGCGGACGTGGTGGATGCGTCCGACCCCGAGGCGCATCGCACGGCCGTCATGATCTGGGCGCGGGCGGTCTGGGCCGACTGGGCCGATCAGCACGAATTCATCCAGCGGTGGGCGATGGCCGGATCAAAGTAAACTCGGCGTAAACCTTGAATGGGAGATCAAGAGGATCGGCCGCCCGTCATAAGCCCTCGCTAGAACAGCCCCCATGTCCCGACCCCTGTCAGAGCTGCACGTCGCCGTCCTGATGGGGGGGCTCTCTTCGGAGCGGGAGGTGTCGCTGTCGTCGGGCAAGGGCTGCGCTGACGCCCTGGAAGGCCAGGTCGCCAAGGTCAGCCGCGTCGACGCGGGGCGCGATCTGGCCCAGGTGCTGACCGATCTGAAGCCCGACGTCGTTCTGAACGCGCTGCACGGCGAGTGGGGCGAGGACGGTTGCGTACAGGGCATCCTGGAGACGCTGCAGATCCCCTACACCCACTCCGGCGTCCTGGCCTCGGCCCTGACCATGGACAAGGACAAGACCAAGTCGATCCTTAAGGCTGCTGGGGTCGCCGTGCCTGGTGGCGGCCTGTTCGACCGGCACGAGGTGGCGCGCCGCCACGTCATCGACCCGCCCTATGTCATCAAGCCGAATGCCGAGGGGTCGTCGGTGGGTGTCTATCTGGTGCGCGAGGGTGCCAACGGCCCCCAGACCGAGGTCGGGTCCGACGGCTGGACCTATGGCGACCTGGTGATGGTCGAGCCCTACATTCCCGGCAAGGAGCTGGCCGTCGCCGTCATCGGCGAGGCGACCGGGCCGCGCGCCCTGACCGTCACCGACATCACACCGGTCAAGGGCTTCTACGATTATGAGGCCAAGTACGCTCCGGGCGGATCGGTCCACAAGCTTCCGGCCGATATCCCCGCCCACGTCTTCGAGGCGGCGCTTAGGCAATCCGAGCTGGCGCATGCCGCGCTCGGGTGTCGCGGGGTCAGCCGGACCGACTTTCGTTATGACGATGTTAAGGATGTGCTCGTCCTTCTCGAGGTCAACACCCAGCCCGGCATGACGCCGACCTCTCTGGTGCCAGAGCAGGCCGCGCATCTGGGCATGAGTTATCAAGACCTGGTCCGGTGGATGGTGGAGGACGCCTCATGCCCGCGGTAGTTCGCGGCGGCCGACGCGCGCAGTCCGCGCCGGCTCCGAAACGCAACGCGGGCGCCCGAGGGCACGGCCGGGGCCGTGCGCCTCAGAACGCCGGCGGCGTGCCCGGCAAGATGGCCGCGCTGGGCCGGCTGGACCTCAGCCCGCGCGCCGTCGTGATCTCCATCTGCGCGGGCGTGGCGGTGCTGGCCTTGGTCATGGCGACGGGATCGCGCGCGGAGCGGATCGCGCAATCGCTGTCGACCGGCGTCGATGGCGTGACCACGGGGCTAGGGCTGAAGCTCAACCGCGTCCACATCACCGGCGCGTCCGACGAGGCGACGCCGGCTATCCAGCGGGCGCTGGACGTCCAGTCGGGCCAGCCGATCACGACGCTCGATCTCGATGCGCTGAAGGCCAGCGTGGAGCGGGTCGGGTGGGTCAAGGAGGCGCGGGTCGTCCGCCTGCTGCCCGACACCCTGATCGTGGAGGTCAAGGAGCACGACCGGCTCGCCGTCTGGCAGACGGGCGGCCGCACCTACGTCATCGACAGCGAGGGCCGGGCCATTCCGGGCGCCGACGCCGGTCGCTATCCCAACCTGCCGCTGGTGGTGGGCAAGGGCGCCGATGCGGCGGCTGGTGCCCTGTTGCCGCTCTTGGCCCAGCGGCCCCGCCTGATGGGCCGGATCGACGCCATCGTGCGCGTCGACGAGCGTCGCTGGGATCTGCGTCTCAAGGACGGCGGCATCATCCAGCTGCCGGCGCTCAATCAGGAGGCGGCCCTGATCCAGCTGGACGCGCTGGATCAGCGCGAGCGGCTGCTGGAGCTCGGCTTCGCCCGCATCGACCTTCGTACCGAGGGCCAGGTGGCCGTGCGGCCCGGCGCCTCGGCCTGAAAGACAGTAGAGTAGGGGACTTCACGGGCATGGCGGGCAAGAAGGTCGATCCGGCGGCGGACGCGGCGAAGTTCGACAGAAACGGGCTGAGCAACCGCGCGCCGGTCGTGGCGGCCCTGGACCTGGGCCAGTCGAAAGTCGCCTGCTTCATCATGAAGCCGGACGGCGTGCGCCACGCCGACCGGACCATTCGCGTGGCGGGGGCCAGCCACGTTCAGTCCAAGGGCGTGAAGGGTGGTTCCATCGTCAACATGGACGAGGCGGCGCAAGCCATTGGTCACGCCGTGGAGCGGGCCGAGCGCACCGCCGGGGCGCCGGTCTCCGGCGTTGTCGTCACCACCGCGATCGGACAGATGGCCAGCCACCGGGTGCAGGCCCGGGTGTCGCTGGGGGCCAACCCCATTGGCGATGCGGACCTGGCGCGCGCCATCGGCATGGCCCTGGCCCAGATCCGCCTGCCGAATCGTCGACCCATCCATGTCCTCCCCATCGCCTGGTCTGTGGACGGCGCGCGCGGCGTCCATGACCCGCGCTCGATGCGCGGCGGCTCTCTGGGGCTCGACCTTCTGGTGGTGTCGATGGCCGAGAGCGCCTTCAACGCACTCAGCCACTGTCTGGAGCTGGCCCACCTCGACCTTCAGGGCGTGGCCGCAGCCCCCGTCGTCTCCTCGCTCGCCGCGCTCGAGGAAGATGAGATGGATCTGGGCTGCGTCTGTATCGACATGGGCGGGGGCTCGACCTCGGCTGCGGTTTGGGGTGGGCGGAGCCTGCTGCACATCGAATCGCTGAACGTCGGTGGCGATCACGTCACCTCTGACATCGCCCGGGGCCTGTCGACGTCCAAGGCGGGGGCCGAGCGCCTGAAGACCTTGCACGGCTCGGCCATGGCGGCGGCGCACGAGGACCGCGAGATGCTGGAGGCCCCGCCGCGCGGCGAGGAGCCCGGCGCCGGTCCCGTGATCGTGCCACGCGCCATGCTGAAGACCGTCATCGCGCCACGCGTCGAGGAGACCCTGGAACTGCTCCGCGACCGTCTCAAGGCGACGGGGACAGGGCTGGAGCCCGGCGCTGGCCTCGTCCTGACCGGGGGCGCGAGTCAGCTGAACGGCGTGCGTGAGCTCGCGGTTCGGGTCTTCGATCGGCCTGTGCGTCTGGGCCGGCCGCAGCGGGCCCCGCACCTGGCCGACTCAGCTGCAGGGCCGGCCTTCTGTTCGGCCGCTGGCGTATTGCTCCGCGCAGCCTATGGTCCGCGCGAGGCGGTCTCGGCGCGCAAGCTGATGTCGCGCCAGATCACCGCCGCCGACGCCCCGCGCGTCCACCGGGGCAACCTGGTCGCCCGCGCCGCTGGCTGGTTGCGCGACAACCTCTAGCGACATCGCAAGCCGCTGACGGCCCGTATCGCCTGTTCTTGCATGGCCTTGAAATCGACTGCCCTGAGGCCGGACTGTGACTTGATTGTAACAAATCTGCGTTCAGTCTGCCGCAGCGGCGCCTCAATGGTTGCGACCGGGGCAGAGGGCGGTTAGCAATCACAGCAAGCGTCACCCTCAGGAGGGCTGTCGTGTGTTTTTCGCAATCGGGGCCATCTCAATGATTTCCACTCGCAAGCTCCTGTTCAGCACGACCGTGCTCGCAGGCATCATGTCCTTCTCGGCTCCGGCTTTCGCGCAGTCCGCGCCGGCCCAGGAGCAGGAAGCGACCCAGGTCGAAGAGATCGTCGTCACCGGTTCGCGTATCCGCCGCGACCCGACGAACTCGGCGACGCCGCTGATCCAGGTCGAGCGCGAGGCGCTGCTCACCACCGGTCAGTCGACCGTCATCGATTACCTGGCCACTATCCCGGCCCTGTCGAACTCGGTAGTTCCGTCCGACACGACCGGCGGTAACCTGAACGACGGTGGTCTGTCGCTGCCGAACCTGCGCTCGCTGGGTTCGGGCCGCACCCTTACCCTGGTTGATGGCCGTCGTCACGTTGGTGCCGCCCAGGGTAGCCTCGCGGTCGACATCGACAGCATTCCGCGCCTCCTGATCCAGAACATCGAGATCGTCACCGGTGGTGCGTCGTCGGTGTACGGCGCGGACGCCGTCTCGGGTGTTCTGAACTTCGTGCTCCGCAAGGATTTCGAAGGGCTGGAGATCGACGCCAACTACGGCCAGATCAACCAGAACGGTGAAGCCAACAACCGCGTGTCGGCCCTGGCCGGTATCAACCTGTTCGACGACCGCCTGAACCTCTACGCTCACGCCGAGTGGGACCGGAACGAGGAAATCAAGACGCTTGACGTTGACTGGCTGCGCGACGGCTGGCTCCTGCTTGGCATCGACGCCGATCCCGCCGCCACCCCCTTCGACGGCAATACGGACGCGATCCTGTTCAACAATGTACGTCGTCTTGACCGCCCCCGCTGGGGTTCGACGACCCTGGCCAACAGCCAGCCGGCCAGCCCGCTGAACGATCCCGACGTTCCGTTTGCGACCTGCACCAGCCTCACCAGCCCCAACTGCTACGCGGTCGACCCGACGCGCACCTACTGGTTCGACGGCACGACGGCGCGTCTGGCCAACTTCGGCCAGCGCATCGGCAACACCGGGACCAACCGCGTGTTCAACATCGGCGGCGATGGCGAGCCGATCGCCAACTTCGGCCAGGAGTCGCGGGTCGGTGAGTCGGAATCGCAGCGCTACCAGGTCGGTTCGACCTTCGCGATCACCGACAACATCAGCCTGACCGGTGAGTACAAGTTCATCACCGAGGACACCTTCGATGTGTCCCAGCCGACGTTCTTCAGCGCCTTCCTGTCGAACACGACCTACGCCGCCAACCAGACCAACGTCGTTCGCGCCGTGTCGCAGTTCGACCTGCGTCTCGACAACGCCTTCCTGCCGTCCAACCTGCGTGACGCGATCCTGGCCAACGTGGTCCAGAACTACTCGGCCCCGACCGCGACCCAGGGCAGCCAGCCGACCACGACGACGGCGCGTCCCTGGGCCGAACACCGCATGTTCGGTCCGCAGCGGACCCAGGACAACACGCGTGAGGTCGAGCGCTTCGTGGTCGGCCTGAACGGCACACACGATCGCTTCCTGTTCGTCGACAACATCGCGTGGGACCTGTCGTACGTCTACGGCGAGGCCCGCAACGAGAACTTCGAGCGCGGCGTCGACGTCCTGCGCTTCGCCCTCGCGGCCGACGCCGTGGTCGACACCGCCGGTGTGCTGGGCACGCCGGGGGCCATCGTCTGCCGCTCGCGTCTGATCGCGGCGTCGGGTGGCGTTGCCGCTGACCGCCTGCGTGGAGGCGACCTGCGCGACTCCGCCCAGGGCACGCTCGACCTGAACCAGTGCGTACCGTTGAACATCTTCGGTGAAGGCAACCAGAGCGCGGAAGCTCTTAACTACGTCGACGCGACGATCTCGGTCAGCCACGTCAACGAGCAGGAGCAGATCCTCGGCGCCGTCTCGGGTCAGCTGTGGGACTTCTGGGGGGCCGGTCCGATCGGCGTGGCCTTGGGCTACGAATACCGTCGTGAGTATACTGAGGGCCTCGGCCGCACGCGCTCGACCGGCGACCGCCTGCTGTTCCTCAATACCGGTGCCGACTTCCCGGGTGCCGAGTATGAGACCGACGAACTCTTCGCCGAACTGGCGGTTCCGCTGTTCCGCGACGGCTGGCTGGGCGACTACGCCGAGCTGTCGGGCTCGTACCGCTACGCCGACTACAGCACCGTCGGCGAGCAGGAAGTCTATGGCGTGAACCTCGTCTACCGCCCGATCCAGGAGATCGCGTTCAAGACCAGCTTCAACACCTCGATCCGCGTGCCGAACCTGGCCGAGAACTTCTCGCCGTTCTCCCAGACCTTCTTCAACGCGGTGAACGACCCCTGCGCCACGGCGAACATCATCGCCCAGACCAACACCGAAATCCGCAACAACCGGATCGCAAACTGCACGGCGCTCGCCGCCCAGCAGGGTCTGACCTTCGACTTCGCGGGCGCCACGGCGACCAACGTCGACGACTTCAACCCGATCTATGGCTCGGGCGTCGCCGGCGTGAACGGCGGCAACCCCTTCCTGCAGCCGGAAGAGTCGGAATCCTTCACCTTCTCGACGGTGATCGAACCCAGCTTCATCCCGAACCTGAGCCTGATCCTGGACTACTACGAGATCGAGATCACCAACGTGATCGCGGCCGTGTCGGCCCAGACCGCCGCCAACAACTGCGTGAACGGCGCTTCGCTCAACTCGGCGGCCTGCGCCACCATCTTCCGCCGCGACCCGACCCCGGGCCGTGAGTTCTACATCGGCGCCCCCGCTGGCGACCCGATCGGCGGCTTCATCCAGGGTTCGGTCAACTACGCCGCCCTGACGACCCGCGGCCTCGATTTCACCGCTCGTTATTCCTATGACTTCGAGGAGATGAATGGCTGGAACCTGGGTCGTCTGGACTACTCGATCGGTGGGCTGTGGCTGATCGAGCAGGAGCAGTTCCTGAACTCGAATGACCCGACGGACGGGACCGAGCTGTCCAGCGGCGTGTTCTTCCCGCGGGTCCGCTTCACCTCGTCGCTGACCTACACGCCCAACTCGACCTGGAGCGTGAACTGGACGGTTGACTGGCAGACCGCTCAGGACATCATCGACCCGCGTGACTTCATCAACAACGCTGACAGCCGTCCCGTCGACGGTCTGAACACGGGCAACTTCGCTCGTCACGACTTCACGGTTCGCTGGAACGTCCGCGACGATCTCTCGGTCCGCGCGGGTGTGGTCAACGCCTTCGACGCTGAGCAGTCGCGCTACCTCGGCACGGCCACCACGAGCAACTTCGACCCGTGGGGCACGCGATTCTTCATCGGCCTGAACTACCGGCCGTTCTAAGAACCGTACATCGCCAGACTGAAGGGAGGGCGGTCCGCAAGGGCCGCCCTTCTTTCGTTTTCTCTCTGCATTTGTGTTGTGACGCTTCCTGCGTGCCTTCGCAGAAGCCCGACTCACGCTATCCGGTAACCTTCCCTTAACGGCGCTGGGTGATCCTTAACGCGCTCATAACCAATGCGAACCGGCGGGGCCTTCGCATCGGAACCGTTCAGGGCAGGGTCGGAACAGAAGGTCGGTTACGGAATGTCTCTTTCGCTGGTGCGGCCGCAGGCCACGGAACTGAAGCCCCGGATCGTCGTGTTCGGCGTCGGCGGCGCAGGCGGTAACGCGGTCAACAACATGATCGACGCCGGCCTGGAAGGCGTCGAGTTTGTGGTCGCCAACACCGACGCCCAGCATCTGTCCTTCGCCAAGACCGACCGTCGCATCCAGCTGGGCGAGACGATCACGCAAGGGTTGGGTGCCGGTGCCCACCCCGAGGTCGGCATGAACGCCGCCGAGGAGAGCGCCGACGAGATCCACGCGCACCTGGAAGGCGCGCATATGGTCTTCATCACCGCCGGAATGGGTGGCGGCACCGGGACGGGCGCGGCCCCCATCATCGCCAAGTGCGCGCGCGACCGGGGGATCCTGACCGTCGGCGTCGTGACCAAGCCCTTCACGTTCGAGGGCCGTCACCGCATGCGCCTGGCGGACGCCGGCATCGCCGAGCTGCAGCGTTACGTCGACACCCTGATCGTCATTCCGAACCAGAACCTGTTCCGCGTCGCCAACGAGCGCACGACCTTCGCCGACGCGTTTGGCATGGCCGACCAGGTCCTGCATTCGGGCGTGCGCTCGATCACCGACCTGATGATCCTGCCGGGCCTGATCAACCTCGACTTCGCCGACGTCCGCGCTGTCATGTCCGAGATGGGCAAGGCGATGATGGGCACCGGAGAGGCCACCGGCGACGACCGCGCCCTGCTGGCCGCCCAGAACGCCATCGCCAACCCTCTGCTCGACGAGACCAGCCTGAAGGGCGCCAAGGCCGTGCTGGTCAACATCACCGGCGGTCTGGACATGACCCTGCTGGAGGTCGATGAAGCCGCTAACGCCATTTCGGCTGAGGTCGACGGCGATGCCAACATCATCTTCGGGGCGGCCTTCGATCCGGCCCTGGACGGCAAGATCCGCGTCTCGGTGGTCGCCACCGGCATGGACGAGGTCGCCACCGCCAAGATCGAGCCGGTCGCCACCCGCCAGCCCGCCTTCCACGAGCCGCGCCGCGCCGAGCCGGTCGCTCAGGCCACGCTGCGCAGCGAGCCCGCTCGCCGCGAGGCCCCGGTCGCAGCCGCCTATCGCGCGCCCGAGGCCGCGCCGATCGTCCCGACCTTCCAGGCCCCGGAGCCCGCAGTGGCCCGCACGCCCGAGCCTGTCATCCACGTCGCCGAGGACGAGCGCAAGCTGGAGCCAATCGTCGATCCGTGGGTCGAGGCCTTTGAACAGGATCACGGCCGTGTGGCCACGGTGGCTTCGGACCAGGGTGACCTGTACTTCGACGCCCCGGCCGCCCCGGCCCGCGCCGAGGAGCCGGTCTATCAGGAGCCGGATCATCGTCGCTCGGGCTGGAGCCTGTTCGGCAAGAAGCCGCGCGCCCAGACCGCCCATGCGCCTGTCCAACCGCCCGCCCGTCCGGCCCCGGCCCAGCCCGAGCTGCGTCAGACGACCCAGACGGCTCCAGAGCCCGTTCCGGCCGAGGATGACCTGGAAATCCCGTCGTTTCTGCGACGGCTGGCGAACTAGGGGTCAGGTTCCAGGTTTGAGGTTCTAGGGGCGGTCTTCCCGGACCGCCCCTTTTGCCTTTTGGCATGACGCTCCCGCTCATCGGAGCGACTCTGCGAGCTGAGCCCTGGGTTCTTCTTGGGGCACACGCGGACGTCCCTGGCACCACGAACCTGAAACCTAGAACCTCCTTTGCGTAACAATCCGAAACCCTGATTTGGTTTGCGCTGGCGACCGCCCCCGGTAGGCATCCAGCTTCGGTTAATGCGCGCTTCAGACGCGCGGCCATCGTCGAGTGTGTCTTTTGCCTACAAGGCCCGATCATCGCGAACGGACCCTAATCGCTCCGGCGATCTGCGCCGGCGTGGGCGTGCACACGGGCCAGCGCGTGCGACTGGCCATTCGGTCCGCGCCGTCCGGGACGGGCATCGTCTTCGTCCGCACCGATGTGTCGGATCGCGACAACCGCATCCCTGTGGCGGGCGACGCTGTCGTTGATGCCCGACTGAACACGATGATCCAGAACGAAGCGGGCGTTCAGCTGTCGACCATCGAGCATCTGATGGCCGCCTTCTGCGCGCTTGGCGTATCGAACGCGATCGTCGAGGTCGACGGACCCGAGCTGCCGATCCTGGACGGTTCAGCCCTGCCGTTCGTCCAGCTGCTGGACCGGGCGGGTTTTCGTCGTCAGGAGGCACCGGTCCGCTATATCGAGATCCTCGAACCGGTCCATGTCACGGACGGCGACAAGCACGCCGCGCTCCTGCCCTGCGACCGCTATGAGATGCGGTTCGAGATCGACTTCGACAACGCGGTCGTCGGCAACCAGGTCATTGACTTCGTGGTCGATGAACAGACCTTCCGCGAAGAGATCATGTCCGCCCGCACGTTCGGCTTCGCCCATGAGGTCGAGGCTCTGCGTCTGGCGGGGCTGGCCCGTGGTGGAAGCCTGGAGAACGCGGTCGTCATCGACGGCGAGGAGATACTGAATCCAGGCGGCCTGCGGATGGAACGTGAGTTCGTGCGCCACAAGGCCCTGGATGCGATCGGTGATCTCTATGTGCTGGGTGCGCCGTTGCTCGGTCGTTATGAGGGCTACAAGGCGGGTCATGCGGTGAACAATCGGCTGGTGCGCGCCTTGATGTCCCATCCTCACGCGTGGCGCGAAGTGGTCTTGGCGCCACAGCTCGCGCGCGTCGGTTGACTGCGGCCCCTGGTTGAGCCGCCAGGGCTGGAAACGCCGTCTAAGTTGAGTCTTGATGCTTCCCGGGGCGGGGAGCGGCACTGACGTGCAGGCGGGTGTGAACGGGGACATCATCCCTGAGGTTCAGGGACTGCGCGGCCTTACGGCGCTTGCCGTCATCCTGTTTCACATGGGCTGGCTCTGGTGCGGATGGCTTGGTGTCTGGGTGTTTTTCACCCTGTCCGGCTTCGTGATCACCCGATCCATGGTGCGGGCCGAGGCGGCCGGGCAGCCTGTCTCGCCGGGCCGGTTCTACCGGGCGCGGATCGCACGGATTCTGCCGCTCTACCTTGCTGCGATCACTGTCGGTGTCGCGACCCTCTGCTTGGAGGCCTGGCTGTTTGACAGACCCGAGTCATTGGCCTTCCTGACCCAGGTGCCGTGGCTGATGACGGGAACATTCAACGTGTTCCGAGTGATACCCGGCTACGAAGAAACCCGGATGTTCGGGCACCTTTGGAGTCTGTCTGTCGAGGAACAGTACTATCTTCTGTTCCCGTTGTTGTTTGCGGGGTTGCGCCGTGCCCAGCTGGTTGTTCTGTTTGCCCTGCTCGTGATCCTGGGTCCATTCTGGCGACTAGGCACCCATATGGTCTTTTCAGCGCTGGGTTGGTCGGTGCCCGACGTGGCGACGGCGATTTACCAGCTCACCTTCAATCATCTGGACGCTTTCGCGCTGGGCGGGCTCATCGCAATCAACGAGGGTCGGCTTCGCGCGCTTACCGGCTCCAGGCTGGCTCGCCGGCTGACCTGGGCCATTCCGGTCGGGCTGGCGACCTTAGCCGCTGTGTGCGTCATCCTTCAGAACGCGCAGGTTTCGACATCAGGCAAGGATGTTTTTACGGACGCCTTCCAGGTCAAGCCTCAGTTGCTGAGCGGTCAGATCCTCGTTTACGCCCTGGGCGTTCTGGGAGCGGGTGGTCTGCTCGTCCTGATCCTTACAGGCAGTCGTATCGTTGCCCTACTCGGTGCTGACAGCCTCATTCGGCTGGGGACGATCTCTTTTGGACTCTATGTCTGGCACTTTCCCCTGCTTTGGATCTTTGCGGACGCGGGTCATCGAACGCTTGTCTCGGCAGGCCTTTATCTTGGCGTCACGCTCGTTGCCGCTATCTTGAGCTATCGGTACCTCGAACAACCCGCGCGTCGATGGTTGGAACCGCGCCGGCGCATGTCGGAGGTCAGTCCAGCACAATCGCCGACATCAGTCGTCCAAAGTCCGGCTCGCCCCTGAGGTAGGCGCGGCGGTTGGAGTAGAAGGTGGCCTCGTCCGCGCAGGTGTCGTGGCCGGTCCAGGCGGCCTCGTCGACGCCGGCCTGTTCCAGCCGCCACAGGACGAAGCCGGGCAGATCGAAGCGGCGCTTGTCCGGCGTCGCGCCGACCGCGAAGAAGCGGTCCGCGCCGGGGTCGTGATGTTCGAAGCGGGCCTGGAAGTCGAGGCCGACCTCGTAGCTTTCGTGGGCGATGCAGGGGCCCACGACGGCGCGGATGCGGTTGGCCCGTGCGCCCAGCGCTTCCATCGCCTTGACGGCGCTACGGACCACACCGCCCAGAGCGCCCTTCCAGCCGGCATGGACGGCCCCAATGACGGCGGCTTCCTGGTCGGCCATCAGGATGGGCGCGCAGTCAGCGGTCAGGACAGCGCAGATGACGCCGGGCGTGGCGGTTACGACCGCGTCGCCCTCGGGCCGGTCGCCGCGCCAGGGGCCTGCTGCGACGCGGGTGATGGAGGAGTGGATCTGGTAGCAGGCGGCGAGGTCGTCGGGGGTGCCACCGAGGCTGTCGGCCACACGGCGGCGATTCTCGGCCACGGCAGCGGGGTCGTCGCTCGAGCCGATGCCGGTGTTGAGGCCCTCGAACAAGCCGGTCGAGACGCCGCCCCTGCGCGTGAAGAAACCGTGGCGGACCCCGTCGAGGAGGGCGTGCGTGATGGGTTCGGGCGCTTCCACCGTCTCGCTCATGGCTCGAATCCTGGAACATCGAGGGTCGGCGGTGAAAAGATCGCCGCCGCCTTGAACAATACGCCCATCTCGTCGTCGGCGGTCAGCCGGTCGAGCTGTCGCTGGATGACCGGGGCTGCGTCGGGGCGTGTCGACATCAACCGCTCGGCGCGCGCCTCGATCCCGAGACGGCGCAGGAAATCGCCCTGGCCGAGGCAGCCGGTGACGTCGGCGCCGGCGCGGACGGCGGCTTCTAGCACGTTGGGGAAGTCGGCCCATTGGGTCAGATCGACCTCGCCCGGCGTGGCGAGGGGATCGACCTTGGCGTGGCGGCGGAGCGCCTGGAGCGTGTCGCCGGGTCCGGGGCGGTCGCGACCGTAGTCGATCAGCAGCGCCGCGCCCGTCGCTTCGGAAACCAGGCGGCCCAGGTCGCGGCCGAACGCGGCCTGCTGGTCCGAGAGCTCGATCAGGTCGCCGGGGGCGACGTCGAAGGCCGGGCGGACGAAGCCGCCGGTGATGCCGGTCAGGCCGAACAGGAGCTCGCCGTTGTCCGAGACGCCGACGCGGCGTTCGCCCCAGCCGGTCTCGGTCCTCACGAACTGGCGGGCGGGCAGGCAGTCCAACACCTCATTGGCGATCAGGATCACGGGGGCGTCGCGTTCGACGGCCTCCAGCGAGGAGACCCAGCGGGGCGCGGTGTCGGTGTCGGTCAGTCGCCGGGCCTGCACGTCGCGCAGAGGGCGGCTGGGTTCGATCAGGATCAGGTCGAGAGCCGAGAGGAAATCAGGGGCCAGCCGCGCGGCGCGCAGCGCGTCGGCCATCAGGGTGCCGTCGCCGGGGCCGACCTCGACCAGTCTCACCCGCTCCGGCGCGCCGAGGCGGTGCCACGTTTCGACGGCCCAGAGGCCGATCAGCTCGCCGAACATCTGGCTGACCAGCGGCGCGGTGATAAAGTCGCCGCGCGCGCCGAGCTCCGGCCGGGTGGCGTAATAGCCGCCCTGCGGGTCGTGCAGGCAGCGGGTGACGTAGTCCGCCACGGTCATCGGGCCAGTCAGTGCGATCTCGCGGACCAGACTGGCCTTCAGGCTCCCGTCCGACATGGATCAGGCGGCGACGGGCGGACGGCTGCGGGCACGCCAGATCAGCCAGGCCCCGACCAGGATCATCGGGATGGACAGCAGCATGCCCATTGTGATGACACCCTGCAGCGCCTCGGGCATGTGGCTGTCGGGCTCGCGCACCGTCTCGATCGCCGCGCGGCTGAGGCCGTAGCCAACGAGGAAGATGCCGGTGACATAGCCGGGCTTGGTCAGCAGCTTCCACTTCCAGACTGCGAGCCAAAGGACGACGAACAGCAAGATGCCCTCCAGCGCGGCCTCATAGAGCTGGCTGGGGTGCCGCGGCAGATCGCCGGCGGGGCAGAAGCCGAAGGTCTCGCGGATGCGATTGTTGCAGAAGCGGATCGCCCAGGGCGCGTCAGTGACCCGACCCCACAGCTCGCCATTGGCGAAGTTGGCGATGCGGCCGAAGAACAGGCCCAGTGGCACGACGGGGGCGATGGCGTCGCCGATGCTCAGCAGATTGGCCTTGTTGCGGCGTCCGAAGATCACGACCGCCAGCACGACGCCGAGGAAGCCGCCGTGGAAGGACATGCCGCCGGTCCACAGCTGGAACAGCTCGAGCCGCTCGCCCAGGCTGTCACCGGTGAAGATCTGGCCGAGGATCGCGGGCTTGTAGAAGAGGACGTAGCCGAGGCGGCCTCCGAGGATGATGCCCAGCGTGATCCAGAGCACCAGATCGTCCAGCTGCGGCGTGGTCAGCGGCGGCTTGCCCGGCGACCAGATGCGCTCGGTCTTGAGGATGCGCGCGGCATAGACCCAGCCCAGCACGATGCCGGCGACATAGGCCAGGGCATACCAGCGGATCGGAAGCGGCCCCAGCTGGATCAGGACGGGGTCGAACTCGGGAAAGATCACGCGGGCGCTCCTGCAGCGTTGTCCTCGGCCCTTTAGCAAGCGACGCCGCGTCGCGCGAGGGCGACACCTTTCGGCCTCGATTGAGGCTATGCAGGGGATGGCCGGGTAAGGATTGGTTCACCATATCCGCAGACCCTTCCTTAACGACGCCCGCGCCGCTCGCGGGCCGGAGATGCCCATGCAGACCCGCAATCCCTTTCTCGACGAGTTCTCCAAGCTGGGGACCAGCGCCATGGGGCTGGCCCAGGCGGCGGGCGAGGAGGCCAAGGCCGCCTTCCGCGCCCAGTCCGACCGCTTCGTGGCCGAGATGGACCTGGTCCGCCGAGACGAGTTCGACGCCCTGAAAGCCGAAATCGCCGCCCTGCGCGCCGAGGTCGCGGCCCTGAAGGCGCCCGCCGCCAAAAAGGCGAACAAGCCCGAGACGGGAACGTCCACGGACGGAACTCGTCTTCCGGACGCAGCCGGTTGAGCCGAATCCGCGAACACGCCTACCGTCTTCCCATGGCGCATGAGTCGCGCCCCGCCCGCCGAGAGACCTGAGTTTTCCAATGGATGCTGTCGGACACGAAGTCGACGTTCCCTACGATCCGCTGGATGTGGTCGAGCATGTGCTGAACGCCGAGAATCTGCCGTTCGACCGCACCGATGACGGGGATCTGGCCTTCGCGCTCGCCGGCGACTGGAAGGATTACGAGCTGTGGTTCGCCTGGCGGCCGGAGGGCGACTGCCTGCAGCTGTGCTGTGCGCTGGACCTGCGCGCGACCAAGGGGCGGCGCCCGGCGGCCTATGAACTGGTGTCGATGGTCAACCAGCGGACCTGGATGGGCCATTTCGAGGTGTGGCCCGAGGACGGCGAGATCGTCTTCCGCCATTCCTTGGCCCTTCCGCATGGCGAGCGCCCGACGCTGGCCCAGGCGGCGTCGATGATCGACGCGGCGATCGAGGCGGCGGATCGGTATTATCCCGCGTTCGACTTCATGATCCGGGGCAACAAGCGGCCCCAGGACGCGATCGATAGCTGCCTGTTCGAGACCGTGGGGACGGCCTAGCCGACTCGGTTGCCAACGCGCACGATCCGCGCGTGACCGCCGCCCTTCCCATCACACTTCTCGGCCATGGCCGTCTGGGCTCCGCCCTGGCGGAAGGCTGGCGGCTGACGGGCGCGGCGACGCCCACAATCCTCACGCGTGCCAACCAGCCTGCTTGTCCGGTCGACACCCGGGCGCTCGTTATCGCAGTGAAGCCCGGAACCTGGCGGGAGGCAGTGACGCGGCTGGCGGCGTCCGTGCCGCCGGGAGCCATTGTGATTTCCGTGATGGCGGGGGTCCGCGCCGCCGACATCGCCTCAGTTCTCAGTCGACCCATTGCCCGCGTGATGCCGACCACTGCGGTAGCCCAGGCTCAGGGCGTCGCCGCGATCTGGTCGCAGGATGCGGCTGCGCGCGCCATGGCCCACGATCTGTTCGATCCTGTCGCCGACGCAGTTGATCTCGATCAGGAGGCTCTGCTCGACCCTGCCACAGCGGTCGCGGGGTCCGCGCCGGCCTTCTTCCACGCATTCGCTCAGGCTCTGGCTTTGGCGGGTACCGAGGCGGGGCTGCCCCCCGAGGCGGCCGAGCGTCTGGCGCGAGGGGCGTTGCGGTCGGCTGGGGCAGGCGCGGCGACCGACGCTTCGCTCGACGACCTTGTCGCGCGCATCGCGTCGCCTGGGGGGACGACCCGCGCCGGACTCGACGCCTTGGCCGAAGCGGGGCTCGGCGAGGCCGCGATGGCCGCTGTCGATGCGGCCGTCGCCCGCGCCCGGACCCTAGCGGGTGACCAGACGTCCTGATGCCAGGTTCACGGCCAGACGGCTATAGGCCCGCTCGGCGTCCTGCCAGGTGGTGAAGCCCTGAACATCGGCCAGGGTGGGTGAGTAGCGCGAGAAACGGACCGGCAGGCGCTGGCCGTCGGCCGTGATGACCTCGCCCTCGATGGTGGCGCCGCCGATGGAGATGCTGTCGATGATCGACAGGCCCGGACGGTCCACCGCCTGCTGGAAGGTTGGGCGATTGGGCTTGAGGTCGGTGATGACGAGATTGATCTGGGCCCCGTCCAGCGCGCCGCGCCGATCAAGCTCGCGCGCCACCACCGAGCGCAGGCGCTCCAGCTGCAGGTCCACGTCGCGCTGACCCAGGGTCTCGACCTGTTCGACCAGGTCTCCGCCGATGGTCACATTGACTGTGGGCTGAGCGGCGGCCGGGGCGGCGAGGCCCATGGCGAGGGCGAGTGGAGCAAGAAAGGCGAAACGGCGCATGGCGACCTCCGAGGTTTCCCTGACAGAGAGAAGATGCGCCTTGTCTGGCCGTTCCGCTAGCCCGGCAAGCGAACAAGCGCCTTCAAACCTCCGAGATCGCTGCGATCCAGCGTGATGTCGCCGCCATGGCTGCGCGCGACATCACGCGCGATGGCGAGACCCAGGCCCACACCTTTTCGGTTCTGGTTGCGGCTTTCGTCCAGCCGGCTGAAGGGGCGGAAAGCCTCCTCGTGCATGTCCTCGGGGATGCCGGGACCGTCGTCCTCGATCGCGATCTCGACGCCGCCCGACGGCAGGGCGCGGGCGGACAGGCGGACGTGCTCACCATGGGACGCCGCGTTCCCCGCCAGATTGGCCAGCGCGCGCTTGAAGGCCAGCGGACGCAAGGAGGCGCTCAGGCCCTTGGGGGCGGCGATCTCGACTTCGGCACCGGCGCGCCTCACGTCCTCGCCCGCCGTTTTCAGCAGGGTCGCCAGGTCGACGGTCTGGGGCGCCTCGCCCGCCTCCCCGCGCGCGAAGGCGAGGTATTCGTCGATCATGTGTTCCATTTCGTCGAGGTCGCCCTTCATGGCGGCCTGACGCTTGAACGGCGGGGCCAGCGCCAGTTCGAGCCGTAGACGGGTCAGGGGCGTGCGCAGGTCGTGGCTGACGGATGCAAGGAGCGCCGTCCTCTGGTCGATATGGCGCTGGATGCGGTCGCGCATGTCCATGAACGCCGCCGCGGCCTGGCGCACCTCGCGCGCGCCATGAGGCTTGAAGCGGGTCGTGACCTCGCCCCGTCCGAACGCCTCGGCGGCGTCCGCGAGGCGCTCGATGGCCCGGACCTGATTGCGGATGAACAGGATCGCGACGCCCATCAGCAAGGCGGTCGCCAGCATCAGCCAGAGCACGAAGATGTGAGCCTGGGTCGCCACGGCGCGTTCGCGGGGTGCGATGATCCTTAGGACGCCGTCTCTCTGCTGCACCTGGATGTCGACGTAAGCCGGGTAGCGGGTGGTGTCGAACCAGAAGGGCTGATCGAGACGGCTCGCCAGCGCCGCCTCGAGCGTGCGGTCCACCACGCCAATGGGGCCGCGCCGGGGTTCTGTCGGTATCACCGCGTCGGGGCGGAGGGCGACGGACAGCTGCATCGACCGTTGGGCCTGGTCGGTGATCTCGGCAAGGTTGGCGGCGGTGGGTTCGTCGCGATAGCTCTCGGCGGCCCAGGCCACGTCGCCGGCCAGACCTTCGGACAGACGCGCCGTTACCGTCTGCCAGTGCATGTCGAAGAAGGCCCAGGTCACGGCACCCTGCATGATCAGGACAGGCAGGACGATGATCAGCAGCGAGCGTCCCCACAGCGTCGTCGGCAGGCGGCGCTTGAGGATGCGCGCGACGACGGGGAAGGGGAGGAGCCTCACTTGATCCTCCCCAGCAAGCCTAGCGCGGCGGGGGAGGGGAACCGCGAAGCGGTGGAGGGGGCGGACGCGAGCACCGTGTCTGGAGCC
>NZ_LJHU01000029.1 GCF_001295975.1 Brevundimonas sp. AAP58 | reverse complement strand
CGCAGCTTCATCACCTCGGACGGGGCCCGTCTCCAGGATCTGGAGGCGGGCCCCGCTGGGGCCTGGCGTGCATCTCCGGATCCACCGAGCCAAGGCGTCCCAGAAGGAATTCAAATGACGCGCTAGACGCGCGGGTCTAGCCTTGTGTGCGATGCAGCAAGCCTCCGCCCGATATGTCTCGACCCGCGGCGCCGCACCGGCCGCCGACTTCGCTGAGGCCCTGCTGCGCGGCATGGCGCCGGACGGTGGCCTGTACATGCCCGTCTCCTGGCCCACCTTGACGCCAGACGCCTGGGCTCCCGGCCCCGCCTATGCCGAGATGGCCCGCTCTGCGATGACACCCTTCATCGGGCCGGCCCTGCCGGCTGGCGCGCTGGACCGGGCGCTGGATCATCTGATCGCTGGCTTTGCCCCACCGGAGATCACCCCGCTGCGCCGCCTGGAGGACGGGCTGTATCTGCTTGAGCTGTTCCATGGGCCGACGGCGGCCTTCAAGGACCTGGCGATGCAGCTGGCCGCTTCCCTGTCGGCCGAGGCCCTGGCGGTGTCGGGCGAACGGCTGACCCTGGTCACGGCGACCAGCGGCGATACCGGCGCGGCCGCTGTCGCCGCCTTCGCCAACCGGCCGCGCATCCGCCTGATCGTGCTGCATCCCCATGAGCGGGTCTCGCCGGTCCAGCGCCGGCAGATGACGACGGTCGAGGCGGACAATGTGCTGAACCTCGCCGTCCGGGGCGATTTCGACGACTGCCAGCGTCTGGTGAAGGGACTGCTCGCCGACGAGACGCTCAGGGCGTCCGGCCGGTTCAGCTCGGTCAACTCCATCAACTGGGCGCGGCTGGCGGGGCAGATACCCTACTATCTCTCGGCCGTGTCGCAGCTGGCGGCGCAGGGCGAGACCCGGCCGCCGGTGTTTGTGGTCCCGACCGGCAACTTCGGCGACGCCTTCGCCGGGATAGCGGCGTCGAAGATGGGCCTGCTGACGCGTGGCCTCGTCGCCGCCGTCAACGCCAACGACGCCCTGGCCCGCGCCATCAACGAAGGCGTCTACGCCCGGCGCGCGGCAGTGGAGACGGCGTCCGTCAGCATGGACGTCCAGGCTCCGTCCAACTTCGAGCGGCTGGTCTATGAGGCGTCGGGCCGCGACGCCGACCTGACGCGCGGCCTGTTCGCCGACTTCGCCCGCGACGGCCGGGTGGTCCTGCCGGACGAACTGCTGACCGCGCTCCGCCGCGAAGTGTCAGCCGTCTCGGTCGACGAGGCGATGACGCGCTCGGAGATCGCCCACGCCCATTCCGTTTGGGACCAGGTCGTCTGCCCCCACACCGCCGTCGCCCTCTCGGCCGCTCGCGCCATCGACCGTGCCGTCGGACCGGTCGTGGCGCTTGCCACTGCCCACCCCGCCAAGTTCGGCAAGGACGTCGCCCCCGTCGTCGGCTTCGACCCGGACCCGCCCGAGGTCATCCGCGCCCTTGGCAACCGCGCTGAACGGTTCAAGGTCATTGCCGCCGATGCAGCCGAGGCGCTGGCCGCCGTCCGCGCCTTTCAGGGCTGAGGTGCGGCGGTCGCCGCGACCAAAGCCGCCGTCTCCTTCAGCATCGCCGTGAAGGTCTGAACCACCCAGGCGTGGGCCGTTCGCACAGCGGGCAGACGGCGGATGTCCCGATGGGTGATCAGCCACGCGGTGCGCGGCGGAATGGCGAAGGGTGTCGGCACAGCGATCAGGCCCGCGCGCAAGGCATACAGCGCTGGCAAGATGGCGATGCCCGCGCCTGCGACCGTCGCCGTCAGAAGGCCACGGGTGCTGGGGGTCCGCATCGCCACTGCCCGTTCCAGCCCGGCGGCAGCGACCCAATCGAGTTCTGACATCCGGCCATAGCTATCGTCGTAGATCAGCAGGCGCTCGGCCGAAAAATCCAGCGTCGCCGGATCGCGGCCCGTCAGGTAATCGCGATGGGCGAAGCAGCCGAGCGCGATGTCGCCCAGCCGTTTGGCGATCAGACTGTCGCCCTTGGGCCGCGACATGCGGATGGCCAGGTCGGCCTCGCGGTGGGCCAGGCTGACGATCTCTGCCTGGGACCTCAGCACGACCGACAGCTTCGGCGAGGCGCGAAACAGGGTCGTCAACGCCGGGGCCAGAAGGTCCGAGACCACGAACTCCGTCGCCGAGATGACCAGCGGCCGCTCGCGGACCTCGACCGCCAACCCTTCCGCCGCGCGACGCAGGGCCGCCGCCTGATCGACGATGGGCCGGGCCAGGACGGCGATGCGGCGACCCTCCGGCGTCAGGCGCGCCCCGCTGGCACGACGGTCGAGCAGGCGCAGGCCCAGGTCGGCTTCCAGCGCATCGATCCGACGGCTGACGGTCGAGACGGCGACGTTCATGCGCCGCGCGACAAGGCTGAGGTTGCGCTCTTCATCGACGAGCCGGAGGAGATCGAGACTGGCGAGATCCACGAGGCGTTCTTGCGTTTTTCGCAAATCAGCTTTGCGGCCTTGACGCTATCGCGGATCGACCGGCGGTGTCTAATCGCGGCGTTCAAGGAGATCATCCCATGTCCATCCGCGCCCGCCTTTTCATCGCCGCCTGCGCCGTCGCGCTGGCAAGCCCCGCCCTGGCCCAGTCCGCCGCCGACGACGTCGTGGTCGTGGTCGATGTGCCGACCCCGCCCGGTGTCACAGCCGAACGTCTGCGCGTGGAGTTCGAGGCGGCGGCACCGCGCTACCGGCAGATTCCCGGCCTGAAGACCAAGTCCTTCACCATCGGCGAGGGCAGTTTCGGCGGCACCTATCTGTTCGACGACAGGGCGACCGCCGAGGCCTGGTTCTCGGACGCCTGGCGTCAGCGCGTGGTCCAGACCTATGGTGCGCCAGCGCGGGTCGACATCTACGCCGCGCCGCTGACCATCGACGGTCCGGCGGCGGAGTAGGTCCGCCACCACGCCGCGCGCCGGAGAAAGGCGGCGGGGTCCTTGGGCGTCACCAGCTTGGTCGGGTCGTGGAAGACCCGATCGTGCAGCCGGGTGAGGGCGAAGCGCAACGCCGCCGCCTGGCCCAGACGCGGCAGCGCGGCGGCCTCGGCCGGGGTCAGCGGGCGGACTGCCTCATAGCCCTTTCGAAAGGCTTTGATCGCGCCCGGGATCGGCGCGCCTGCTCCGTCGAAGCCCCAGGCGCTCAGCGCGATGGCGAGATCGTAGGCCAACGGCCCTGTGCAGCCGAAGTAGAAGTCGATGACCCCGGAAACAGCGCCACCTTGGAACAGCACATTGTCGGGGAAGTAGTCGGCGTGGATCGGCCCCATGGGCAGGTCTTCCGTGAATGGATCGGCCAGCTCGGACAGGAGCGCCTCGGCCTCCCTGAGGATCTCCAGATCCGCTCCGGTCGCGGCCGTGGCGCTGCGGGCAGCCAGATCGAGCCACGCCGCGGGTCCGACAGGATTGTCGCGCCTCAACGGGAAGTCGGCCGCCGCCAGATGCAGTCGCGCCAGCATGGCCCCGGCCGCTGCCTGTTCCGCTGGCGTCGGCGCGCGAAGCCAGGCTCCCTCAAGCCAGTCGATCACCGCCGCTGGTCGGCCGTTGAGGGTCCCGACCCAATCTCCGTCTGGACGCCGCACCGGACGCGGGGCGGGGTAACCGCGCGTCGCCAGATGTTCGGTCAGCCCCAGACAGAAGGGCAGGGACGCCGCGTCCGTCCGCGCCTCGAACAGCGTCAGGACATGGCGGGCACCGACGGTCTCCAGCCGGTAGTTGGTGTTCTCCACCCCCTCGGAGATGGGATGCAGCGCGACCAGATCGCCGAGGTCGTAGTCCCTCAGGAAGGCGCGCGCCTGATCGTCCGATACGGGGGTGAAGACGGCCAAGGGCTAGTGGTGTCCGAGCGACGCGTGCCGGGCGCGCACGATGTCGTTCAGGTCGGCCAGCACGCTCTCGGTCGTCGGCCAGCGGCCCGCGCCGCGCCCGCCGCAGGACCAGACCCGCCCGTCCTCGCCATAGACCTTCAAGCCGTTCCGCTCCCCGTTCAGGGCGAGGAAGAACGGATCGTCCAGCCCCACGTCAAGCGAAACCGACGCCTTGAGCGCATCGCCGACGCGAAAACAGGCGCCGATCTGACGCACCGGGCCGGAAGGCTGGAAGTCCTCCGACAGGGCGGCGCAGGACACGTCCTCGGCCGGACGGCCGAACGCCTCGAAGGCCAGAAGCCGGACCTTCGCGGCCGAGTCACGGCCCTCCAGATCCGACGACGGGTCCTCTTCCGCGAAACCCGCGACCCTGGCATCGGCCAGGGCGTCGGCGAAGTCGGCCCCGGCCTGGATGCGGCTGAGCATGAAGTTGACCGTGCCGTTCAGGATGGCCTCGAAGCCCCGGATCGGCCCGGCGGCGCGGGCCGCCCGCACCGTCTCGATCATGGGGGAGCCGCCACCGACCGCCGCCGAATAGGCCAGGCGCGCGCCCTTTGCCCGGGCGAGGTCTGCCAGGCCTTGAGGGTCACGGCTGATCGCCTGCTTGTTCGCGCTGGCGACATCGATGCCCTGTTCCAGCGCGGCGCGGATCAGATCGTGGCCGGCCCCGCCTTCGGACAGGGCCTCCAGCAGGATGTCGGGCCGGAGCGCCAGCAGCGCCTCGCGGTCGGAGGTGAACAGGTGGGCGGGGGCATCCACGTCGCGCGGCTTCTTCGGATCGCGCACCAAGACGCCGACCACCTCGAACCGGCCGTCGGCCTGGAGCCGCTTCAGCAGGCCGCCGCCCACCACACCGCAGCCGGCGATGGCGACCTTGAGCGGGGCGTCCGGCACGGACGGTCCGGGCGGGGCGGAGTGCTCGCCTACGATGGTGCAGTCCGACCGGCCGATGGCGGCCACCTCGATCTCGACCGACCGTTCCTGGCCCAGGTCGATGGCGTCGTGCTGGACCAGCGCTCCGCCGTGCCGTCGAGCATCGTCCCAGCTGGCGCGACGGAAGCGCAGCGGCTTGCCGGACGCCGAGGCCGGATCGCGGTCGTAGAGGCCGTCGACGTCCTTCACCAGACGGGCGCGCTTCAGCCCCAGCTCGGCCGCGAGGAACACCGCCGTCAGGTCCGATCCCCCTCGGCCCAGCAGGACGACGCGGCCATGCGGGCCGACGGCACCGAAGCCCGGCACGATCACCACCTGGTGCGCGCCGATGGCGTGGTTGAGGGCCTCCCCCTGCAAGGCGACGGGATGGGCGTGCTCGACGGGGCCTTCGGCGACGATGCCGAGTTCGCGCACCGACAGGGCACAGGCGTCCAGCCCGATGCGGTCGCACGCGATGGCCACCAGCGCCGCTGCCTGCTCCTCGCCCTGGGCCACGTAGGCGGGCAGCAGGTCGTTCTCGTGATCGAGCCCGAGCGCCCGGGCGTCGGCCAGCAGTCGATCGGTGTGGCCACCGAGCGCCGAGACCACGGCCACGACCTTCCGACCGGCGCGAACGTGGCCATAGAGCTCTGACGCCACGGCGGGAGCGCAGGATTGATCCTTCAGGATCGAGGAGCCGAACTTGAGGACAACGACCTCCGGAGCGGGAGCGGCCTCCGGCAGCGGTTTCTGGACGACGGCGAGGTGGGCTTTGGCGTGGGGCATTGGGGTGATCCGTTTCGAAGAGGAGGGAGGGCTTGGGTCAAAAGAAAACCCGCCGGGCCGGGGCCGGGCGGGTGGGGTTTGCTGGGCTGTCTGAACGACCGCGCGCGCTAACCTGTCCCCGCCCGCGAGCGGCCGGTGGTGGTCATGCCGGTGGTGGTCGAAACGAGGGTCGCGGCCGTCATCGACCGCGCTGCGAGAGCGGGCGTCGAAGGCGAAACGGCGATGCGGCCGGGACGGGACACGGGGCCAACCTCAGGACTATCGTGGATCTCAGAGTGTCGGGCGGGGTCGTCGCCGTCAATGCTTTTGCGCATTTTTCTTTCGCCCGGAAACCATGATGAGGCTTTCACGCCACGCCCGCTGCCTTGAAGGGGCGACGAGGGGTAGATTTTTTCTCTTGACCGGCGCTCTTCGCACTCGCAACGTAACGTCACTCATCAAGACCGGCTGAGGGATAGGCCCTTTGACGCCGGGGCAACCATCGGGTTCCGCCCGAACGGTGCCAACTCCTGCGGGGAGGGTTTCGACCTTCCGCGAGAGATGAGTGGAGCGTCGATCAGGCGACGTCTCCACGGTCTGTCACCGCGTCGGGGTCTTGCTGAGCAGGACGATGCGGACGACGATATGGCCTTCGACACCCAGACCCTCTCTCCCGAACCTCTCCGTCGCGATGTTGCCGCGCGCGTGCCCCGGATCGCGCGGGGCAACATCGCCGTCGATCTCCCGGTCGAGATCCCGGCCGACTTCCGGCTCCAGTCCGGCGAGCGCCTGGCCCAGCGCCGGATCATCGGGCGTCTGCATGGCCGTGAAGGTGCGCCGCTGGTCGTCGTCGCGGGCGGCATTTCGGCCGGGCGGTTCGTGCATCGCACCGAGACCAACGGCCTGGGCTGGTGGTCGGGCGCGGTGTCGATCCGGGGGCCCATCGACCTGAACCGCTTCCAGGTTCTGGCCTTCGACTATGCGCCGGAAGCCGCCCCGGGGACCCGTCCGGTGACCATCACCACCCACGACCAGGCGCGGCTGCTGGCCATCATCCTCGATGCCCTGGGCGACCCCATCGTCTCGGCCTTTGTCGGCTGCTCCTATGGCGGGATGATCGGCCTGGCCTTCGCCGAGCTGTTCCCCGAGCGGGTCGAGCAACTGGTCGTGGTGTCCGCCGCCCACCGCGCCCACCCCCAGGCCACGGCCTGGCGTGGCATTCAGCGCCGCATCCTGCAACTCGCCGAGGCGGCCGGCCGGCCCGAGGACGGCGTGGCGCTGGCGCGCGAGCTGGCCATGACGACCTATCGGACGTCCGAGGAGCTCGGCGAACGGTTCGAGACCCACGCCCCGGCCCGCGTCGGCGGTGCCTATCCGGTCTGCGACTATCTGACGGCGCGCGGCCGGGCCTACCGCAATCACACGACACCGGCGCGGTGGCTGTCGCTGTCCGACTCCATCGACCGCCATCAGGTGACGCCCGAGGCGATCGTCACGCCCACGACCCTGGTCGGCTTCACCTCCGACCGCCTCGTGCCAATCGAGGATGTGCGCGAGCTCGCCGCGCGTCTGCCCACCCTGTTCCGCTTCGTCGAGGCCCCGTCGCTCTACGGCCACGACGCCTTTCTGAAGGAGGACGAGGCCGTCGGCACCATCCTCCGCGCCGCTCTGAAAGAGATCGCCCAATGACGCGCCGCCACGCCCACACCGCCTGCGCCCGCTCCGGCGTCGATCAGGATACGGCCCACGGCGCGGTGATGCCGCCGCTCTATCTGTCGTCGAACTATTCCTTCGCCGGATTCGAGCAGAAGCGGACCTATGACTACAGCCGCTCGGGCAATCCCACACGCGACGTGCTGGCCGAGACCCTGGCCGAACTGGAAGGCGGCGCCGGCTGCGTCGTCACCGCCACCGGCATGGCGGCGGTCGACCTGCCGCTGTCCTTGCTGGAGCCCGGCGACCTGCTGATCGCGCCCCACGACTGTTATGGCGGCACCCACCGCCTGCTGACCGCGAGGGCGAAGAAGGGTCATTTCGAGGTGCTCTGGGTCGATCAGGGCGACCCGGTCGCGCTGGAGGCCGCGCTGCGGCTGAACCCGAAGCTGGTGCTGGTCGAGACCCCGTCCAACCCCCTTCTCCGTGTCGTCGACATCGCCGACATCTGCGTCCGTGCGCACCGGGTCGGGGCCAAGGTGGTGGCCGACAACACCTTCCTGTCGCCCGCGCTCCAGACGCCCATCGCGCTGGGGGCCGACATCGTGATCCACTCCACGACCAAGTACATCAACGGCCATTCCGACGTGGTCGGCGGGGCGGTGATCTGCGCGGACCCTGCGGACCACGCCGAGCTGGCGTGGTGGGCCAACTGTCTGGGCGTGACGGGCTCTCCGTTCGACGCCTATCTGACGCTGCGGGGCGTGCGCACCCTGTTCGCCCGGATCGAGCGGCAGCAGGCCACGGCGGGCAAGATCGCGGCCCTGCTGGAGGCCCACCCGGCCGTATCGGCGGTCCACTATCCGGGGCTCAGGAGCCATGCCGGCCATGCTCTGGCCGCGCGTCAGCAGAAGGGCTTCGGCGCCATGCTGAGCTTCGAGCTGGCGGGCGGGGTCGAGGCGGTGCGATGTCTGGTGGAGTCGCTGGAGGCCTTCACCCTGGCCGAGAGCCTGGGGGGCGTGGAGAGCCTGATCGCCCACCCCGCCACCATGACCCACGCCGCCATGACGCCGGAGGCGCGCGTGGTCGCGGGCATCACCGAGGGCCTGCTGCGCCTGTCGGTCGGACTGGAGCACGAGGACGACCTGATCGCCGACCTCATCCAGGCGCTGGACGCCCTGGTGCCGGCGCAGGCCGAGGCGGCCTAGAGGTTCAGCAGGGCCGGGTCGCCGCCCTGGGCGGAGATGTTGTTGGAAATGGCCTTCTCCGAGGCATAGCGGATCAGGCTGTAGGGGCCGCCCGCCTTGGGGCCGGTGCCCGACAGGCCCTCGCCGCCGAAAGGCTGGACGCCCACCACCGCGCCGATGATCGAGCGGTTGATGTAGACGTTGCCGGCGGGGACCAGGCGCGCGACCTCCTCGGCGAAGGCCTCGATGCGGGAGTGGACGCCGAGCGTCAGGCCATAGCCGCGCGCGGCGAGCTTCGCGGCCGTCTCCTTCAGCTTCGACGGCTCATAGCGGCAGACGTGGAGGATGGGGCCGAAGACCTCGCGCTCCAGATAGTCGGGCGTCGGGACCTCGGCAATGGTGGGGGCGAACAGATGGCCCTTGTCGGCGCCGGCGGGCAGGGCAGCGCGGGCGATGATCTTCGCGTCGCCTTTCAGGCGCTCCAGATGGGCCTCCAGCGCCCCCCTGGCGTCGGCGTCGATGACGGGGCCGATGTCGGTGGACGGATCGGACGGATCACCCACGACCTGGGCGGCCAGAGCGCCTTTCAGCCCCTCGATCAGGGCGTCGGCGGCGTCCTGGGGGACGTAGAGCAGACGCAGCGCCGAGCAGCGCTGACCCGACGATCCGAAGGCCGACAGGATGACGTCGTCGATCACCTGTTCCTTCAGCGCCGTGGTGTCCACGAACATGCCGTTCAGCCCGCCCGTCTCGGCGATGAAGGGGATGATCGGGCCGGGGCGATTGGCCAGCGACCGGTTGATGGCCGTGGCCGTATCCGTGCCGCCGGTGAAGGCTACGCCGTCGATGCCCGGGTGGGCGACGAGCCTGGCCCCCACCGTCTCGCCGCGTCCGGGCACCAAGGCCAGAAGATCGGGATCGAGCCCGGCCTTGATATAGAGCCGCACGGCCTCCGCCGCGATCAGGGGCGTCTGCTCGGCGGGCTTGGCCAGCACCGCGTTGCCGGCGGCCAGAGCCGCTGCGATCTGGCCGGTGAAGATGGCGAGCGGGAAGTTCCACGGCGAAATGCAGGCGAAGACGCCCCGGCCGTGCAGGACCAGCTGGTTGATCTCGCCGACCGGGCCCTTCAGCGTCTGCGGTCCACCGAAGTCGCGCTCGGCCAGCATCGCATAGTAGCGGCAGAAGTCGGCGGCCTCGCGCACCTCGGCGACGCCGTCGTTCAGCGTCTTGCCGGCCTCGCGGCTGAGCAGGGCGACGAGGCGATCCAGGTCCGCCTCCAGGGCATCGGCCATGGCGCGCAGCACCGGCGCCCGGCCTGCGCCGCCCTTGCGATCCCAGCCCACCTGGGCGCGGGCAGCGGCCTCGACGGCGGCGTCGAGATCCGCCTCGGTGGCCTCGGAGACGTGCCCCAGCACCTGGGTCGTGTCGAAGGGATTGGTCACGGCCTGGGGGTTCGTTCCGGCCAGCAGCTTACCGCCGATGAGGGGGCCGCTGGTCAGCTTCTCGGCGTCGACCTTGGCCAATGCCGCCACGTGGCGTTCGCGGTCGGCCTTCTGGGAGTAGTCGCGGCCGAGCGAGTTCTGGCGGTCCATGTAGATATCCTTGGGCGTGGGGATCTTGGCGTGGCGATCGGGGTGGGCCTCGACGCTTGCGATGGGGTCGGCGGCGACGGCGGAGGCGGGCACCCGTTCGTCCAGCAGGGCGTGGACGAAGGAGGAGTTGGCGCCGTTCTCCAGCAGGCGGCGGACCAGATAGGGCAGCAGGTCCTCGTGCCCGCCGACCGGGGCGTAGGCGCGGACGGTGACCTCGCCGAAGGTCTCCTTGGCCGCGTCGTACAGAGCCTCGCCCATGCCGTGCAGGCGCTGGAACTCGATCTTGACGCCCTTGTCGCGGGCCATGCGGTGGACGGCGGCGAGCGAATGGGCGTTGTGGGTGGCGAACTGGGAATAGAGGTGGGGCGCCGCCTCGATCATGGCGCGGGCGCAGACGAGGTAGTTCAGGTCCGTCGCCGCCTTGGTCGTGAAGACGGGATAGTCGGTGCGGCCGAAGACCTGGGCGCGCTTGATCTCGGTGTCCCAGTAGGCACCCTTGACCAGACGCACCATCAACCGGCGGCCCGACGCACGGGCCAGCTCGGCGACGCGGGCGATGACCTCGGGACCGCGCTTCTGATAGGCCTGAACGGCGAGGCCGAGGCCCTTCCAGTCGCCGAGCGACGGCTCGTGGGCCAGCCGATCCAGCAGCTTCAACGACAGGGCCAGCCGGTCGGCCTCCTCGGCGTCCATGGTGAAGTTGATGTCGGCGTCGGCCGCGATCTTGGCCAGACGCAGAACCCGGGGATAGAGCTCGGCCCAGACTCGGGCTTCCTGGGTGGCCTCATAGCGGGGCGACAGGGCCGACAGCTTGACCGAGACGCCGTGACCGCTCTCCGGCCCTTGGCCCTTCGCGGTCTTGCCGACGGCCGTGATGGCGTCGGCGTAGATCTTCTCATAGCGGACGGCGTCGGCCTCGGTGCGGGCACCCTCGCCCAGCATGTCAAAGCTGCACAGCCAGCCTTCGCGGTCGGCGCGCTTCAGGGCCGCCTCGATCGTGCGGCCGACCACGAACTGCTCGCCCATGATCTTGACCGCCGTGGCCACGGCCTGGCGGATGACGGGCTCGCCCAGCCGCCCGGCGATGCGCTTCAGAAAGCCCGGCAGGTCGGACTTGGCCTGATCGTCGGCGTCGACCAGCTTGCCCGTCAGCATCAGGCCCCAGGTCGAGGCGTTGACGAACAGGCTGTCGGACTGGCCCAGGTGACTGGCCCAGTCGGCGGAACCGATCTTCTCGGCGATCAGCCTGTCGCGCGTCTCCTCATCGGGGGTGCGCAGCAGGGCCTCGGCCAGGCACATGAGAGCCAGGCCCTCGCGCGTGCCCAGGGAGAACTCCTGCAGGAAGCTCTCGACCACGCCCTGCTTCTTCTGGCTGCGGCGCGCATGCTCAACCAGTTCGACGGCTTCGGCCACGACGGCGGGCCGAGCCGTGGCGTCGAGCGGCATGGCGGCGAGCAGGCCGCGCACGACCGTGGGCTCGTCGGCGAACTTGCCGTGATCCAGCGCGTCCCAGTCCTGGGTCAGGGCGAAGGACGCGGGCGGCGGGGCGACATGGGCGTTCATGGGCGGCTTCTTAGGCCCGAGGCGGGTCAGGGAAAAGGCGGGGCGAAAAACAGGGTGCGAAGAGTCTGAATCGTCTGAAATCCGGGCTGCCGGGACGACAGCCGGAAGGATCGGCCTAACATGGTAGGCGAGGTCTGCGTCAAAAACGGTCGTATGGCATGAGCCGCGTCGCCGATGCGCGTTGACACCGGCGGGTCCGCCCGGCCATGCGCTGCGACAGGCTGGAGACGGACATGAGCACCGAACGGGTCGTCATCGCGGGAGCCGGACACGCCGGCGGAACCGTCGCGGCGATGCTGCGCCAGTATGGCTTTGAGGGGTCGATCGCCCTGATCGGCGAGGAGCCCATCGCGCCCTATCAGCGGCCGCCCCTGTCCAAGGCCTGGCTGAAGGGCGAGGCGGACGCCGAGAGCTTGATGCTGCGGCCGGAGAGCTGGTACGCGGAAGGCCAGATCGACCTGCGGCTGTCGACGCAGGTCGAGGCGATCGATCGGGCGGCGCGGACGGTGACGCTGTCGGACGGATCGAGCGTGGCTTACGACCATCTGGTGCTGGCGACCGGGGCGCGGGCGCGGCGGCTGCCGGTTCCGGGAGCGGACGCGGACCATGTCGGCGTCTTGCGGAGCGCGGCCGACGCCGAGTGGCTGAAGCACCGGCTGGGGCCGGGGCAGCGGCTGGCGGTGATCGGCGGGGGCTATGTCGGGCTGGAGGCGGCGGCCTCGGCGCGGGCGCTGGGGGCCGAGGCGGTCATTGTCGAACGCGAGGCGCGGGTGCTGGCGCGGG
>NZ_LJHU01000028.1 GCF_001295975.1 Brevundimonas sp. AAP58 | reverse complement strand
GGTTGCGGCGGGACACACACGCTCCCGTGCCCGAGCCGGTCGATCCTGAAGCGCCGGTCGAGCCGACGGCCGTGACGCGCGACAAGGCCTGGCGTCGCATGGTCCGGGCGATGGATCACGGACGGGCGGCCGAGGCCCAGCGGTGGCTCCGTGTTCACGAGTCGCTCTGCGACGTCGTCCGACGCGAGCAGGCCGCCGCCAGGCACGCTGAGGACCCCGACCCCGCCGAGCAATGGGTGGCCTACAAGGCCCGCGTGGCGGAAATGATCGCCGAGGCTAGGGGCGAGTGAGAGAAGTGAGAGTCGCTTTTTCGCGACTCTCACCCCGCCCCGAACGGATAGGGACTGACCGATTTCGACCAGTCGTCGACCTTCAGCGGGCGATCGACCGGCGGGGCCGCGCGCTGGGCGCAGGGGTGGCGGTGGCACAGGCGACACGCCGGGCCGATGGGCGTGACCTGGGGCGCGTCGAGGTCGAGGCCCCGGGCGTAGGCCAGCCGCCTGGCCTCCTTCAGCTCGCACCCCAGGCCGATGGCCAGGTCATAGCGCTCGCCCTGCCCGCCTTGCGCCTGGAGCGCGCCCTGCCGGTCCACGGTGCGGGCGAGCGTGAACCAGCGGCTCCCGTCGGGCGTCTCGATGATCTGGGTGACCAGCCGACCGGGCGTGCGGAACGCGCTGTGCAGCTTCCACCGGGGACAGGCCCCGCCGAACCGGGCGAAGGGAAAGGCGCCGGAGGCATAGCGTTTGGACACATTGCCCGCCTGATCCACCCGGATCAGGAAGAAGGGCACGCCCCGCGCCGTGGGCCGGCTCAGGGTCGTCAGCCGATGCGACACCTGCTCGAAGGAGACCGAGAACCGCGCCTGCAACCGCGCGATGTCATACCCGGTCGCCTCGGCCAGCCGCTGAAACGCCGCGTAGGGCATGAGGATGGCTGCCGCGAGGGTGTTGGTCAGCGACACTTTCAGCAACGAGGCCGTCGCCGCATCCGGGGCTCGCGCCGCCTCGACCATGGCGGTCAGCTCCGCCTCATGCTCGGCGAGCGCCAGCTGATAGACGATGGAAAAGGCCCGGCTGGAGGGGTCCAGCGTCTCGGACAGCAGCAGCCGGCGCCGGTGCGGATCGAATCGCCGGGTCCATTCCACCATGACTTCGGCCGGCATCACCTTGACCGTCAGATTGTGCCGCTGGGCCAGCCGCGCCCGCGCCAGGGCCTCGCAGCCCTCGCCGGTCATGGTCGGGTCGAGCGAGGCGTGGAGCGTCTCGCCGAGACCGTCGAGTTCGGGAAAATAGTTCGACCGGCTCTGGATCCAGTCGCGGACCCAATCGGACGGGGAGGGGCCTTCCTGGGCCGCCCCTTCGATCAGGGCGGCGCGGGCTCGGTCCCTCTGCTCGGTGAAGGCGCGGTAGAGCCGAAGCAGGGCCTCGGCCGCGCCGGGCGCCTCTTCGGTCAGTGTCAGCAGCTCGTGCCGCGGCGTGTCCAGCCCCTGGAACAGCGGATCGGCCAGCACCTCGGAGAGCGCCTGTTCCCCCGCCGGCCCGGCCTGACCCAGGGCCCGCAGATCGACGTCATAGGTCTCGGCCAGCCGCAGCAGCAGCTGCGCCGTCACGGGCCTCTGGTTGCGCTCGATATGGTTCAGATAGCTGGGCGAGACCCCCAGGTCCCCGGCCATCGCCGTCTGCGTCAGCCCCCGCTCACGCCTCAGCCGCTTGAGGCGGGCCCCGAGGAACAGCTTGCGGTCGGCGGCGACGTCCATGACGCAGCGTGTCACATCATGACCGATCCGCCAAGGTCACATGATGACAAACTGACACGACAGCAGGCCGTCCGCCTGTATCAAATCCGACAACCGCGTGTTCTCTAGGGGCACCGGACGACCACCGTCCCATCGCATCGACCCCGAGAGCCCGCCATGACGACCTTCGCCGACCTCGTTCCCGCCCCCGCCGGCCGCTTCGACGGCATCGAGCGCCCCTACACGCCCGAGGACGTCCTGCGCCTGCGCGGTTCGGTGCCGATCACCCACACCTTGGCCGAGCGCGGCGCGAACCGCCTGTGGGAACTGCTGCACTCCGAGCCCTACATCAACGCCCTGGGCGCCGTGACCGGCAACCAGGCCATGCAGATGGTCCGCGCGGGCCTGAAGGCCATCTACCTGTCGGGCTGGCAGGTCGCCGCCGACGCCAACACCGCCGGGGCCATGTATCCGGACCAGTCGCTGTATCCCGCCAACGCCGCGCCCGAGCTGTGCCGCCGCATCAACCGCACCCTGCAGCGCGCCGACCAGATCGAGCACGCCGAGGGCGGGGCCAAGCGCGACTGGTTCGTGCCGATCGTCGCCGACGCCGAGG
Organism: Brevundimonas sp. AAP58; assembly: GCF_001295975.1. Lineage (GTDB taxonomy): Bacteria > Pseudomonadota > Alphaproteobacteria > Caulobacterales > Caulobacteraceae > Brevundimonas. Next base: position 21,760 of record NZ_LJHU01000028.1, on the reverse strand, counting down.
CCGGCTTCGGCGGGCCGCTGAACAGCTTCGAGATCATGAAGGCCTTCATCGAGGCGGGCGCCGCCGGCGTCCACTTCGAGGACCAGCTGGCGTCCGAGAAGAAATGCGGCCACCTGGGCGGCAAGGTCCTGATCCCGACCCAGGCCCATGAGCGCAACCTGATCGCCGCGCGCCTGGCCGCCGACGTCATGGGGGCCCCGACCATCACCGTCGCCCGCACCGATGCCGAGAGCGCCCAGCTAATCACCTCCGACATCGACGAGCGCGACCACCCCTTCATCGACCGCGAGAACCGCACGGTCGAAGGCTTCTATCGCCTGAAGGAAGGCACGGGGCTGCAGCACTGCATCGCGCGCGGCCTGTCCTATGCGAAGATCGCCGACCTGCTGTGGTGGGAAACCAGCCACCCCGATCTGGACGATGCCAAGAAGTTCGCCGAGGCCGTGCAGAAGCAGTATCCGGGCAAGCTGATGGCCTACAACTGCTCGCCCTCGTTCAACTGGAAGGCCAAGCTGGACGACGCCACCATCGCCAAGTTCCAGCGTGAGCTGGGGGCCATGGGCTACAAGTTCCAGTTCGTGACGCTCGCCGGCTTCCACGCGCTCAACAACTCGATGTTCGAGCTGGCGGACGGCTATCGCGACCGCGGCATGGCGGCCTACTCCGAGCTCCAGCAGCGCGAGTTCGCCAACGAGGCCATCGGCTACACCGCCACCCGTCACCAGCGCGAGGTCGGCACCGGCTACTTCGACCAGGTGGCCACCGTCATCTCCAACGGCACGTCCTCCACGACGGCGCTGAAGGACTCGACTGAAACCGCGCAGTTCGCGGCCTGATCAGACGGAAAGGAAACGACCCATGGAACCGCTCAGCAGACCCCAGGCCATCATCGACTTCTGCCTCGCTCCCCTGAACCTCGAGCCCGGCGCCGAGGCCGAGCAGGAGGTTCGCCGCCGCCTGGAGCATGTCATCAAGACCTTCCAGGCCAAGGCCGCCGCGACCGCCCCGATCGCGGTCGACTTCTCCAAGATGCCCAGCCAGGTCATCAACGAAGCCGCCCACGGCTACGAATAGGCTTTCCCCGAAGGACTCAGGCGGCGAGGGCGCGACCCTCGCCGCCGAGTTCTCCGACCAGGGCCAGCAGCTCGGCCGCGTCGAACGGCTTGGCCAGATGCCGGTCCGCCCCGGCCGCCTGACCGGCCGCGATGTGATCGGGCAGGGCATTGGCCGTCAGCATGACGATCGGCGTCCGCCGGGCCCCTGTCGCCGCCTCGTGCTTTCTCACCTCGCGCACGGCGGTCAGCCCGTCCATGACCGGCATCTGCATGTCCATCAGGATCAGGTCGAACGCCTGCGCCTTGGCCGCCTCCAGCGCCTGAGCCCCGTCCTCGACGGAGGTCAGGTCCACGGCAGCGGTTCCCAGGATCAGCTCGACGACCTTGCGATTGGTCGGATGGTCGTCGGCGATCAGAACCTTGGTGCGTTGCGTTTCCGGCTCAATGGCCGCGACGACCGCGATCGGCTCGACGGCCGGAGCCTCGGCCGCGATCAGGGGCAGGGTCAGAATGAAGGCCGAGCCCCCGCCGGGCTCGCTCTCGCAATCCAGCGATCCGCCCATCATGTCGGCCAGTTGGCGGCAGATGGCCAGGCCCAGGCCCGTCCCGCCGAACCGGCGCGTGATCGTCCCGTCCGCCTGTTCGAAGCGCGTGAACAGCCGCGCCTTCGCCGCCGCGTCGAAGCCTACGCCGGTGTCCTCGACCGTGAACCGCAGCACGGGCTTGCCGCCCGCGTCCTGACCGGCGGTGGCTGTCAGGCTGACGAAGCCCTGGCTGGTGAACTTGACGGCGTTCGAGACCAGGTTGGTCAAGACCTGCTTCAGACGCACCACGTCGCCGCGCACCCAGCCGACGGCGCTGTCATCGATCTCGACGAAGAACTGCAGCCCCTTCTCGGCGGCCGGCTCGCGATACAGCTGGGCCGCGTCACGGATGGCGCGGGCCAGATCGAACGGCTCATCGGCGATCTCCAGACGGCCGGACTCGACGCGGGCCAGATCGAGGATATCGCTCAGCAGGGTCTTGAGCGTGTCGCCGGAGGACTGGATCAGGTCCAGCATCTCGCGCTGATGGTGGTCCAGGTCCGTCTTGGCCAGCGCCTGGGTCAGGCCGATGACGCCGTTCAGAGGCGTGCGGATCTCGTGGCTCATGTTGGCCAGAAACTCGGACTTGGCGCGGTTGGCCTGCTCGGCCGCGTCGCGGGCCTCGGCCAGAGCCTGGGCGTCGCGCTTCAGGTCGGTGATGTCGTTGACGACGGTGACGATGCCGCCCTGGGCCGTGCGACGGTCCTGGACCCGTAGCCAGCGGTCGCCTTCGACCCTCTGCTCGATGGTATTGGACAGCTGGCGGCGGGAGGCGAGGCGTTCCTCGAGCCATTCCTCCTCGCGCCCGATGGCGTCGGGATAGACGCCCTGGTCCAGGCCGATCTGGACCAGATCGCGGAAGCGCATGCCGGCGGTCATGATGTCGGACAGCTCGCTGTTCACCTCGGCATAGCGGGCGTTCCAGATCAGAAGGCGATCGTCGGAATCATAGAAGCCGAGGCCGTCGGGCATGGTGTCAATGGCTTCGCGCAGCTGGCTGAGCGCGGTGTTGCGGCCCCACAGGCCGAGCGCGGTGACGATGCCGGTGATGCCGACGACCAGGGTGGCGCCGCCGACCACCCAGATGAGAAGGCCAAGTTCCGAGATGGCCGAGTCGGGCCGCACCGCCATCGGGTTCGGCAGGATCTCCACCGAGGACATCGAGCCGAAATGGAGGGCGCAGACGCTGAGCACCGCGAAGGTGGTGTTGGCGGGAATACGCCACCAGCCGTCACGCCTGGCCCAGGTGGCCGTGCAGAGTGCGAGCAGCATGCTGACGACCACGGAGACGGCCGCGCCCTGAATGCCCCAGCCCAGACTGGCTCCATCGATGCGGATCGCCGACATGCCGATAAAATGCATGGCCGAGACGCTGGAGGCGGCCACCAGGGCGACCAGCACCCGCGTGCTGCGTCGATCGTTGTCGAGCGCGAGCGCCACGCCCAGCATCATGCCAACGATGACGATGCCCAGAGACGCCAGGGTCTCGGGGGCCGAGTAGTAGAGGCGAACGTCCGAGGCATAGCCCAGCATGGCCAGAAAGTGGGTCGCCCAGACCGCCAGGCCGCCGACCACGCCAGCCATGGCACCGATCATCGCCCGCTGGCGCGAGGCGGCTCGACGCGCCGTCCCGATCAGGGTGATGCTGGTCGCCAGACCCGTGACGCACACGCCCGCTGCCAGCAGCACCAGCCGCCAGTCATGCTGGACCGTCAGGCAATCGATCAGCCAATCCAAACGCGGCTTCCCCCGAAATTCCGGGGCAGTCTGACCCAAAGAGGTAAAAAAACAGGTCGCAGCCTGTAACGGATGAATACCGGGATGCCGGGCCGTCATGGTCCCGCCGCGCCTTGGTGCTAGGGTCTGACGATTCGAGAGCGCCGGGTCTGGCCCGGCCGGATGACGCATGCCCTATTCCGACAGCCCTTCGCCCGTCGCGCCCCTGCCCAGCTCCCGTCTGTGGACGGCCAGCACGACCGGGGGCGTGGCCGTCGTCATCATGCTGCTCCTGGCGGCGGTGCGGCCGGACATGGCGGTGTGGCTGCTGGCCGGAGCGGCGCTGGTGGGCGTCGTGACCTGGCTTGGCAGCCGGCCAGCGCAGCCGTCGCTGATGCAGGAACCGGGCGTGCTGAGCGTCGTCCCGCAGGGAGGAGGCGACGACGCGCGGCTGCTCGAGGCCGTATTCGAGGCGCTGGACGACCCCATTATGATCGTCTCGGGCGGCGAGGCGGACGACATCGCCGGTCGCCGGATCGTGCTGGCGAACAGCGCGGCGCGGGATCTGCTGCGCATTCCGCGCGAGGGCGGCCTGCTGGTTTCGGCCATGCGCGATCCCGGCGTGCTGGAAGCTGTGGACGAGGCGCTGTTCGGGGGCGTGAGCCGGACCACGGACTATACGGCGGCAGGCTCCCGTGAGCGTCACTGGAAGGCCTGGGTCCGGCCTCTCGCCAGCGATGCCGGGGGGCGGCGGGCGGCGATCCTCGGCCTGCGCGACGAGACGGACGTGCGGCGCATGGAGCTCATGCGCGTCGACTTCCTGGCCAACGCCAGCCACGAGCTGCGCACGCCCCTGGCATCGCTGAGCGGCTTCATCGAGACGCTCAAGGGTCATGCGCGCGACGACATGGTCGCCCGCGACCGGTTCCTCGACATCATGGCGACCCAGGCCAATCGCATGAGCCGGCTGGTCGCCGACCTGCTGTCACTCAGCCGCATCGAGCTGAACGAGCATATCCCGCCGTCCGGGCGGGTCGACGTCGCCCGCGCGGCCTCGGACGTGGTCGACGCCGTCAGCGTCCTGTCGCAGGAAAAGGGCGTGACGGTGCTGCTGGACACGCCGTCGGGCGAGGCGCGCATCACCGGCGACCGGGACGAGATCGTCCAGGTGATCCAGAATCTGACGGACAATGCGATCAAGTATTCGCCCGTCGGCGGCATGGTCGAACTGACCATCCGGGGCGATCTGGATGCCGACGCCGCCGGGGCCGCGCGGCTGCCGGGCGCGACACGGCTGTCGCTGCTCACGCCCGACCGCGATCCCGGCGCGCGGTATGTCGCGGTGGCTGTCCGCGACCACGGACCGGGCATGCAGCGCGAGCACCTGCCGCGTCTGACGGAGCGCTTTTATCGCGTGGAGGGACAGAAGAGCGGTGACCGGCCAGGAACCGGGCTGGGCCTGGCCATCGTCAAGCACATCGTCAATCGGCACCGGGGCGGTCTGGTGGTCGAGAGCATCCCCGGGGAGGGTTCGGTGCTGGTCGCCTTTTTCCCCCAGCCAGAGCCGGTTGCCGCGAGCAGAGAGGCGAACTTGAATGCCGCGTGACGGGCGCGCGACAGGCAGACCGACGCCTTTGCAGAACTGTCACGGAACCGTCCTAATCCGCTGACCATCCGAGGGCAGTTTCCGCCGCGAGACGGGCCGATGATCGGCGCGCCCTCTGATTCCGGCGCGTGTCGCTAGGGGCCTGATGATCTGGTTTCTGATTCCCGTGGTCGCCGTTCTGGCCCTGGCCGCCTATGCGGTCGGTTTGGCCGTGGCCAAGCGCCGGTTCGCCGGGGCCAAGCCGCACTCGCGGCCTCAGCAGCATGGTTACTATGCCCTGATCTGGGTGGCCGTTCCGGCGCTGGCCATCATCATCCTGGCCGGGATCTTTTCCGGGCCGGTCAGCCAGAGCCTCATGTTCGCCGGCCTGCCCGAGCCGGTCCAGTACATGGAGCCGTTCCGCCGCGACGCCTTCCTGAATGACGCCCGCCTGCTGGGCGAGGGCCAGCGCCCGTTCCAGTCCTGGGATGCGCCGTTCGACACCCTGCTCCAGTCCGAGGCCGCGCGCTCGGCCAGCATCCAGCAGACCCTGTTGTGGGGCTCGATCGCCGGGGCCCTAATCGCGGCCATACTGGGTGGCCTGCTCGCCTTCGCGCAGATCGGACCGAACATGCGGGCTCGAAACCGCGTCGAGGCCTGGATCGGCACCTTGCTGTTCGTCTGTTCGGTGGTCGCCATCCTGACGACGGTCGGCATCGTCTTTTCCCTCCTGTTTGACGCGCTGCGGTTCTTCGAGAGGGTGCCGATCACCGAGTTCCTGTTCGGAACCCAATGGAGCCCCCAGACCGCGATCCGCGCCGATCAGGTCGGATCGACCGGGGCGTTCGGCGCCGTGCCGCTGTTCGCCGGCACCTTCCTGATCATGCTGATCGCCATGGCGGTCGCCGCCCCGGTCGGCCTGTTCTCGGCGATCTATCTGTCGGAATACGCCGGACCTGTGACGCGCGGCGTGGTCAAGCCTCTGCTGGAGGTGCTCGCGGGCGTTCCGACCGTGGTCTATGGCTTCTTCGCGGCCCTGACCGTGGGTCCGGCCTTCCGCGAGTTCTTCAACGGCATCGGGGCGCTGCTGGTCGGTGGGCCGCTGGACGGGCTCGGCCAGTATCTGATGCTGGTCCAGAACCAGATGGCGCTGGTGGCGGGGGCCGTCATGGGGATCATGCTGATCCCGTTCGTGTCGTCGCTGTCGGACGACATCATCAACGCCGTGCCCCAGTCGCTGCGCGATGGCTCCTACGCCATGGGCGCGACCAAGTCCGAAACCGTCAGCCGGGTGCTTCTGCCCGCCGCGCTTCCGGGCATCGCCGGCGCCCTGCTGCTGGCGGTGTCGCGCGCCATCGGCGAGACCATGATCGTGACCATGGCGGCGGGTCTGGCGGCCAACCTGACCTTCAATCCCCTCGACACCGTCACGACCGTCACCGTGCAGATCGTCACCCTGCTGACCGGCGACCAGGAGTTCGACAGCGCCAAGACGCTGGCCGCCTTCGGTCTGGGCCTGACGCTGTTCCTCGTGACCCTGCTGCTGAACATCGTCGCCCAGCGGATCGTCCAGACCTATCGGGAACAGTATGACTGACGCGACCGTCGATCCTGGCGTGGTCCGCGCAGCGCGCGCCGACGCCCTGCAGAAGGGGCTGAAGCGCCGCTATGCGCGTGAGGCGCGCTTCCGCGCCTATGGCCTCCTGGCCATCGCCGTCGCGCTGGGTTTCCTCGTTCTTCTGCTCGGCCGCATCATCGACCAGGGCCACACGGCCTTCTATTCCAACCAGATCACCGTGCCGGTCTACATGGACCCGGCCCGCATCGACCGAGACTATCCGCAGGGCACTAACTTCCAGCTGATGGTCGCCGAGCAGCAGCTGACCCGCATGGGGGTCTCCGGCGACGCCCTGGCCAGTCAGGCCAACGCCTACCGCACCCTGCTATCCTCCGAGCTCAAGTTCCGCGCCGCCCAGTTGGTGCGCGAGGACCCGTCGGTGATCGGCACAACCGTCCAGATCACCGCGCCCGTGTCCGACGACGCCGACCTGTATCTGAAGGACAAGATCAAGCGGTCCGAGCCCGCCGAACTGCGCCGTATCTCCGACCAGCAGATGGACTGGCTGGACGCACTCAAGCGCGACGGCACCATCACCGTTGGCTTCAACAGCCTGCTGTTCACCCAGGGCGACTCGACCGAGCCCGAGCTTGCCGGTGTGCTGGGTGCCGTCGTGGGTTCGGCCCTGATGCTGCTGGTCACGGCGCTGATCGCGATCCCGCTGGGCGTCGGTGCGGCCGTCTATCTGGAGGAGTTCGCGCCCAAGGGCCGGATCACCGATCTGATCGAGGTCAACATCAACAACCTCGCCGCTGTGCCGTCGATCGTTTACGGCCTGCTCGGCCTGGCCCTGTTCATCAACCTGGCCCACCTGCCGCGCTCCTCGCCGCTCGTCGGTGGCCTGGTGCTGGCGCTGATGGCGCTGCCCACCATCATCATCGCCACGCGGTCGTCGCTGAAGGCTGTGCCGCCTTCGATCCGCGAGGCGGCGCTGGCAATGGGGGCGTCGAAAACCCAGACGGTGTTCCACCACGTCCTGCCGCTGGCCATGCCGGGCGTCATGACCGGCACCATCATCTCCATGGCCCATGCCCTGGGCGAGACCGCGCCGCTGCTTCTCATCGGCATGGTCAGCTTCGTGCCGGGCATTCCGGGGGCCATCACCGAGCCGGCGGGTGCCCTGCCGTCGCTCGTCTACATCTGGGAGAATGCGTCGGAGCTGGCCTTCCATGAGCGGACGGCCGCCGCGATCCTGGTTCTCCTCGCCTTCATGATCGTCATGAACGCCGCCGCCATCCTGCTGCGTCGGCGCTTCGAACGCCGGTGGTAAGCGCATGAAACTCCCCTTCTTCCGCAGCCCCGACGGCCGCGAGGGCGGCTCGACCGCCGAGCCCCCCGCCGACGCCACGCGACGCGACGAGACCGTCCTGCCGCAAGCCCAGCCGACACCGGAGGAGTCCTTCACCCCCACGGTGACCGCGCCCAAGGCACCGGTCGGCCCGACCAAGATCGCCGCGCGCGACATCTCGGTCTTCTACGGCGACAAGCAGGCTCTGCACGGCATCAGCCTGGACATCCCCGACAAGACCGTGACCGCCTTCATCGGCCCGTCGGGCTGCGGCAAGTCGACCTTCCTGCGTTGCATCAACCGCATGAACGACACCATCCAGGGCGCCAAGGTCACCGGCCAGATCCTGATGGACGGCCAGGACGTTAATGCGCGATCGGTCGATCCCGTGCTGCTGCGCGCCCAGGTCGGCATGGTGTTCCAGAAGCCCAATCCCTTTCCGAAGACCATCTACGAGAACGTCGCCTATGGCCCGCGCATCCACGGCCTGACCAGCTCCAAGGCCGAGATGGACGACATCGTCGAGGCCTCTCTGAAGCGCGCCGGCCTGTGGGACGAGGTCGCCGACCGCCTGCACACCGCCGGCACCGGCCTGTCGGGTGGCCAGCAGCAGCGTCTGGTCATCGCCCGCGCCATCGCGGTGAACCCCGAAGTCATCCTGATGGACGAGCCGTGCTCGGCGCTCGACCCCATCGCCACGGCCAAGATCGAGGAACTGATCGACGAACTGCGCGAGCGCTACTGCATCGTCATCGTTACCCATTCGATGGCCCAGGCCGCCCGCGTCAGCCAGCGCACCGCCTTCTTCCACCTCGGCCGCCTGGTCGAGCACGGCGACACCGAGGAAATCTTCACGAATCCCCGCGAGAAGCGCACGCTCGACTACATCACCGGCCGGTTCGGTTAAGGGCGTTGATGAACCAGCACACGGTCAAGGCCTATGGGGATGAGCTGAACCAGCTCACGGCCGAGGTCGCCCGCATGGGTGGTCTGGCCGAGGCCCAGGTCGCCGACGCGGTCGAAAGCGTCGCCCGCCGCGACATCGCGCTCGCCCGCGCCGTGGTCGACCGTGACGGCAAGCTCGACGCCATGCATCGCGATATCGAGAAGAAGGCCATCCGGCTGATCGCTCTGCGCCAGCCCGTGGCCAGTGACCTGCGCAAGACACTCTCGGCGATGAAGCTGGCGACCGATCTGGAGCGCACCGGCGACCTGGCCAAGAACATCGCCAAGCGCGCGCTGAGCCTGGCCGAGACCGAACCGATGCAGCCCTTGACCCGATCCATCGAGCGGATGGGCAAGCTGGTGTCGATGCGGCTGCGCGATGTGCTGGATGCGTATACGGCCTCCGAGATCGACCGCGCCATGGCCGTCTGGGCGTCGGACGACGAGGTCGACGAGCACTACAACGCCCTGTTCCGCGAACTCCTGACCTACATGATGGGCGATCCGCGCACGATCAGCGCCTGCACCCATCTGCTGTTCATGGCCAAGAACCTGGAACGCATCGGCGACCACGCCACCAACATCGCCGAGGTCATCCACTACGAGATCACCGGCGACGAGATGACCGGAGAGCGGCCCCGCTGGCAGCCCTCGCCGGGAGACTGGGACGCCGAAAGCGGCCACATGCCGCCGCCCCCGAACTGACGTCTGCCTGACGGAGAGACCTGAATGCAGCCCTATATTCTGGTGATGGAAGACGAGGACGCCCTGGCGACGCTCCTCCAGTACAACCTCGAAAAGGAGGGCTACGATGTCGTCGTCGCCGCCGACGGCGAGGAGGGCCTCGTTCAGATCGACGAGCGCCAGCCCGACCTGGTCCTGCTGGACTGGATGCTGCCCAAGGTGTCGGGCATCGAGGTCTGCCGCCGTATCCGGGGCCGGCCTGAGACGCGCAACCTGCCGATCATCATGCTGACGGCGCGCGGCGAGGAGAGCGACCGCGTGCGCGGTCTTGACACCGGTGCCGACGACTACCTGACCAAGCCGTTCTCGATGACCGAGCTGATCGCCCGCATCCGGGCGGTGCTGCGCCGCATCCGGCCGGGCCTGGCCGACGACCGCGTGGGTCACGGCGACATCGTCATCGACCGCGTCGCCCATCGGGTGAAGCGGGCCGGCAAGGAGGTCCACCTGGGCCCGACCGAGTTCCGCCTGCTGGATCATTTCATGCGCCACCCCGGCCGGGTGTTCAGCCGCGAACAGCTGCTGGATGCCGTCTGGGGCAGCGACGTCTACGTCGAGGCCCGCACCGTCGATGTCCACGTCGGCCGCCTTCGCAAGGCGCTGAACGTCGACGAGAGCGCCAACCCGATCCGCACCGTCCGCTCGGCCGGCTATTCACTGGATCTGGAGGGCTGAGGCCTACTCCTGGAACTTGCGGCCGTTTCTGAGCTGCTCGTCGTTGAACTGGAACTCGGGACGCAGATGCGCCCCGGCGCAGGTGCCGCGCAGGTTCCCGCCGACGCAGTCTGGTGACGCCCCGGTGATGCCAACGCCCCCGGACGGTGGGCGTCGGCGCGACTCGTACTGGGCCAGCGCCTGGGCCCCATCCCGAGCGAACTGGGCCTCTCGACGCGCCTCCGCCGCGTTCAGCGTGCGCGGCCCCAGCGGTCCGGCCTGTCCGGCGGCTGCGTTGAAGCGCTCATCGCACAGGGCCTGTTCGCCGGGGCTCAGTCTCCCGTCCATGATCCGGCAACCGCCCGCGCCCGTCCGCATCGACCGGGCGATCGCCGCGCCGGTGCTTTCCGGTGTCACCCGCCAGGCATCCGCCGGGGCTGGTGGCGATCCGGGCGGCGCGCCTGCCGCGATGCGGGGGGAGGGCGGAGCCGGGACATCGTCTTCATCGTCCATGCTGGGCACCCGTTCGTCTGTCGTCGCGGCCGACAGGGCGGGGGCGGTGTCGACCGTCGGAGCGAAGGTCGGTTCGCGTGTGGTCTCGCCTTCAAGCAGCGGGCGCGGCTCCATCTCGAGAAAGATTGGCGGAGGCAGGGCGTCGAACGACGGCGCATCCGCCGTCTCGACCATCTGGAGCGCCAGCGGCGTCAGGACCAGGGCGTGAAAGGCGATCGATCCCAGCAGGATCACGGCCTTGCGCCGCCCCGCCGGGTCGGTCAGGCCGCTTGCTCTCGCGATCCTTCTCGCCGCGTGCGCCACACACCCTCCCCGTCGGTTTGTCCAAGCTGTACAGCGACCGTGGCGGGATCAGGGCGGGGTCATCCGATCCGTGTCCAGGGCCCCAGCGGCCGCACAGTGGCGCAGGCGGGCGTCCCATCCTTGCCCCGTCCGGGCAATCGGGCCTCCAGCGTCGCCCCGGGCCGAAGCAGGTCGGCGGGAATGTCGTGGACGTCGATCTTGGCGCGACGGCTGATGCGCTGGCCTGCGGCGTCGGTCTGTCCGGCCTGACCCGCGATGGCGATGTAGACGAACCGGCGCTCCTTGCGCTCTCGCCGCACGAAGGGGCCGCCCAGCTTGCCATCGGGCCGGATCTTTGCCGGCACGTCGAACGACAGAGGCCCGCCGCCGGACACCCGGATATCCACCGGCACGTTCTTGGGGTCCTGCAGGCTGTAGTGCAGCCCCTGCACAGGATCGACGAGGGTCAGGCGCAGCGTCAGGTCATCAGTCATGCGTCACCTTGTGCGCCCCGCGATGCCAGCGGACGAAGGGCAGGGGGCGATCCGGCTTGGCCAGCCGCTCTGACACCTCTCCCAACACGAAGCGCGTGATGGCGGGCAGATCCAGCGCGCGGGCGTCGTCCAGCGCCAGCCAGGCGATCTCGTCCAGCTCTCCTGATCCCGCAGTCGGCTCCGGGGCCAGAAGGGCTTCGGCGTCGGCCAGGAAGAACCGGGCGTCGAACCGGCGCGTCCGCCCCGGCGGCGTGATGGCGCGCGCGACATAGGTCAGGGCCGCCAGATCGGGCAGGGCCCCTGCCTTCCGGAACTCCCGCCACGGCCCCGCGACCGACGCGGGCGGTGCCGCCTCCCCGACGATCAGGCCCGTCTCCTCGAACGTCTCTCGCACGGCGGTCAGGCACAGGGCCCGCGCCCTGCGTGGGTCGACCTCGGCCTCCAGCCGCTCCCGCGTCGTCCCGTCCGGCTCCGTTCCCGCCGCCGCCGCAAAGTCGGACCGGTCGATTCGTCCGCCGGGGAACACCCACTTCGACGCCATGAAGACGTGACCTGGCGCGCGCCGCCCCATCAGCACCTCTGGCCGCCGCCCACGCCGCACCAGGATCAGGGTCGCGGCGTCCTTGGGCCTTTGGCGCAGGCCGGGGCGCGCGGGCGCATCAGCCAGGTCCTGGGCGGCATCGAAGGGTTCGTGCGGCTTGCTCACGCTTCCGAGCTAGCGCCTTTGCGGGCGCGCCCCAAGGGCGTAGTGGGCGCGACTGGGTGGTCTTCCGAAAGCCGAACCATGCTCGCTTCGATATCGGCGCTTCTGATCGCCGTGACGGGTGTCAGCCTTGTCGTCCTCTCCCTGGTGATCCTGTTCGCGCCGGGGCGGGCGCTTCAGGCGCTGTCCCGGTTCGGATCGACGCCGGCCATCCATTTCGGCGAGCTGTCGATCCGGGCCGCGATCGGACTGGTCTTCGTGGTCGGTGCCCCGGCGACCCATCATCCGTCGATGGTGGCCGTGATCGGCGGCTTCCTGATCGTCAGCGCCGTGGTGTTGATGCTCCTGCCTCGCCGCTGGCACGCCCGCTACTCGGACTGGTGGGCGGCGCGCATCCCCGTCTGGGCAGTCCGGATTCTGGCTCCGATTTCCCTGCTGGCGGGCGTCGCCCTGGTCTGGGTCGCGGCGTAGGCCCGGCTCAGCCCAGCACTCGTCCGATCCGGATCAGCGCGCCGCTAGGGTCGCTGACCGAGAATTCATAGGTCCCCCAGGTCCGGGCATGCGGCCCCTGCGGCTCGAGGATCAGCTCACGCACCCGATCGGCCACCGCGTCCACGTCCTCGACATAGAGATAGAGTCCCAGAGGATTGTCCTCGATCCGGCCCGGCCACCCGGGGGTCGATCGAAGATGGATGCGCCAGCCCCGGCCGTCATCCATCAGACGATAGTCGCCATAGTCGCTGACCGTCTCGAAGCCCAGGCGACGGTAGAAGGCCTCGCTGGCGTCGATGTCGCGGGCAGGCACGATGGCCGCGACGTGGTGGTCCTCGCTCATTCGGCGTCTCCCTTCGGTCGGGTCATCATGACCGCCGCGACCGACAGCGACCAGAGGGCGAAGACAGCCAGGCTGGTTGCCGCGACCGTCAGGCCAAAGCCTCCGTCCGTGATGTTCCACCAGGCGGCGAGCCCGGCCATGCCGACCCCGAGTGCCGCGCTGACCTTGCCCATGATCCCCAGCCGCCACAGCCCCGGCGCCCAGGCCGCCGCGCCCGCCGCGACCAGCAGGCTGCCGAGCGAGGTCAGGCTCTGGTTCAGCGCCCACAGCACATGGCCGCCCGCCTCATGTACAGCCGGGTCGGCGGTCTGAGCCGCGAGCCTGGCCGTCGCGAAGCCGTTGACGACCGCCGCGCCGGACAGGGCGAGGAAGCCCGCCCCGATCAGGAGGGCACCGGCGCGTGTCAGGAGGGCTCGCTCGTCGAGCCTGCGTCTAACGCCGTCCAGTCCCACCGACAGTGCGATCAGGCAGGCGATCATCGCCCCGTGGACGAGGCTGTTGCTCCAGTCCGACAAGAGATGACCGTCCTCGCCCGCATGCGAGGCCGAGGTCGGGTGGTGAAGCATTAGGAACATCGCCACGAGCGTCGCGCCCGCGATCAGGACGCCGTCGGTGCGGTGGTGTCGGTCGATATCGGGGATCATGGCGTGTCCTTCCAAGCGTTCTCGGAGGTGTCGCGCGACGGCGGCATCGAGGCGACGAACGATCCAGGCGCGTCGGCCGCTAGCGGACATTTGGACGGAACTGTCCGCCTTGCCGGGTGGACATCGGCTGGCGCCCGGATCGTGATGGGCTAGGCTCGCTTCCATGTCGGAAGCTCACGATCTCGACCGGCGCAGCCAGAGGACCCGCAAGGCGATTTTCGAGGCCTTTACCCGGCTGCTGTTCACGCGTCGCTACAGCGCCATCCGCACGACCGACCTGATCGAGGCGGCGGGCGTCGGCCGCTCGACCTTCTACGAGCATTTCCGGAACAAGGACGACGTGATGGTCTGGGCCATCGACCCCATCTTCGAGCCTCTGGCCGAGGCGGGGGCGGGGAGGGCCAGCCTGCCGCACCTGCACTTCGTCCTCGACCACCTGTGGGAGCGCCGGGCGCTGGCCCGCGTCATGTTCGAGCCGCCGCTGGGTCCCAAGCTCCAGCGCAAGCTGGCGGCCATGATCGAGGCGCGGCTGGAAACGGCGGTCGGCGACGCGGCCCCGCCGGCCTTGCGGGCCACAGCGACCGCGGCGTCGCAGCTGGCCATGCTGCGGCTGTGGTTGAGCGGCGAGGTCGCCTGCGAGCCGGCGATCCTGGCGCATGAAATCATCCACTCGTCACCGCCGGGCCTGTCCCGGCGGCCCATAGACGCTGATCTCCCCGCAGGGCTAGCCGTCTGAGTCTATTGGTGGCCGGGACAAGCCCGGCCATGACGGAAAAGGTAGGGCGGTGAACCGGATATTCCGCTTTTGGATCAGCCGCCTTCAGCCTCGCCGCTATCACCACCCTCACCACTCGCGATCCCCGCGATCTGGGCCTCCAGCGCCTGGCGAACCTCGGGCGAGCATTCGCTGGCGGCGGAGGTCGCAGCGGCGGGCGTGGTCGCGGCGGGTGCGACGATCAGATCCTCGACCAGGCTCTCGGCGGCGGCGCGCAGTGGCGGCTCCTCGATGCCGGCGACGGCGGTCTGGGCCAGACGGGTCGCGTCCACGTCCTGCCAACCGCAGGTCGCGGCGGCCTGGCGCAGCGTTTGGGCGGCGCGGATGCCCTGGACGATCTCGGGGTTGCTGGCCTCCAGCGCGGCGAGGGCGGCATTGCGCCCGGCCTTCTCCAGATCGACCTCGCCGCAGGCAGAGACGACCAGCGCCGCGGCGGTCGACAGGGCCAGAACGAGACGAGGCATGGCGATCTCTCCTTGAAGGTCCATGCAGGCCTTACGGCGACCGGGCCACCTCGGGAAGCGTGACCGATCGTCGTCTGTGTCCAGCGGAAGCCGTGGCGGCGGATCAGCGCCGCTTGCCCTTCCTCACGCCCTTCAGCCCACCGGAGGGTTTTCCGCCCCCTCTGCCGTCGTTGCGGGGCTTGGGACCGCCCGGCCTTCCCTTGCCGCGTGACGGGCGGGCGTCGCCACCTCGGCCCCGGATGCCGAGGCGTGGAGCCGGCGCATTGGGATCGCGCGGCTCGGGGTCGGACAGCATTTCGAACAGCAGGCCGCCGGTGATCGGCGTGGCCTCGGTCAGCTTGACCTCGACCATCCGGCCCAGGGTGTAGCGCTGCCCCGAGCGTTCGCCCACCAGGGCATGGGCGCGGTCGTCGTGGGTGAAGTACTCATTGCCGAGCGACGACACCGGCACGAGGCCGTCGGCGCCGGTTTCATCCAGCCGGACGAACAGGCCGAAGCGGGTCACGCCGGTGATGCGGCCGGTGAAGGTTGCGCCGACGCGGTCCTCCAGGAAGGCGGCGATGTAGCGGTCCATGGCGTCGCGCTCGGCGGCCATGGAGCGGCGCTCGGTCGTGGTCACCTGATCGGCGATGGCGGGCAGTTCAGCGATCTCCCGGTCCGTCAGCCCGTCCTTGCCCAGCCCCAGCGCCCGGATCAGGCCGCGATGGACGATCAGGTCGGAATACCGCCGGATCGGCGAGGTGAAATGGGCGTAGCGGTCCAGGTTCAGGCCGAAGTGTCCGACGTTCTCCGGCGAATAGATGGCCTGCATCTGGGTGCGCAGGACGACCTCATTGACCACCTCGGCGTGGGGGCCGTCGCGGGTCTCGTCCAGCAGCTTGTTGAACCGTTTGGTCGTGGCCGGTTCACCCTTGTTCCACGGCTTGCCGATGGTCGACAGGAAGTCGGCGAGGTTGAAAACCTTCTCCTGGCTGGGTGGCTCGTGGACGCGGAAGATGAGCGGCGTCTTCTTCTGCTCCAGCGTCTCGGCGGCGCAGACGTTCGCCTGGACCATCATTTCCTCGATCAGCCGGTGAGCCTCCAGGCTGACGCGCTTCTCGATGGAGGCGATGCCGCCGTCCGGCGACATGCGGATGCGGCGCTCCGCGCTCTCGATCTGCAGCGGGCTGCGCTTCATCCGGCCCTTGAGCATGGTCCGGTAGGCGTTCCACAGCGGATAGAGGATCGTCTCCATGATCGGACCGGTGGCGTCGTCCGTCTCCCCGTCGATCGCGGCCTGGGCCTGCTCGTAGGACAGCTTGGCCTGGCTGCGCATCAGGCCGCGATGGAACCTGTGGCCCAGCTTTCGTCCGTCCCTGTCGAACACCATGCGGACGGCCAGCGTCGCGCGGTTTTCACCCTTCTTCAGGCTGCACAGGCCGTTCGACAGCCGCTCGGGCAGCATGGGTTCGACCCGGTCGGGGAAGTAGGTGGAGTTGCCCTTGGCTCGGGCCTCGCGGTCCAGGTTGGTGCCCGGCCGGACGTAGGCGGCGACGTCGGCGATGGCGACCCAGACGACCCAGCCGCCCTCATTCTTGGGATCGTCGTCTCGGGCCGCATAGACGGCGTCGTCGTGGTCGCGCGCGTCGGCCGGGTCGATGGTGATGAAGGGAATGTCCCTGAGATCGTCGCGGCCCTTCAGCGTCGGCAGGTCCTGATCCTCGGCCTCCTGCTCCACGGCCTCGGAAAAGCCCATCGGTACGCCGTGCGTATGGATGGCGATCAGCGAGGCGGCACGGGGGTCGTCCTCGCGGCCGATCGTCTCCAGGATCTTGCCGCGCTTGAAGCCATAGCGGTGGTCGCCCTTCTCGATGGCGGCCAGCACCAGGTCGCCGTCCTTCAGGTCGACGGCCTGAACGGCGGGGACGATCAGAACGTCCTTGGAGCGCCGGTCGACGGGCTCGACGCGGGTCTCCCTGTTCGATTTCCGGATCACGCCGAGAACGCGGTTGGATGCCGTGTCCAGCTTCTTGATCAGCCGGGCTTCCCAGCCGTTCGGCCCGTGCTCGAACTTGGCCAGGACGCGGTCGCCCAGGCCGGGTGCCGGGCCGGGCTTTCCCTTGTCGGGAATCAGCAGGGCCTTGGGCGCATCGGCCGAGGCTTCGACGAGGCGAACGTACAGGTCGCCGTCGACGTCGCGTTCAGTCACGTCGGCGACGCCGACGGGGGGCAGGGCACCGGCTTCGCTGAAGCCCTTGCGGCCGCGTTTGCCCAGTTTTCCGGCGGCTTCGAGGCCCCGGATCATTTCGCGCAAGCGCCGGCGATCCTCGCCTTTCAGGCCGAAGTGTCGGGCGATGTCGCCCTTCTCCGCCGAGCCGGCGTCGCGCAGGAAGGCCAGCAGCGTGGCCTCGTCCGGCAGTCCGGCGGCGGGTCGTTTGGGTGTCTTTGTCATTCAGTCTTTCGGTTCGCCGGGCGCGTCGGCCTCGGCGGGATTGAGATTGGGAACGCCCAGGGCGGCGGCGGCGCGCGCCATGCCGCGATCGAGCGTCACAAGGGTCGCGCCCAGCCTGTGGGCGGCGGCGATGTGGATGGCGTCGGGCGCGCGGAGGGCGACAGTCGGTTGGCGCACGAAATCCGTCGCTAGGCCGATATCTTCCGGCAGGACGAGAACGGCCTCAGCCATTGTGTCTACCCAGCCATCCAGTTCGGCGAAGACGCTTTGATGGAGGTCAGAGGACCAGCGATCCACTCGACCCAAGCGTGCCAACGCCGCCGAACACTCCGCCATCGCGAAGTCGCTCAGGATGAAGTCGTCCTGGCTTTCGTCCAGTAGTGAATGGACAGGGGTGCTTACGTCTTGCGAAGCGATGAGTGCGACCACGATGCTGGCATCGAGGTAGAGAGTCACTCCGGGTCGCCGTCGCGCATGGCTCTGACAAGTTCAACGGCAGATATGGAAGCAGCAGGACGCGCATCTCGACGCTGCGCGAACTCTTTCATGAAGGCACGACGCTCCTCAAGCGTCAGGGGGGTGCGGACGATCGGTGAGGCCCGCAACTCCGCGATCGGCTTGCCGTGGCGGGTGATGGTGATCTTCTCGCCTTCCTGAACGCGATCCAGCAGGTGGGTGAAGTTGTTCTTGGCTTCGGCGACACCGTAGGTGGCCATGACGGCTCTCCTGTTCTGGCCATAAATATAGCCATAATTGGCGGTTCCGACAACGCTTGTCCCCCTGCCGGGCCGCCTCTAGCTTCCGGCCTCGAATCCGGAGCCGCCCATGTCCCTCGCCCCCGCCCCGACGTTGATCGCCCCGACGGGCTCGCTGCTCGACCTGATCGGCAAGACTCCGATGGTGGAGGTGACGCGCATTGACACCGGCCCGTGCCGCCTGTTCCTGAAGCTGGAAGCCCAGAACCCCGGCGGCTCCATCAAGGACCGCATCGCCCTGTCGATGATCGAGGCGGCGGAAGCCGAGGGGTGGCTGAAGCCCGGCGGGACCATCGTCGAGGCGACGGCCGGCAACACGGGCCTGGCCCTGACCCTGGTTGGTCAGGCCAAGGGCTATAAGGTGTTGCTGGTCATCCCGGACAAGATGTCCAAGGAAAAAATTCAACACTTGAGGGCCATGGGGGCGGATGTCCGTCTGACCCGCTCTGACGTCGCCCACGGCCATCCCGAATACTACACCGACATGGCCGAGCGGCTGGCCCAGCAGATCCCGGGCGGCTTCTTCGTCAATCAGTTCGCCAACCATGCGAACAGCGCCGCCCATGTGAAGACGACGGGTCCCGAGATCTGGGAGCAGATGGGCGGTCAGATCGACGGGTTCGTCGCCGGCATCGGCTCAGGGGGCACCATCACCGGGGTTGCCCGGTTCCTGAAGAGCCAGGGCGCCAAGACCGAGATCGTGCTGGCCGATCCGGTCGGATCGGTATTGGCCGGCATCGTCAACGACGGCGTGCCGGGCCCGGAGGGCGGCTATACCGTTGAGGGCATCGGCCAGAACTTCGTGCCGGACACGGCCGACATGAGCCTGATCGACAAGGCCTATTCCATCCCCGACGCCGAGGCCGTGGCGACGGTGCGCGAGTTGCTGCTGAAGGAAGGCATCCTGGCCGGGTCGTCGTCCGGCACCCTGATCGCGGCGGCGCTTCGCTGGTGCCGCGAGCAGACCGAGCCGAAGCGGTGCGTGACCTTCGTTTGCGACACCGGGGCGAAGTATCTGTCCAAGGTCTACAATGACGCCTGGCTGGCGGATCAGGGACTGGGCGAGCGCGAACTGCACGGCGACCTGTCGGACCTGATCAGCCGCAAGTATGCAAAAGGCGATGTCGTCGTGATCGGCCCGGACGACACCCTGGACACCGCCTTCAAGCGGATGCGGTCAGCCGATGTCAGCCAGCTCCCGGTCATTCAGGAGGGCCGGCTGGTCGGCATCCTCGACGAGAGCGATCTGGTCCATGTCATGAACACCGACGAGATCACGCGGAAGGAGCGTTTTGCCAAACCCGTGTCCTCGGCGATGACGCGTGACCTCGACACCGTACAGGTCAATGAACCGCTCGACGCACTGATCCCGCTGTTCGATCGTGACCGGGTTGCCATTGTGCTGGATGGCGAGCAGTTCGTTGGCTTGATCGCGCGGGTCGACCTGATCAATCACCTCAGTCTGAACCGCTGACAATGCCGAGGGGCGCGGGCGACGAGGAGGGCCATGCCGATGGCGTCGCGCGGCCCATGGTGGATCGTCGACGGGCCTTGGCGGGAATGATCGCGGCGTCAGCCGCCTCTCCCCGGTCAGCGGCGGCCCAGGTCAGCCCCGAGCCGACGTCTTTCGACAGCCGAGGCCATACGATCCGCGCGGCGCTGTTTCGACCGTCTGAACGGCCTGCCCGGGCCGGTCTTGTCTTCATGCATGGATCCGGCAGCGTCGGACCGCGACAGCTCGGCTACGCTCGCCGTTTCGCGGAGCAGGGCTACATCGCCGCCGTGCCCGTATACACCGACGCGGCGGCGGACGATGGCGCGCGTCGCCTTCCGATCATGCAGGCCTGGCGCGATTGCGCTGAAGACGCCGTGAACTGGCTGATCACGCAGGGCGCGCCGAGCGAGCGGATCGCCCTGACGGGCTATTCGCTGGGTTCCCACATCGCGGTCGACAGCGCGCTCGCGGGCGGTCTTGCCCGGGCGGCCATCGGGATCACGGCCGGGTGGGATGTCTATCCGCCCAGGCCGCCCCGCCGCCGCATCCCCGTCCTGATCGTGCGGGCGAGCAGCGACGACCATGTCCGTCCGGCCAGCACGGATCGGCTGGTCCGCTTTCTGCGTGACGCCGCTGTTCCGGTGCGCGAAGCCCGAATCCGTGAAGCCGAGCACATCATGACCGACGAGCAATGGGTTGAGGTTCAGGCCCGAAGCGCCGACTTCCTGACCGACGTCCTCGACCTTTCCTGAAGAGACCAACCGCATGACCGCCATCAAGAACAGCCAGGGCTTCTCGACCCGCGCCATCCACGCCGGGCAGCGGCCCGACCCGACGACCGGTGCGGTTATGACGCCGATCTACGCCACCTCGACCTATGCCCAGGAAAGCCCGGGCGTGAACAAGGGCTACGAGTACGCCCGGGGCAAGAACCCGACGCGCGAGGCGTTCGAGGCCTGCATCAACGACCTGGAGGGCGGGGTCCAGGCGTTCGGTTTCGCCAGCGGCATGGCGGCGACTTCGACCGCGCTGGAACTGCTGGACGCCGGGTCGCATATCGTCACGGGCGACGACCTTTACGGCGGATCGTGGCGGCTGTTCGAGCGAGTGCGTCGGCGCTCGATGGGGCTGGACTTCGCCTACGTCGACATGGCGGACCTGGCGGCCGTCGAGGCAGCGATCACGCCGAAGACCAGGATGATCTGGGCCGAAACGCCCACCAATCCGCTGATGAAGCTGGCCGACATTGCGGGCCTGTCAGCGATCGCCAAGCGGCACGACCTGCTGTTGGTCGTCGACAACACCTTCGCCACGCCGTGGAGCCAGCAGCCGCTGAGCCTCGGCGCCGACATCGTCATGCATTCGGCGACCAAGTATCTGAACGGCCATTCCGATGTGATCGGCGGCGTGCTGGTGGCGAAGGACGCAGAGATCGCGGCCCAGCTGAAGTTCCTGCAGAACTCGGTCGGCGGGGTGATGGGACCGTTCGACGCCTTCCTGGTCAATCGCGGCCTGAAGACGCTCGGCATCCGCATGAAGGCGCACAATGAGAACGCTCTGGCGGTCGCCCGCTGGCTGGAGGATCGGTCCTGCGTCAGCCGTGTCCTGTATCCGGGCCTTATCAGCCATCCGCAGCATGAGCTCGCCTCGCGTCAGATGAACGGCCGCTTCGGGGGCATGGTGACCTTCTTCGTCGACGGCGACCTGTCGCGGACCAAGCAGGTGCTGGAGCGGTTCCAGGTCTTCACCTTGGCGGAGTCGCTTGGCGGCGTCGAAAGCCTGGTGAACCACCCGGCGATCATGACCCACGCCTCGGTACCCAAAGAGCTGCGCGAGGCTGGGGGCGTCACGGACAACCTGGTCCGCCTGTCGGTCGGTGTCGAGGACCTCGACGATCTGCTGGCGGATTTGGAGCAGGCGCTGGCCTGAACCGATGGCGGCGGAGGAGACGAGCCCCCTCCGCCGGTAGGGTTTACTGCGGAACCGAGACCGCGTTCGTGACGTGGATCACGCCGTTCGAGGCCATGAGGTCGGCCTGGACGACCGTGGCGACGCCGCCGTTCTCGTCGGTCAGGATGACCGAGCCGTCGCGCAGCGAAGCCGTCAGGGTGTCGCCCGACACCGTGGTGATGGCGGCCGAGCCGTTGCCGGCCTCGATCAGGGCGATGACGTCGGCGGCC